>NZ_JBDPLT010000027.1:0-101340 GCF_039871775.1 Plantactinospora sp. B5E13
TGGGCCCGGGTCAGGGGCGGCCGGGTCTGGGGCGGACGGGTCGGGGGCCGGATCGCCCACTCTGGGCGGTCAGGCTTGATCCCGTCGTGGGCGATCCGGCCCCCGACCCCATACCTGAGCCGGCCCCCAACCACACCCAGACCCGCTCAGCGGGCGCCGAGCAGGTGCTCCACCGCCAGCTGGTTCAGCCGGACGAAGCCGAAGCCGCGCGCCGCCACCGCGTCCACGTCCAGCTCCTCGAACGCGCTCCGGTCGGCGAGCAGGTCGGTGTAGGTCTCGCCCTCGTTGAGCGTCGGGGTCGACAGCTCGGAGACCTTGCTGGCGGCCAGCGCCTCCTGCACCTCCGGGTCGGCCCGGAACGCCGCCGCCCGCTCCTTGAGCAGCAGGTACGTCCGCATGTTCGCCTCGGCCGAGGCCCAGACACCGGTGTAGTCCTCGGTCCGGGACGGCTTGTAGTCGAAGTGCCGGGGGCCGGTGTACGCCGGACCGCCCTGCGGACCGCCGTTCTCCAGCAGGTCGACCAGGGCGAAGGCGTTGAGCAGGTCACCGTGCCCGAAGACGAGGTCCTGGTCGTACTTGATGCCGCGCTGGCCGTTCAGGTCGAGGTGGAACAGCTTGCCGGCCCAGAGGGCCTGGGCGATGCCGTGCATGTAGTTGAGCCCGGCCATCTGCTCGTGCCCGACCTCCGGGTTGAGGCCGACCAGCTCGGGGTGGTCCAGCTCGTTGATGAACGCGAGCGCGTGGCCGACGGTCGGCAGCAGGATGTCGCCCCGGGGCTCGTTCGGCTTCGGCTCGATGGCGAACTTCAGGTTGTAGCCCCGGTCGATGACGTACTGGGCGAGCAGGTTGACCGCCTCGCGGTAGCGGTCGAGCGCGGCCCGGATGTCCTTGGCGACGTCGTACTCGGCGCCTTCCCGGCCGCCCCACATCACGAAGGTGTGCGCGCCGAGTTCGGCGGCCAGGTCGATGTTGCGGAGCACCTTGCGCAGCGCGTACCGCCGGACGTCACGGTCGTTGCTGGTGAAGCCGCCGTCCTTGAAGACCGGGTGGGTGAAGAGGTTGGTGGTGACCATCGGTACGACCAGACCGGTCTCCTCCAGCGCCTTGCGGAACCGGGCGATGTGCTGGTCGCGGGTGGTGTCGTCGGAGCCGAACGGGATCAGGTCGTCGTCGTGGAAGGTGATCCCGTACGCACCCAGCTCGGCAAGCCGGTTGACCGCCTCGACGGGGTCGAGGGCGTCCCGGGTGGCCTCACCGAACGGGTCGCGCGCGGTCCAGCCGACGGTCCAGAGGCCGAAGGAGAACTTGTCGGCAGGGGTGGGTCGGACTGCCATGGGGGACCTCCAGGAGAGGGACTCGACGCTGAGAACATCCCGGGTTGACATGCCGGCAACCCGGCCGATTTGTTTATCGGTTGAATTATTTTACCGGGGTATGGCATTGTCAATACCGTGCCGCGACCCACCACGACGCCGGTCGGCGCGGCGGCGGCCACCGCCGTCCGCCAGGCCAGCCTGCGCGAGCACAATCTCGCGCTGGTGCTCCGGCACATCGCCAGCGCGTCCAGCCCGCCGTCCCGGGCCGCGCTCGCCGCCACCACCGGGCTGACCCGGGCCACCGTCTCCACCCTGGTCGACGATCTGATCACCGGTCGGCTGCTCACCGAGGTGGATCCGGCCCCCCGGTCCGGCGCGGGTCGTCCCGCACTCGGGCTGACCCTGGCCGGTCACGGCCCGGCCGGCCTCGGACTGGAGGTCAACGTCGACTACCTCGCCGCCTGCCTGGTCGACCTGACCGGTGCGGTACGACACCGGGCGGTCCGCCGGACGGACCTGCGACCGGTGTCACCCGCCGAGACCCTGGCCCTGGTCGCCGACCTGGTCACCGAGGCGGCCGCCGCCGCGGACCGGCAGGACCTGCTGCTCGCCGGCACGGCGCTCGCCGTACCGGGGCTGGTCACCGCGGCCGGGGTGGTCCGGCTCGCGCCGAACCTCGGCTGGCGGGACGTGGACGTACCGGCCCTGCTCGGTGGGCATCCGGTGCTCGCCGGTCGGGGCCTGACCGTCGACAACGAGGCCAACCTCGCCGCGCTCGGCGAACTGCACGCCTCGTCCGCCGCCGACTCCGGGAACTTCATCTACGTCTCGGGCGAGGTGGGCATCGGCGCCGGGATCGTGCTGCACAACACGCTGTTCCGGGGTGCCCGGGGCTGGAGCGGCGAACTCGGCCACGTCCCCGTACATCCACAGGGGCGTCCGTGCCGCTGCGGCGGTCGCGGTTGCCTCGAACAGTACGCCGGCCAGGAGGCCATCCTGGGCGGTGCCGAACTGACCGGGGCACCCGTCGCCCGGCTGGTGGAGGCGGCCGAGCGGGCCGATCCGGCGGCCTGTCAGGCCCTCGCCGGGGCCGCCGACGCGCTCGGCGTCGCGGTCGCCGGAGTGATCAATCTGCTCGACGTGGACACCGTGGTGCTCGGCGGCATCTACGCCCCGCTCGCCCGCTGGTTGGCCCCGCCGGTCGAGGCGGCGATCCGTCGCCGGGTGCTCACCGCCGCCTGGTCACCGGTGACGGTACGGGCGGCCCTGCTCGGCGGCGAGGCGGCCGTGCTCGGGGCGGCCGGCTCGGTGGTCCGGGCGGTGCTGGAGCAGCCGGCCCGCTGGCTGGCCCGACCCGATCGGTGACCCGCTGCCGGGATTCGACGGCCGGCCGGGAGGTGTCGGCGACCCGGGGCGCGGGAAGCCTATGTCCGAGGGCGACGACGCGCCCGGTTGCCGACGCGCCGCCGCCCGGTGACCGTTCCCGGTCACCGGCCCGGAATCCGGCTCGCTATTGTTGCCGTCAGGCAACTATCCCAGGAAGCAACCATTGTCGTCGACAGGAGTGCCAGCGCCGATGCGCACAGCTCGACAACCCGCCGTACGGGTGACGGGGAGCGGCCGCGACCATCGGCCCGGGCGCGTCCCGGGGCGGGCCGCCGGTCGCTCAGGCCGAGCGCTCGGTCTCCTCGGCCTCCGCCCGGAGAGCGCGCTCGAACTCGACTCAGGCCGAGCGCTCGGTCTCCTCGGCCTCCGCCCGGAGAGCGCGCTCGAACTCGACGAGTCCGCGCAGCAGGGCCTGCCGACCGGCCGGGCTCACCCCGGCGAGGGTGGCGGCGAGCCTGGCCCGACGGTCGGCGCGCACCTCGTCGAGCAGACGCTGACCGACGGTGGTCAGGTGCAGCGAGATCTCCCGGCGGTCGGCCCGGCCCGGTTCCCGTTCGAGCAGGCCGGCGGCGACCAACCGGTCACAGAGCCGGCTCGCCGAGGAGAGCAGCATGTTCAGCTCGCCGGCCAACCCGCGCAGGTTGAGCCCGTCGAACTGCTCGACCACCATCAGCGCGCGCAGCTGCGAGGTGGAGAGGCGCCCGGTCGTCTGCTCCCGGGCGGCGTCCCAGACCGAGAGCAGCGCCGACGCGGCGGTGTCGACCGCCGTGACGAAGCTCGGATCCGGTCCGTCCGGACCACCGGAATGATTCATGGTGGCCCCGACACTACCGCCGCCCCGCAGGTCGCCGCACGGGTGCGCCCGGACACCGCCGCGACCCGGCCGGTACGCGGGTCCGGACCCCCCGCGACCGGTCGATCGGCGGCACTGCGATGAGCGACCGGCTGACCGGGATCCGGCGCTGCCTGGCCAACGCCCCCGCCGATCTTGTGGTGGAGCATCTCGCCGACGAACTGGCCAAGGAGTACGCCGTCGTCGAGACGACCCTGCTCCAGGTCGACTACCGGCTCTCCGCCCTGCTGCCGCTCACCGGCGGCGACCCGGTACGGGGCGCCGGTACCCCCGGCTGGCGGTGTTTCGACCGCCAGTCCGAGGTGGTGCAGGACGGGACGCTGTACCTGCCGGTGACGGTACGCGGAGAGCGGATCGGCGTACTCCGGCTGAGCCCGGGTCCGGCGGACCCGGACCGCCGGGCGGAGCTGGCGGAGGCGGCCGGTGCGCTGGCCCACGAACTGGTCGCGGTCCGGGCCGGAACCGACCGGTACGCGGCGGGTGCCCGGGCCCGCCAGCTGACCCTGGCCGCGGAGATGCAGTGGGAACTGCTGCCGGGGCGCAGTCGGATCCGTCCCTCGTTCAGTCTCGCCGGCCAACTCGAACCGGCGTACGCGGTACGTGGCGACAGCTTCGACTGGGCGGACGACACCCGACGGCTGTGGCTGTCGACGGTCAACGGCATGGGCGAGGGGGTGGGCGCCGCGATGCTGACCTGTCTCGGCACCAACGCGCTGCGCAACGCCCGCCGGGCCGGTCTCGAACTCGCCGACCAGGCGGCCCTGGCCGACCAGGCGATCTACTCCTACCACCAGGGGGTGCAGCACCTTTCGGCGCTGTTGCTGGAACTGGACCTCGCCACCGGTCAGGTAACGGCGGTGGACGCCGGCTCGCCCCGACTGCTGCTGGTCCGCGACGAAGAGGTACACGACGAGCCGCTGGACGACCAGTTCCCGCTCGGCATGTTCGACGGCACCATCTACCAGTCGCAACGGTTCGACCTGCTCCCCGGCGACCGGCTCCTGATCGTCAGCGACGGGGTCTTCAACGCCACGTCCCGCTCCGCCCGGTACGGCGAGACCGCGCTGCACCGGTCGGCGCGACGGACCCGGTCGCTGGCTCCGTTGGAGGCGGTCCGCTCGCTCCTCGGCGACCTGCGGGCGTTCGTCGGCAGTGACCTGGTCGACGACGCGGTGGCGGTCTGCCTGGACTGGACGGGTCCGGCCTGACCACCCGCCCAACAGGTCCGGCCTGAGTCCGGCCCGGAGGGTCCGGACCGGCGTCGGCTCAGTACGCGCCCCGGCTGCGGACCACCGCGCCGAAGGTCTTCCAGAGGATGGTGAGGTCGGCGGCGAGTGACCAGTTCTCCACGTAGTAGAGGTCCAGCCGGATACCGTCCTCCCAGCTCAGATCCGACCGGCCGCTGACCTGCCAGAGCCCGGTCATGCCCGGCTTCACCAGCAGCCGGCGGGCCACGTCGCCGTCGTAGCGGGCCACCTCGGAGGGCAGCGGCGGACGCGGCCCGACCAGGCTCATCTGCCCGAGCAGCACGTTGGCGAGCTGGGGCAGTTCGTCGAAGGACCACTTGCGCAGCAGGCGACCGACCCGGGTGACCCGGGGATCGTCGCGCATCTTGAACAGCAGCCCGTCGGTCTCGTTCTTCGCGGCCAGTTCGGCGAGCAGCGCGTCGGCGTTCACCACCATGGTCCGGAACTTGTAGACGCCGAACTCCCGGCCGCCCCGCCCCACCCGGACCTGCCGGAAGATCACCGGCCCCCGGCTGTCGAACCTGATCGCGAGCGCGATGAGGGCGAGCAGCGGCAGCGCGACGGAGAGCGCGGTGAGCGCCAGGGCGCGGTCGACGAATCCCTTCACGAGTTTGCGGGCGCCCCGGAACTCGGGCGCCTCGACGTGGATCAGCGGCAGGCCGGCGACCGGCTGGGTGTGGATCCGGGGGCCGGCGACGTCGGTAAGCGCCGGCGCCAGCACCAGGTCGATGCCGGTGCCCTCCAGTTGCCAGCCGAGCCGGCGTAGCCGGGTGGCGGTCAGTTCGGTGCAGGCGGTCACCGCGACCGTGTCGGCGTTGATCGTCGTCGCCGCGTCCACGATCGCCCGGAACGACCCGAGCACCGGTACGTCGCCGAGCCGCTGCGGCACCGGGGCGAGCAGCGCGTCCGGGATGCAGGCTCCGACCACCTGGTAGCCGGCGTACGGTTCGCGCCGCAGCGTGTGGACCAGTTCCAGGACGTGTGCGGTGTCGCCGACGACCAGGACCCGGCGGGCCCAGCCCTCACCCCGGGCCCTGGCCCGGTGCAGGTGTTTGCGGGCCGCGAACCGGGCCGCCACCAGGGCGACCGTGCCGACCGCGAACGAGATGCCGAGGAAGCCCCGGGACACGCCGACGTCGGCGATGTAGCCGGCGATCGCGATCCCGCCGGCGAGCCGGAGGCTGGCCGAGGTGACCCGGCGGTACTCGTCGGCGCCGTAGCCGAGCACCCGGTGGTCGTAGCAGCGCAGTGCCCTGAGGGAGACGAGCCAGGCGAGGACCAGCCCGGGGCCGACGATCACGTACGGGATGTCGGAGCCGCGCGCCTCGTCGCCGCCGAACCGGGCGAAGTAGCCGCCGAGCACGGCCAGGACCAGGATGACGGTGTCGAGGACCAGGATGGCCCGGAGGTAGCTTCGTTGCCGCTCCCGGGGGGATCGTGCGGATGCCCCCGGAGTGGATTCCGGAGGCATCGTGGCAGGGCTCAGCAGTGTCGCCGACGTCACCGGCCCTCCCTCGCTCCCAGGGGGCAACCCGATCGGCCGCTGGCTCTCCTAGCGAGCGGCCCGGGGCACTTCGACATCTTCGCGTACCGGGGGCACTACGGAGAGCTTCCGACAAATTACTGTCACTTGTTTGCGCTGGCGGCCGGTGACCTGTTGGAGGGCTCCGGCCGGTGGGGCGGGCCGGGCCCGCCCCACCGGCGCCGGTTCAGCGGGGCGCGCCGGACGGACGCAGCGCGATCGCCTGGAGGAAGATGTCGCCGATCTTCGCCGGGTCCTCGGTCACGAAAACCCCGCCACCGGTGGTCTTCGTGATCGACTCCAGCTCGGAGCGCTTGACCTCGTTGCCGATACCGATGATCACGACCTGCACCGGCCGGTCCGGGTCGGCGATCCGCTTCAGCTGGTTGACCAGCGCCGACTCGCTGATGCCGTCGGCGTCCTCGTTCTTGCCGTCGGTGAGCATCACCACCGAGTTGACCCGGCCCGGTTCCCAGTCCTCCTGAACGGTCTTGTACGCGGCAAGCATCGTGTCGAACAGGCCGGTGTTGCCGTTCTGCTTGGGCCGCAGGCCGGCGAGTTCACGTTCCAGCCTGCTCCGCTGGCTGGAGAGCGGCCCGATCGGCACCAGTTCCCGGTAGTCGCGACCGCCGGAGAGTTCGGTGGAGAAGCTCCAGAGCCCGAGTGCCCAGGAGTCGTCGAACAGCCCCAGTCCGCGCCGGGCCGCCTCCAGGGTCACCTTCATCCGGCTGGCGTTGCCGGCGGTGGGGACCTCGTTGAGCATCGAGCCGGAGACGTCGATGATGGCGAGCATCCGGCCCGACTGGGTGGCGACCGACCAACTGGACAGGGTGCGCTCGATCACCGCCGCCGAGCCCCCGGCCGCCGTACCGCCGGGGTTCGCCCCGGGGGTCGGGGTGGGATCGGTGCCCGCCGGGCTCGGCGCGCCGCGCGGGGTCGCGAACCCGTCGCCGAAGAGGCCGTCCGCGCCGCGCAGTCCCTGGTCGGCCAGGCGGTCGCGGAAGGTTCCGGTACCGAGGGCCGCGAAGAACTGCGTCGCGGCGTCGACCTTGGCCGGCTCGGTGCCGGGCATCACCGCGTACGGATAGTCGAGCGAGAGCGGCGCGGGGTCCAGGTAGAGCGCGGCGAGCGGCACCGGCGGCTTCCTGGTGTTGTAGGCGATGACGTCCTGTTCGGAGAGGGGTGCGGCGCCGAGGCCGGAGGCGACGGCGGCGGCGTCGGTGGACCGGGGGAACCGGGCGATCAGCTCCTGCTGGACGGTCGCCCGGCCGGTGGCCAGGGTCCGGAGTGCTCCGGTGGTCACCCGCTGCGCCTCCGCGGTACCGCCCTTGGCACCCGCCGCCTGCGCGGCGGCGGCCAGCGAGAGCAGCCCGGAGAGGCCGGCCGCATCCCGGCTCGGCTCGACGATGCCGGTCCGCAGGCGTGTTCCGGTGGTGATCGTCTTCAACAGGTCGGACCAGCCGAGCTTCTTCTGCGGCCAGCCGACGGTGGACGCGACCGGCTCCGGCATCGCCAGGACGACCGGGCTGCGCGCCAGCGAGGCGCCGTTCTCCGGCTCGAAACCCGGGGCCTGCTGACGCAGGCGCAGCAGCCAGGTCGAGGAGTCCGGCACCCAGACGGTCGGCAGGACGGCGTTGCCGCTCGCCTGCCCGATGCCGTTCAACGAGACGCCGTGCTGGCCTGCGATGGCGGCCGCGACGTCGACCGGTTCGCTCGCGGTGACCTCGACGACCACGCAGGTCTCACCGACAGCCGCGCCGCCGGCCATCCAGTCCGCGGCGGTCGCCTGCACGGCCGGCGCGATCTCGGGTGCCGCGGCGACCGCGAGCTTCACCTCACCCGCGCAGTCCGGTCCGGTGAACCGCTGATAACCGAACCATCCTCCGACCACAACAAGGGCGAGCGCCATCGCTGCCGCGATGGCGCCGAACCCACTGATAATCCCACGTCTGCGATGGCGGCCAGGCACCTGACCATCTTGCGGATTTCTTGATGTTCATGCCAGGGGCGGGTGGCGGATTGTTAGCCGTCTGGCAAACTCGCCGCCAACAAAATTCACTTTGGGTAGTTGACCGATCTCTTACTGTCCAGTAAGCAGGGCGTCAGCGGCGCTTTCCGGCCTTCACCAGCCATTTGACCTCAGGATTTTTTATTCGAGATTTAAGGCTGTCTCCCCGCCCGGACCGGTCACCCGAGCCGGTTGGCCTCGGGTACCCGCCCCGGTCAACTCCCGAGCAGGCAGGTCGGACTCGCCACCGCCACCCGGCTGATGGCCGGCCCCGGTACGCCGGTGGTCGGATCGACCGGCAGGACCACCACCGCCCCGGACCGTTCCTCCGACACGTAGAGATGCCCACCGAGCACCGTGATGTGCCGAGGCCAGTCCCCGGTCGTCTCCACCTCCGTGACGTACCGCGGCAGGTCACCGTCCAGGGCGAACACGGCAACCGTGCCGACGCCCCGGTTCGCCAGGTAGAGGAAGCGACCGTCCGGCCCGACCCTGATCTCCGAGGGCTGCACCGGACCGGACCGACCACTGGCCGCGACCCGACCCCGCTCGGTCAGGCCGTCGGCGCCGTGCCGGTCGTACGCCGTCACCGAGGCGTCCAGTTCACCGGCGAGGTAACACCGTCGGCCGTCCGGATGCCGGGCCAGGTGCCGGGGTCCGGTGCCGGGGCGGGTCGCGGTACGACCGGTTTCGCGCAGCCGACCGGTGTCGTCCCGGCGGTAGCGGTACACCGAGTCGGTGCCGAGGTCGACCGCGTACAACGACGTACCGCTCGGATCGGGCGAGACCATGTGCGCGTGCGGCCCCTCCTGCCGGTCCGGTACGGCACCGTGGCCGGCGTGCCGGACCAGGTCGGTGCGCTCCCCCGGCGCGCCGGCCGCGTCCAACGGGTGCACCGAGAGACTGCCGCTGCCGTAGTTCGCCACGTACAGGTACTCGCCGGCCGCGTCGGTGGCCAGGTGGCAGGGGCTGTCCCCACCCGTGGACCGGACACCGAGCGGGCTGAGCGAGCCGTCGTCGTGGACGGTCCACGCACTCACCGTGCCCTCGGTCAACTCGTTGACCGCGTACAGCACGGGCAGCCGGGGATGCCGGGCCAGGAACGACGGCGAGGGTGTGGTCGCGACCACCCCGAGCAGGTCGAGCGCACCGCTCACCGGGTCCCGCCGGGCGGCGACGATGCCGGTACCCTGCCCCCCGCTCTCCGCCGTGTAACAGCCGATATGGACGATTCCGCTCGTCTCGTCGGACATCCTCGCTCCGTTTCCGGCCCGCGGTCGGGCTCCACCGCACGATCAAACCAGAGGCGTTGGCCAGGTTCGGCCAGTTGGCCGGGCGTCCGAATCTTTGCCGCCATCCGGCGAGCCGATAGGATCTTTGATCATGAACGGGCTGCTCAGGACCACCACCGCCGTCACCCGTGGGGGCTCCGGGTGCGGATAGCCCTCTTCGTCACCTGCGTCAACGACCTGATGTTCCCGGCCACCGGTCGGGCCGTCGTACGGATCCTGGAACGGCTCGGTCACACCGTCGAGTTCCCGACCGCACAGAGCTGCTGCGGGCAGATGCACGCCAACAGCGGCTACCGCGCCGAGGCGTTGCCCCTGGTGCGCGGCTTCGTCGATACCTTCGCCGGGTACGACGCGGTCGTCGCGCCCTCCGGCTCGTGCGTGGCGATGGTCCGGGAGTCGTACCCGCGACTGGCGGCCGGGGAGCCGACCCTGGCGGCGGCGGTCGCCGACCTCGCCCCACGGGTCCACGAGCTCTCCGAACTGCTGGTCGACGTGCTCGGCGAGACCGACCTCGGCGCCTCCTTCCCGCACCGGGTCACCTACCACCCGACCTGCCACGGGCTGCGGATGCTCCGGCTGGACGACCGCCCGCTACGGCTGCTGCGCGCGGTACGCGACCTGGAACTGGTCGAACTCCCCGGCGCCGAGGAGTGCTGCGGCTTCGGCGGCACCTTCGCGATGAAGAACGCCGACGTCTCGGCCGCGATGCTCGCCGACAAGTGCGGGGCGATCTGCGACACCGGCGCGGCGTACGTCGCCGCCGCCGACAACTCGTGCCTGGCGCACATCGGCGGTGGGCTGTCCCGCCGGGAACGGACGGCGGACGGCGGCACACCGGTACGGGCCATCCACTACGCGGAGATCCTGGCCGGTCCGGAGGTGCCGCGGTGAGCGCCGGCGATCCGACCGGCGGCAACCGTCCGCCCACCGTCCCCGACAGCGGGAGCGGGAGCGGCACCCCGACCGGTACCGGAAACATCGTCGCGCCGCTGCCGTTCCCGACCGCGGCCCGACGCGAACTCGCCGACACCCAGCTACGGGCCAACCTGCGCCGGGCCACCCACACCATCCGGGACAAGCGGCTGCGGGTGGTCGGCGAGGTTCCCGACTGGGCCGACCTGCGGGCGGCCGGCGCCGCCATCAAGGACGACGTCCTGGTCCGCCTGCCGGAACTGCTGGAACAGTTCGAGGCGGCGGCCACCGCCGCCGGTGCGACCGTGCACTGGGCGCGGGACGCCGAGGAGGCCAATGCCCTGGTCACCGACCTGGTCCGGGCCACCGGCAGCACCGAGGTCGTCAAGATCAAATCGATGGCCACCCAGGAGATCGGGCTCAACGAGGCACTCGCCGACGCCGGGATCGCGGCGGTGGAGACCGACCTCGCCGAACTGATCGTGCAGCTCGCCGACGACACCCCGTCACACATCCTGGTACCGGCGATCCACTACAACCGTCAGCAGATCCGGGAGATCTTCGCCCGGCGGATGCCCGGGGTGGACCTCGCCACTCTCACCGACGAGCCGGCCGCGCTCGCCGAGGCGGCCCGCCGACACCTGCGGGCCAAGTTCCTCAGCGCCCGGGTCGCCGTCTCCGGAGCCAACTTCGCCATCGCCGAGACCGGCACCCTGGTGGTCGTCGAGTCCGAGGGCAACGGCCGGATGTGCCTCACCCTCCCGGAGACCCTGATCTCGGTGGTCGGGGTGGAGAAACTGCTGCCGACCTTCCGGGACCTGGAGGTCTTCCTGCAGTTGCTGCCGCGCTCCTCCACCGGCGAGCGGATGAACCCGTACACCTCGACGTGGACCGGGGTCACCCCGGGAGACGGCCCGCAGACCATGCACATCGTGCTGGTCGACAACGGGCGTACCGCCACCCTCGCCGACCCGGTCGGACGACAGGCACTGCGCTGCATCCGCTGCTCGGCCTGCCTGAACGTCTGCCCGGTCTACGAGCGGGTCGGCGGACACGCGTACGGCTCGGTCTACCCGGGTCCGATCGGCGCCATCCTCTCCCCCCAGATGACCGGCCCGGACGCCGGCGCGAACCGGAGCCTGCCGTACGCCTCGACGCTCTGCGGCGCCTGCTTCGACGCCTGCCCGGTCCGGATCGACATCCCCGAGGTGCTGGTCCACCTGCGTCAGCGGGGAGTGGACGCCCGGCGCGGCCGCCCCTCGGCGGAACGGACCGCGATGCGGGCGATGTCCTGGGTGATGCGGGACCGGCGACGGTACTCGGCGGCGCTGCGGACCGCCCGGCGGGGTTCGGCCCCGCTGCGACTCGCGACCGGCCGACGGGGCGTACGTCGACTGCCGTGGCCGCTGTCGGCCTGGACGGCGAGCCGGGACGCGCCGCTGCCGGCCGCCGAGACCTTCCGGGACTGGTGGGCCGGTCGGGACCGGCAGGCCGCCGGGACCACCCGGGACGCCGGGCAGGATCGCCGGGACAGCGGCGCGGAACCGGGAGGAGAGCCGTGACGGCACCCGAGGTGACCGGCGGCGGCGCGACCGCCTCCCGTCCCGTCGACGGCGGCTCGGCCCGCGACGAGGTGCTGGCCCGGATCCGGGCCGCCCGACCGACCACACCGGTGTTGGTCCCCCGCGCCTACCGGCCCGCCACCCCGGACGACCCGACGCCGGACGGGAAGCTGCTCGACCTGCTCGTCGACCGACTCGTCGACTACCGGGCCACGGTACGACTCTGCGGACGGCACGAGGTCCCCGAGACGTTGGCCGACCTGCTGGGCCCCGTTCCCACCGTCGCCGTACCGGCGGGGGTGCCGGAGAACTGGCTCTCGGCGTACCCGGGACGGGTCCGGCGCGACGGCGAGCCGGAGCCGCTCACCGTGGCCGACCTGGACACACCGGGGTTGGCCGTGGTCACCGGCTGTGCGGTGGCGATCGCGCAGACCGGGACCTTGGTCCTGGACGGGGGCCCGGACCAGGGCCGTCGGCTGCTGAGCCTGGTCCCCGACCACCATCTCTGCGTGGTCCGGGCCGACCAGGTCGCCGACGGGCTGCCGGCGGCGCTCGCCCGGCTCGCGGACCCGACCCGACCACTCACCATGGTCTCCGGGCCGTCGGCCACCAGCGACATCGAACTCGACCGGGTCGAGGGCGTGCACGGCCCCCGCCGACTGGACGTCCTGGTCGTCACCGGCTGATCCGGCACCCGCCCGCCCCGGAGCCGGGGTCGGCACCGCCGCCCGACCACGGTGGCGGGCGGCGGTGCACGGATCAGCCGGCCGGGACCGGATCCCCGCGACGCTGGGCGACGTGCTCCACCAGGGCGATCAACACCGTCTTCCCGGACTGCCGGCTACGGGCGTCGCAGAGCAGGATCGGCACCGCCGGATCCAGGTCCAACGCGTTGCGTACCGCCTCGACGCTGTACCGCTTGGCGCCGTCGAAGCAGTTCACCCCGACCACGAACGGAATGCCCCGACGTTCGAAGTAGTCCACGGACGGGAAGCAGTCGGCGAGTCGACGGGTGTCGGCGAGGACCACCGCACCCAGCGCCCCGTACGCCAGCTCGTCCCAGAGGAACCAGAAACGGTCCTGCCCCGGGGTGCCGAACAGGTAGACCTGGAGCTCCTCGTTGATGGTGATCCGACCGAAATCCATCGCGACCGTGGTGGTCCGCTTACCCTCCACACCGGAGAGGTCGTCGGTGCCGACCCCGGCATCGGTCAGCACCTCCTCGGTCTGCAGCGGCCGGATCTCACTCACCGCGCCGACCAGCGTGGTCTTGCCGACCCCGAAACCGCCCGCGATGAGAATCTTCAGCGCGAGCGGGATCCGCCGGCCCGTCGCCGTCCGGTCAGAGAGCCCGGAGTCCATTGACCACCGCCTTGAGAATGTCGTCGTCTGGGAACTGGCGCGATGCGGGCGGCTCGTACATCGAGATCAGCCCGTTGGTGAGCATGTCGCCGAGCAGGACACGGACCACGCCCACCGGCAGGTCGAGGTCGGCCGCGAGATCGGCGACCGCCACCGGCTGCTGCGCCATGGCGATGATGGCCCGCTGTTCCGGCTGCGGGGGCTGCGTACCGTCATCGCTCGGAGGATCGGCCACCACGAAGGCCATCAGGTCGAACCTGCCGGACGCCGGCTCGACCCGACCACCGGTCACCGTGTACGGACGGACCACCGGCCCGGCCTCGGCGTCCAGCCACTCGTGGTCCGGATCCGCCGGGTCAGTCCGCATCTGCCGGCGCCCGGGACGGCGCACTCAGGTTCTGACCCACCCGGGTGACGAGCATGGCCATCTCGTACGCGATGACCCCGATGTCGGCGGCGGAACCGCTCAACACCGCCAGGCAGGCGCCCTGTCCGGCGGCGGTCACGAAGAGGAAGGCATCCTCCATCTCCACCACGGTCTGCCGTACCGCCCCGGCCCGGAAGTGCCGGCTCGCGCCCTTGGCCAGGCTCTGGAAGCCGGCCGCCATCGCCGCCATGTGCTCGGCGGCCTCCCGGTCCAACCCCGCCGAGGCGGCCATCAGCAGTCCGTCCGCGGAGAGGACCACAGCCTGCTGCGCGGGTGGCACCCGCTCCACGAGATCATCGAGCAGCCAGCTGAGATCCGCACCCGGCCTCGTTGTCTGCACCACTCACCCGTCCCTTTCCGAATCGGTGGCACCCGGATCGGCGACCCGGGCTGTGACGTCGGGGTTTCCGATCGACGGCGGTGTCGCACCGGAATCCCGACGACCTCGTGCCGTACCGGACTGCAACGCTGCCATCACCGCCCGGACCTGCTCCGGCGATCGCGGTGCCGGCTCGTCCGAGCCGTCGGCGGCTCCGGTCGTACCGCCGACACCGCCGCCCGGCCGGGACCGGCCAGCCCCGGCGGGCGCCGGGCCCCCGATCCGCAACTGCGGCGCGAGGCTGGTCTGCCGGATGCGACGGGGCAGCCCGTCCGCGCCGGCCGGCGCCACCGGCGCCCGGACCGGTCCGTCGGCCCGGAGGGCCGGCATCACCACGGTGTCGTCGTCGCCCGCCGGCCCGCCGGCCGGACGCTGCTGTCGGAGAGCCGGCATCACCACGGTGTCGTCGTCGCCGGCCGGCCCGCCGTCCGGACTCCGCTGGCGGTCGGTCGTGCCGCCCTCCTTCACGGCGGCGGACGCGGTGCCGGCCGGGGCGGGACCGGAGCCGGCGTCCCGCACGGCACCGGTGGTGCCACCGGCGGACGGGGTGGACGACTCCGTGGGGCGGGGCGGCACCGCGGGGTCGGCCTGCTCGCCGACCGGCACCTGGTCGGTGCCGGACCGCAGCTCACCGAACCTGCCGGCGGGGGCGGACGCGATCAGCGCGTCGAGCGCCGCGCCCGCCTTCCGCCGGGGTCCGAGAGCGGAAGCCGGCCGGGGATCCGGTTCCGGCGCAACCGCGGGCGCGGCGGGGCTCTCCGCCGTCGGCGCCGGCCCGGACTTCGAGGCCGGCCCGGACTTCGGGGCCCGGTCGGCCGCCGGGCCGCCCGGCTGGTCGCCACCGGGTCGCGACGCCACCTCGACGCCGTCCGGGGCCGGCTGTGCACCGGTACGCCCGTCACGGGGCGTCGGTACCGCGCTCTCCGACACGACAAGGTCACTCGGCACCAGGACGACAGCGGTGATCCCGCCGTACGGGGACGGTTGGAGGCGTACCCGTACGCCGTGTCGGGCGCCGAGCCGGGCCACGACGAACAGCCCGAGTCGGGCACTGTTCGCCGGGTCGAACTCCGGCGGTTCGGCGAGCCGCCGGTTGGCGTCCTCGATCGCCTCGGCGCTCATCCCCAGGCCCTGGTCCTCGATCTCGACCGTGTAGCCCCGGGTCCCCGGCTGGCCGGTGACCCGGACCCGGGTGTGCGGCGGGGAGAAGGAGGTGGCGTTCTCGATCAGTTCGGCGAGCAGGTGGATGACGTCACCGACCGCCGGCCCGGTGACCGCCGACGGCGCGACCTTGCCCAGCTCGACCCGCGCGTAGTCCTCGACCTCGGAGATCGCGCCCCGGATGACGTCGACCATGGTGACCGGGTTGCGCCATCCCCGGCCGGCCGGCGCCCCGGCGAGGATGACCAGGTCCTCGGCGTGCCGCCGCATCCGGGTCGCCATGTGGTCGAGCCGGAAGAGGTCGGCCAACTCGGTCGGCTCGGTGACCCGTCGCTCCATCCGGTCCAACAGGGCGAGCTGCCGGTGCAGCAGCGTCTGGCTCCGCCGGGCGATGTTGAGGAAGACGTCCCGCAGGCTCTTCCGCAGCGCGGCCTCGTCCACCGCCGAACTGATCGCGGTCCGCTGCACCTCGCTGAACGCCTGGCCGAGCTGGCCGATCTCGTCCCGCCCGTAGTCCAGCGGTGGTGCCTCGACGGCGACGTCGACGACCTCACCCTTCCGGAGCCGACCGACGACGTCGGGAAGTCGTTCGTCGGCCATCGTCAGGGCGGCCGCGCGCAGACTGGTCAGCCGTCGGACCAGGGACCGGCCGATCCGTAGCGCGATGAAGCCGGAGGCCAGCACGGCCACGAGTCCGAGCAGGCCGGCGAGTCCCAACCGGACCAGGATGTTGACCGCCACCGGCCGACTGCGCTCGGTGAGCGCCTCGGCTCCGTCCAGTTCGAATTCCCGGAGCTGTTGCTGCACGGTCTCGTAGGTGCTCTGCCAGGCCTGCGCGTCGACCGGCGGCGCCGCGCCGCCGCGTCCCCGGCCGATCAGGTCGTCCTCCAACGCGCGGAGCCGGGCGAACGGCTCCGCCTCGGTGAGGCGCTGGTACTCGGTCCGGTCGGCGTCCGGCAGTTCGGCGATCGCGGCGGCGTAGAGGAACCGTTGTGTGCCGATGATCTGGACGAGCTGGCTGTGCTCCCCCGGCCCGAACCGACCGACCCGGAAGACCCCGGCGAGCAGGGCGTCCGCCTGCGCGAGCACCTCGCGGGCCCGCCCCAGGGCGGTGAGGGCGGCGACCTCCCGGTTCAGCGTCTCGTCGGGCAGCGCCTGCAGGGCGGTGAAGGTACGGAACGCCGCGTCGATGATGCCGCTGTAGAGGCCCAGCGCTCCGGTGGCGTCGACGCTCCGCCCGTCGATGAAGCTACGCCCCGACGACAGCGTGCCGAGCGCGGTGAGCAGTTGGTCGAGCCGGGCGTCGAGCGCCTGGCTGGTCGTGTCCCGGACGTCCTCGTTGGACGCGTGTCGCCGCAGCGTGTCGATCGCGTGGTCGGTGCGGGCCCGCTGGTCGGTGAGGGCGGGCGCGACGGCAGGGTCGGCCAACTGCATCACCGACAGGCGCCGTTCCCGCTGCAGTTCGAGGACCAGCGCCTCGGCCGGTCGACCGACCTCGTCGAGAAGTGTCCGCGCGGCGAGCAGACTCGTCGCCGGCCCCACGGTCAGCGTGGTCGCGAAGATCCAGAGCGCCATCAGAGCGGCGATCGGCACGGCGACCAGCGCGACTATCTTCGAGCGGATCGGCCAGTTCTGGGTTTCCAATCAGACCTCGCCGGAAGGGATGCGTCAGGGGCCGACACCCGGACCGGCGGCCCGCGGCTCCGGCCAGAGTCGAGGGTCGCGGGCGCGCGTGCCTTCGGCAGGATACGTAATCACGGGCCGGCGCACTACCGGACGTGGGTACGTCCGGTAGTGCCCGAGGGTGGATTGTATCGACAGATATCGCTCTTATTCGATCCCGGTGGCTCTTGACGCGACCCGGGGCACGGGTACGGACCGGACCGTTCCCGGCACCCGCACCAGCACGGTCGCCACCACCAGGTACGGCACGGCGCAGAGCGCGACGATCGCACCGTGTCCGACGAACCCGGAGGCCAACGCGTACCCGCCGTACAGGGTGATTGTGATCAACTCGGTGCCGAGTCCGGCCAGGGAGGTGACCGTGGCCCGGCTCGGCCCGCTGATGCTCTCCTGGAGCCGTACGTCGAGGACCAGACCCACCATCTGCAGGGCGCAGTACGCCAATCCGATCAGCAGGAAGCCCGCCGGTCGGCCGCTGAGCGCCCCGACCGCCAGGGCAGCTGCCGCGAGGGCCACGGTGGCGGCGAACCAGCCCGGCCCGAGGCGCTGACCGACCGGGGTGAGCAGCCCGCCGACCATGACGCCGGCCGAGACGAGCAGCACCAGCAGCGGTACGGCCGACGCCACGACGACCTCCCCGGCCAGCAGTGACGTGTACTCCTCCAACCCGCCCCAGATGCCGCCGACCACGGCGAGGAGCAGCAGAACCCGCCGTACCGGCGGGTTGGCCCTGGCCTCGGTCAGTCCGGCCCGCAAGACGGCGACCCAGCCGGACGGCTCGCCGACGCCGTCCGGCGGATCCTCCCGCGTCGCCACCCCGACGGGAACAGCCCGGGCCGCAGCCGCCTCCGTCGAGGTGGCGGTGGGCCGGTTTTCGGGGAGCGCGAACCCGGCCACGGCGCAGAGCAGGCTGGCGAGCACGCTCGCCGCCCCGACCGCCGGGTAACCACCGGCGGCGAAGACCGGGGCCGCGACCGCGGTGGCCAGCAGGACCGCGACCAGCCCGGTCGCGGTGGCCCGGCCGATCAGCTGTCCGTAGCGTCCGGCGAGGCCGAGCCGGTCGAGTTCGTCGTAGAGCAGCGCCTCGGCCGCGCCGGACTGGAGGGCGCCCCGGACGCCCCAGAGCAGGAAGCCGAGGGCGAAGGCGCCGTACGACGGCGCCACCGTCCAGATCGCGAACCCGAGCGCGCCGAACAGCGGCGCGGTGCCGAGCAGCAGTCGTCGGGACACCGCGTCGGCGAGCACGCCGGACGGGACCTCCAGCACGATGCCGCTCAGCGACCAGAGCACGAACAGCGACGAGATCTCCGCGACGGAGAGTCCGGTGTCGGTGAAGAGCAACGCGTACACCGGGTAGAGCAGGACGAACTCGTCGAGGAAGACGTAGAGGTGGTAGGTGACGGCGAGCCGCCGCGCGCGGCTGTCGGGCGCGGTCGGCGGAGAGGTGGCGGACATAAGGCCTTCCCGTGGGGACGATTCGGACTCGGGGTCACGAAAGGTCCCGGCGGGCCACGGCAGCACGGGCCGCGACGGCCTCTGCGGGCGAATTAATGTCGGCGCGTCATGGCGGCGATTCTAGGCGACCCGTCCCCAGCCGCGCAGCCACGATGCCGGCTATCCACCTGTCCTAACTCCTTTCGTGGCTTTCGTCCGCTCCCCACACTCCTCGTGAAAGTACGGCGGATGTGGATTGCGGATCAGGGGCGGGCGGGAATAGCAGAGGACGAAGGAGGAGCCATGTCGCCCACTGAAATCGTCCTCATCGTCCTTGTTGTCCTCGTGGTCGCGGCGGCCGTACCGGTCATCTGGGTGGCGAGCCGCCGCCGGGCGCTGCGCAGCAGGTTCGGCCCGGAGTACGAGCGGCTGGTCGCCGAGCAGGAGAGCCGCGCCGCCGCCGAACGTGAACTGCGGGAGCGCGAACGCCGCCACGCGGCGCTGACCCTGACCCCGCTGGACGCGGAGTCCCGCGAGCGGTACGCCGCCGACTGGGAGGAGATCCAGGCGCGGTTCGTCGACTCGCCCGGCGAGGCGGTCGGGGCGGCCGACGACCTGGTCACCCGGTTGATCGCCGAGCGCGGTTACCCCACCGGGGCGTACGACGAGCGACTCGCCCACCTTTCCGTCGAGCACGCCCGGACCCTGGACCACTACCGCGAGGCGCACGACATCCAGCTGCGCAACGCACGTGGTGAGGCCGACACCGAACAGCTGCGGCAGGCGGTGGTCCACTACCGGGCGCTCTTCGCCGAGCTGCTCGGCGAGGACCCGGTACGTCAGCAGCCCGCTCCGGACGCCGCACACCAGCACGACGGACGGCACGACGGACGGCACGACGGGCAGCACGACGGACGGCACGACGGGGCGACGGCCGGCACCCGCCCGCCCACGGCACAGCCCCGCCCGGAGACCCCACAGGACGTTTCGAGTCGGTAAGGAGACCTGCCATGCGCCAGCAGCACCAGCAGATCCAGGAGAACCCGCGCCCCGAGGACGCGCTGGACGAGCGGGGTTCCTACGACAACAGCGCGGCGACCGCCGGGCGGGCCGCCCGGGGCGGCCCCGCCCGCCGGTGACCGGACCGACCGGGACGGCGCGTCGGCGGAGGGCGGCGCCCGACGAATAGACGGAGCGGAACGGCCGGAGTTCCACGAGCCGGCGCCGCTGCCCACCGCCTTCGGCGCCCCCAGCGTCGGCGGCGCCGTCGCGGCGTCCGCGCTGGCCGGCGACCGCCGCGACCCGCGCGAGGAGGAACTGGCCCGGTCCGGTGACGGGGTGGCCGAGGACCGGATCGACGGCATCGGCGACACCCCGGGGCCGGCCACCACCGACAGTTACCCGGCGACGGTCGACCAGTCCGGGGACGGCCGGGCGGTCGGACAGGAGCACGACGGCACGACGGCGGCGTTCCTGGAACCGGAGACCGTACAGAAGTTCCGGGACCGCTGGCGGGAGGTGCAGCTGCGGTTCGTCGACGACCCCTCCGGCGCCGCGGCGGACGCGCAGCGGCTGGTGGAGGAGTCGGTGGAGGCGCTGACCACCGCACTGGCCGAGCAGCGCGCGGAACTCGGACGCGGGCAGGGCGACGGAGCGACGGGTGACGCCACCGACACCGAACAGCTGCGGACGGCGGTACGCCGCCACCGCGAGTTCCTGGACCGGATCCTCGGCCGGTAGTCACCGGCCGTACCGCTCACCACGGCTCCCCGGCGCCCGTCCGGCGCGTCGGGGAGCCGTCGCCGTGTCGAGCCTGACGGGGCAGGGTACGGGCGGGCACCCGCAGGCGTGAGTCGGATTCGCCCCGGGTAGTCGGGCCTCCGCACTTCCGGGCCGGCAGGGCCCGCTCAGGTATGGCGCCGGTCGTCCCGGGTACGCCACCGGGAAGACACGACCACGCAGAGGACATTCCACCCGGATGCCACGGATTCGGACAGGAGGGCAGTGAGATGACCGACCGCGATCCGAGGCCGGACCGTCCGCTTGAGGAGACTCCCGAGGTGGCCGCCGCGATCGACGACGACATCGCGGTACCACAGTTCGCCACCGACGGCGGACCAGGCTTGGCGAACCCGGAGTTCGTCGACCCGGACGACGTCGCAGCCGACTTTCCGCCCACCGACGACCTGCTCGGTGACCCGTACGGTGCCGGCGCGGGCAGCGCCCCGGAACGGGCCCGCACCGGTGCTGAGCAGCCGTGGGACCCCGAGGACCTGGCGGCGGCCCAGGGCCGCGACCCGGACCCGGGCAACGTCGAGCGGGCCCGGCGGGAGTTGGAGCAGGAGGGACCGGCCGCGGTGGAGAAGACGGTTCCCTGAGCCGGCGACCGGTCCGGCGTTGCGACAGCGGCGGTCCCCGCCTCCGGCCCTCGCGGACCGGGGACGGGGACCGCCCGGTTGGTACGTACCGACTGCTGTCGGTTCAGTTGTCGCCGCTGGTCAGAGCGCCGGGTAGGCGTTCTGCATGAGCTGCTGGAACTGGGCCGAGAACCAGGCACCCGAGATCGGGGCGCCGGAGAGCGCACCGCTCATGTTGTTGTTGTTACGCGGGTTGCCACCGTAGGTCGGGTCGCACATCCGGTCGAAGCCCTTGCCCTCGTCGTTGTCGATGAGGGTGCTGGAGCCGTCCGACTCGCCCGGGGGCTTGATCCAGACGTACGCGTCGATGCCGGTGGCCGGGTTGGCCCGCGGCCGCTCGCCGAGGCCGGCCCCGCTCTGGTTGCACCAGTTGCCGAGGTGGATCCGGCGGTCGATGCGGGAGCCGTCGACCTGCTGGTTGATGTCACCGGAGGTCACCGGGCCGGTCGGCCGGGCCGAGCCGCCCCAACCGTTGCGGGAGGTGTCGATCAGCATGCCGATGTTGCTGCTGAAGCCCTGCGAGATGAGCTCGGTACGCAGGGCCTGGGCGAAGCGCTGCTCGTCGACGTACCGGTTCCAGTCGATCCAGGTGGACTGCCGGTTCTGCTCGGTCACGTTCAGGTACGGCTCGACCGTGGCCGAGTAGTTGGCGGTGTTGGCGATGAAGCCGTGCACGTTGGCGGTGGTGCTGCCCTCGGCGCGGGCGGCCTCGGCGAAGATCTGGGCCGACGCCCGGAAGTTGTCGTCCCAACCGATCCAGCCGTGGTGGCCGGCGTCGATGTAGTTGTAGGTGTTCGGGAGCGCACCGAGCTTGGCCAGCGCGTAGCCGACGCCCTTGACGTAGTTGCCGTTGGCCTTCATCGTGTCGCAGTTGGCGGTCGCGGTCTCCCGCGGCGACACGTTGGTGACCAGGTTCGGCAGCGAGTCGATCTCGATGATGTTGATGATCCGCAGGCTCCGGTACGCCGGGTCGGCCTGGATCGCCGCGATCGGGTCGATGTACGCCGTCTTGTACTGGTCGATCTCGTCCGCCTCGAGTTCACCGTTGGAGGCGAGCGCCGCGCAGTCCCGGCCCGGCAGGTTGTAGATGACGAACTGGATGTAGCCGACGCCCTGCGCCAGTGCCTCGTCCAGGTGGTCCCTGACGCCCATCGGACCGTTCGAGCTGCTGTCCGGGGTGCCCTCGATGGCGGCGATCCGGTCGATCCAGACACCGGTCGGGGTGCTCGACACCCGGTTACCGCCGGAGACGCTCTCCGCCTTGGCCTTCCACTCCGGGTTCACGTAACCCGTCGCCCCGGCGTACGGGTTGTCCACCCGGCCAGGGTTCGGCCCACCGGTCCCCGGAGGGGTGGTCGGCGGGGTGGTCGGCGGGGTGGTCGGGCCGCCGGTCGGCGGGGTGGTCGGCGCGGTCCCGTTGCAGGCGACGTTGTTGACGCTGAACGAGGTCGGCGCCGGGTTGCTGCCGCTCCACGAGCCGTTGAAGCCGATGCTTGTGGAGGCACCGGTGGCCAGGTTGCCGTTCCACGACATGCTCTGCGCGGTCACCTGGCTGCCGGACTGGCTCCAGGTGGCCGACCAGCCCTGGCTGACCCGCTGGCCGCTGTCCGGGAAGGTGAAGCGCAGCGTCCAACCGTTGATCGGGTCACCGACGTTCCGGATGGTGATGCTGGCGCTGAAGCCACCCTGCCACTGGTTGGCGCTGTAGGTCACGCTGCAGCCGGGCGCGGCGAGCGCGGACGACGCCGGAAGGGTGACGAGACCGGCGGCCACCAGGGCACTCGCACCGGCCACCGCCACAGCTTTCTGGCGGATGGACAAACTACTCCGTAAATTCATGCCACTGATCTCCTAGGGCCAGCCGGTCCGACGGGGCGGAGCCGGCGCGGCAGCCGTGCGGACGTCGTTCGGTGGGTTGTCCGCTGGCGCCGTGGGGGGACTGTGGTGTGCCCGACCCGGACGGGCGCAAGTGGTGGTGGTGCAGACCGCGGTCAGGCGGCCTTGGCGACGCCGTCCGGAGACCGGATGCCCTCGGCGTCTGCTGCGCGGTGTGGCTCCCCCAGCACAGTGGATGAATTCTTGCATGGGAGCGCTTCCACCACAACACCCATCACTATTACGGATGACGATATCCCAAGTTCGGCGGCGGTCGCCGGCCCCTCCCACCCCCGGGTCAGGCAGGACGGAAACGGGCACCCGACGTGTTGCGCGGGCAGCCGGGCCGGGCGTCATCGAACGGGCGATCCCGACCCGGACGGCGACGGTCCGGGCGATCCGGCAGGGTTCCGGCCAGCTGGGGTGGGACCCGCCCGGCAAGGCCGCGACGGCGTGACCGGATCGAGCATGCGCATATCGCTCGTACCACCATGAGAAGCTTTTTCGGGTAAATGCCCGGAAAATCTGATGAAAGCTCACAAGCTCGTTAATCTCGGTCATGGCTCGTCTCCTCGAGCTGAAGCAAGAGGGAAGGATGACGACAGTCATGTCCAAGAAGTTCCTCGGCAAGGTGATCGCTGGAGCCGCCCTCGGCGGCGCGTCCCTACTCGTCTTCGCCCCCTCGGCTGCCCTCGCCGATGGCGCTCCCTACTCCGACGGCCACCACAGGGACGCCCTGGGCCGCGTCTTCGCAAAACCGCACGTGGTGAAGCCCGGACACGAGGTCAAGCTCATCGAGGTCTGCTCCGAGGAGCAGAAACACGCCTGGCTCTGGTCGAAGGTCACCGGGAAGGTCGACCTGACCCCGAAGAAGCACTCGTACCAGGACGACGACAAGAAGAAGTCCGAGCACAGCAACGGCTGGGACGACAAGAAGTCCGACAAGGGCGCCGAAAGCTGGAAGGACAGCACCGAACCCAAGGAGTACGAGGGCGGGGACTACCGGCAGGAGCGCGAGTACCAGGAGTTCCTGAAGTACAAGGAGCACCAGGAGTACCAGGAGTACCGCCGGTACAAGGAGAAGAAGGCGCCGGAGAAGTCGGCGTCCACCGAGGAGAAGGCAGCCAAGCCCGACGCGTCCGCAGGCGCGGTGCCGGCACCCTCCCAGGATTCGCGCGCGGAGCAGCCGGCCGACGGCTACCAGCCTCCGGACGCCGGTTCCGGCGGGATCGGTGGCGGCCTGCTCGCGGACGACGCCGCCACGAACGGCTGGGAGGACAGCAAGAAGGCCGAGGACCACAAGGCCTGGGAAGACAGCAAGAAGGCCGACGACCACAAGGCCTGGGAAGACGGCAAGAAGGCCGACGACCACAAGGCCTGGGAAGACGGCAAGGAAGCCGACGAGTACAAGGCCTGGCAGGACAGCAAGAAGGCCGACGAGTACAAGGCCTGGCAGGACAGCAAGAAGGCCGACGAGTACAAGGCCTGGCAGGACGGCAAGAAGGCCGACGACTACAAGGCCGAGAAGGAGAACGGGGGCTGGGAGCAGAAGGACGCGGCCAAGTACGAGTACTGGGCCAGCGTCAAGATCCCGTGGGACGCCAAGCCTGGCACGTACGACCTCAAGGGTTCGTGCGGTGAGGGCGAGCTGATCGTCGTGCCGAAGGGTTGGGTGGACGGCGGCGACGGCGGTAACACCGCCAGCAGCGGCGACAACCTCGCGGTCGGCGGGGTGGGGATGCTCGGGATGGCCGCGCTCGGTGGCCTGGTGCTGATGCGTCAGCGCCGTACCGATGAATCGCCCGCCTGACGCGGTGACGAGCGGAGCCGGCGGCCGTCCCGGGAAACCGTGGCGAGCCGCCGGCATCGGCTTCGTCGCCCTGCTCGCCCTGGTCGGGGCGGGCCTGATCGGTGCCGCGTGGAACGCGCCGGATCCCGTCACCCCACCGCAACCGCAGCCTGCCGCGGCGCCGGGCAACGTCGACCCGTCGACGACCGGACCGGCGGACGGATCCGAGCTGCCCGATCCGGTGTCGCCGACCCCCGACCCCACGCCGGGTACCAGGGCTCTGCCCCGGTCCGAGCCGGTACTGGTGAACATCTCGAAAATCGGGGTCGCCGCGGCGATCATGCCGGTCGGGGTCACCCCCGAGGGCATGGTCCAGGTACCTCCGCTGAGCAAGGCGCACCTTGCCGGCTGGTACCAGCCCGGTCCGGCTCCCGGCGAGTCGGGCAACTCCGTGATCGTCGGTCACGTCGACTCCAGGGAGCTCGGGCCGGCGGTCTTCTTCCGACTCGGCGCCCTGCTGCCGGGTGACCGGATCGAGGTGGTCCGGAAGGACGGCTCCACCGCCGCGTTTGTTGTCGACAGCGTCAAGTCCTACCCGAAGACGAACTTTCCCACCGAGCTCGTCTACGGCCCCGCGTCGCGGCCAGGGCTTCGCCTGGTGACCTGTGGGGGCGACTTCGACGAGCGGGTCGGTTCGTATCCGGACAACATCATCGCGTTCGCCACGCTGGCCGACTAGGCACGGCCGGCGAACGGTCACGACGCTCGGGGGCGGCGCTTGAAGCGCCGCCCCCGAGTGCGTCGTACCCGCCCTGGTCGGAAGACCGGTCAGGAGCGCAGCTAACCCCCAGACCGGGGAGTGAGGCAGCAACCGCGCAGTAAACGCAAAAGCCTCTCTACCACCCGAAGGCGATCGGATATCCGAAACAGCCATAATCGCGACATCGACTCACAAACTAACTAGCGTCAGTCCTAGCCCGGCTCTCGTCGGGCCAACCCAACGGGGAAGGAGTGACTACGCGTCATGAGTAGGAAGTTGCTGGGAAAGGTGATGGCGGGCGCGGGTCTCGGCGCCGCGTCGTTATTGATCTGCGCACCCGGAACCGCCGTGGCGGACGACGGACCCCGCCACGACCCGGGGTACCGGGGCTACCTCAAGACCGAGCCGAAGGGCGTGAAGCCGGGAGCCAAGTTCAAGATCACCTTGACCTGCTTCTCCCCGGAAGAGCGCGCCTGGGCCTCCTCCAAGATCACGGGCAAGCTCCGACTCAAGCCGGTGACGCCCAACGGGCAGGAGCCACCGGCGAACGGTGACGACGACGAGGTTGTCCAGCCGACGCCCCCCGGTCAGCCGGGCCAGCCGGGTCAGCCGGGCCAGCCCGGAGGGGGCGAACCGCAGCCGCCCAGCGGCGGCGGGGAGCAACCGGGCCTGCCGGGCGACGGGCAGCCCGGACTGCCGGACGACCTCCAGCCGCAGGCCCGCAGCGGCGGAGAGGGCGGCCAGGCCGACGGCCACCGGCACACCTACCGGTACTGGGCCTGGGCGAAGGTGCCGTGGAAGACCAAGCCCGGCCACTACGCCGCCAAGGGCTCCTGCGGCATCGGAACCATCGTCGTACTGCCGGCGGGCGCCGTTCCCGGCGGTGACGGTGGCGCCACCACCGACGGCAGCCGGGCCGTGGCGGGGGCCGGAATGCTCGGGGCAGCCGCGGTCGGCGGCTTCCTGCTGATGCGCCGACGTCGCACCGATGGCTCGCTCGCCTGAGGTGGACACCGGGAGCGCCGGCGGCCGGCACGGGCGACCGTGGCGTGCCGCCGGCGTACTTCTGGTCGCCCTCCTCGCCCTCGGCGGCACCGCGACGCTCACCGCGGGCCTCAATCCGGCACCGGCCCAACCGCCTCAGCCGGCCGACGTGGTGACCGGCGCCGCACTCGATCCGACCCCGGAGCTCGGCGAGGAGTCCGGCGTGGACGTGGAGCCCGGGCCGGAACCCGAGCCCGACTGGGCGTCCGGCTGGACCGAGAGCGGGCCGACCCCGGGCCAGGCCACCCCACCCACCGGCCCGGGTCGGCCGTCCCCGACCGGACCCGCACCGCTGCCCCGGTCCGAACCCGTGAAGATCACCATCCCGAAGATCAAGGTCAACGCCACGATCATCTCGGTCGGGCTGAACGCCGACGGCACGGTCCAGGTGCCGTCGCTGAAGCAGGCGCACCTCGCCGGCTGGTACAAGGTCGGGGTCAGCCCCGGGGAGATCGGCAACGCCGTGGTGGTCGGGCACGTCGACTCGGCCGCGATGGGCCCGGCCGTCTTCTTCCGGCTCGGCGCGCTCAAACCCGGCGACCGGATCCAGGTGACCCGCGCCGACGGCAGTGTCGTACGGTTCGCCGTCGACACCGTCAGGTCGTACCCGAAGACCGCGTTCCCGGCCGAGCTCGTCTACGGGAGCAGCGACGACGCCCGACTCCAGGTGGTCACCTGCGGCGGTGTCTTCGACCGGAAGAAGGGCAGCTACCCCAACAACATCGTGGTGTCGGCGACCCGGACCGGCTGACCGGGAACCGCACCGTCACACACCGGGTTGTCGCCGAGGTCCGATCGGACCTCGGCGACAACGTCGTGACCGATTCACCCGCGACGGCGGTCAGCCCGCCGCCGAGGTACGCACCAGGGTGCGGATCTGCCGCAACAGAACCGAGAGCGCCGCCAGGTCGGCCCGCGACTCGTCGAACTCCCCGATCGCCTTACGGGTACGGGTGATCGAGATGGCGTTCGACCGCTCCCACTCCTGCACCCGCTCCTCCGGCGGCAGATCGGCCGACGTGGCGCCGAGCACCTCGGCGGTGAGTGCGGCCAGTGCCGCGTACAGGTCGTAACGCAGCGCCATCCGGGCCAGCGTCTGCCAACGGTCCTCCCGGGGCAGCAGGGAGATCTTCGACAGCAGCGAGTCGACCCGGAACCGGTCCGACAGGACAAAGTAGACCGAAGCCACCTCGCCGACGTCGCGTCCGGTGCCGGCGGCGGTCTCCACCACGTCGAGCAGGCCGAAGCTGTACATCAGCCGGGTCGCCCGCTCCGCCAGGTCCCGGGGCAGGCCCCGCTCCACCGAGAACTCGATGTGCGCCTCCAGCGCCGCCCGCTCGCCACCCACGAAGAGGTTTCCCAGCTCGGGCAGGAGCCGGGCCACCCCGTCGCTGAGCCGGTCGATCTCGGTCGGTACGTCGATCGGCGAACGCCGGTTGGTGACCAGCCAGCGGACCGCGCGGTCGAGCAGTCGACGGGTGTCCAGGTAGATCGCGGTCTGCACCTCGGTCGGCACCCGGTTGTCCAGCGCCTCGATGTCGGCCCAGACCTCGCCCAGCCGGAACACCTCCCGGACCACCACGTACGCCCGGATCACGTCCGCCGCCGAGGCACCGGTCTCCTCCACCACCCGGTAGATGAACGAGATGCCGCCCCGGTTGACCGCCTCGTTGACCAGGACCGTGGTGACGATGTCCCGGCGCAGCCGGTGCTCCGCCATCCGGTCGGCGTACCGCTCGCGCAGCGGGGTCGGGAAGTAGCCGGCGAGCACCTCCGAGGTCCACTCCTCGTCGGGCAGGCTGTCGGCCAGGATCTCCCGCTCCAGCACGATCTTGACGTACGCCAGCAGCACCGCGAACTCCGGCGCGGTGAGTCCGGAGTCGGTCCGGACCGCCAGCTCCTCGTCCGGCGGCAGCGCCTCCAGCTCCCGGTTGAGGTGACCGGCCCGCTCGAAGTCGCTGATCATCCGGCGGTGCACCGGCAGCAGCGACGGCGCCTGGGCCAGCGCGTTGCCGATCGCCCGGGCCTGGTCGTAGTTGTCCCGCAGCACCAGTTCGGTGACCTCGTCGGTCATCTCGGCCAGCAACGTGTCCCGATCCTCGCGGGTCAGCTCGCCGTCGGCGACCGACGCGCCGAGCAGGATCTTGATGTTCACCTCGTGGTCGGAGGTGTCCACCCCGGCCGCGTTGTCGATGAAGTCGGTGAAGATCCGGCCGCCCGCGACGGCGTACTCGATCCGGCCGACCTGGGTGAAGCCCAGGTTGCCGCCCTCGCCGACCACCCGGCAGCGCAGGTCCTTGCCGTCCACCCGGATCGGGTCGTTGGACTTGTCCCCGACCTCGGCGTTCGACTCCGACGACGCCTTCACGTAGGTGCCGATGCCGCCGTTCCAGAACAGGTCGACCGGCGCGGTCAGGATCGCCCGCATCAGCTCCGGCGGCGACATCGACTCGGTCCCGGAGTCGAGGTCGAGCGCCGCCCGGACCTCCGGGGTGATCGTGATCGACTTCGCGGTACGCGGGAAGACGCCACCACCGGCCGAGATCAGCTCGGCGTTGTAGTCCGCCCACGACGACCGCGGGACGTCGAACAGCCGCCGCCGCTCGGCGTACGAGACGGCCGCGTCCGGGTTCGGGTCCAGGAAGATGTGCCGGTGGTCGAAGGCGGCCACCAGCCGGATGTGCTCGGAGAGCAACATCCCGTTGCCGAAGACGTCGCCGGACATGTCACCGACCCCGACCACGGTGAAGTCCTGGCTCTGGGTGTCGATCCCCATGTCCCGGAAGTGCCGCTTCACCGACTCCCAGGCACCCCGGGCGGTGATCCCCATCTTCTTGTGGTCGTAGCCGGCCGAGCCGCCGGAGGCGAACGCGTCGGCCATCCAGAACCCGTTGCGTACCGAGATCTCGTTGGCGATGTCGGAGAAGGTCGCCGTTCCCTTGTCCGCCGCCACCACCAGGTACGGGTCGTCGCCGTCGTGCCGGACCACCTCCTGCGGCGGCACGATCCGCCCGCCGACCAGGTTGTCGGTCACGTCCAGCATGGCGGAGATGAACTCCTGGTAGCAGGCGACCGCCTCGTCCCGGTCCCCCGGCTTCTGCTTCAACACGAAGCCGCCCTTGGCACCGACCGGCACGATCACCGCGTTCTTCACCATCTGCGCCTTGACCAGGCCGAGCACCTCGGTCCGGAAGTCCTCCCGCCGGTCCGACCAGCGGATACCGCCCCGGGCCACCGGGCCGAACCGCAGGTGCACACCCTCGAAACGCGGCGAGTAGACGAAGATCTCGTACTTCGGGCGCGGTGCCGGCAGGTCCGGCACCGCCTGCGGGTCGAGCTTGAACGCCACGTACGGCTTCGGCCGCCCGTCGGTACGCCGCTGGTAGAAACTCGTCCGCAGGGTGGCCTGGATCAGCGTCAGGTACGACCGCAGGATCCGGTCCTGGTCGAGGCTGCTCACCTCGTCGAGCTGCTGCCCGATCGAGGTGACCAGTTCCTTGCTGCGCAGCGTGCGCTCCTCGGCGGTCAGCCCGAGCAGCGGCGAGAACCGGGTCTCGAAGAGGTCGACAAGCGACCCGGCGAGTTCCGGGTACGCAATGAAGGTGGACTCCATGTAGTCCTGTGAGAAGACGGTTCCCGCCTGCCGCAGGTACTTCGCGTACGCCCGCAGCACCACCACCTGCCGCCAGGTCAGCCCGCCGCGCAGCACCAGCTCGTTGAAGCCGTCGACCTCGGCCTCGCCCCGCCAGGTGGCGGAAAAGGCGTTCTCCACGTGGGGCCGGACCTCGGTCAGGTCGCGGGCACCGTCCGGCAACTCGAGGCCGAAGTCGTAGAGGTAGATCCGGCCGTCGATCCGCTCCACCTCGTACGGGTGCTCGTCGACCACCCGTACCCCGAGCGAGTGCAGGACGGGCAGGACGGCGGAGAGCATCATCGGCTCGCCGTACCGGTAAACCTTGAACCGGACGTCCTCGGCGGCGGCCGGCTTGCCACCCTCCGCCTCCGTGCCCACCGCCGCGGTCGGGCGGGGCGGGGCGAACTTGCGGAACATGTGCATCTCGAGCTGGCCCGGCTCCTCGAGCAGTTCCAGCTTGGCGAGGTCCTTCATCGCCTCGTACGGGGTGTGCCCGTCCTTGTACCCCTCGGGGAAGGCGTCGGCGTACCGGGTGAAGAGGTGTTTGGCCTGCTCGTCACCGAGCTTGCGTTCCAACACCAGCCGGTAGTCGTCGTCCCAGAGTCGGGTGGCGTCGGCCAGTTCCTCGGCGAGCAGATCGGCGTCGAGGTCGCCGGGCGGGTTGGCCGGGTCGGTCCGGACGATGAAGTGCACCCGGGCGAGCATGGACTCGGTCACCCGGGTGGTGTAGTCGACGCCGACCCCGTTCAACTCACGGAGCAGGATCTCCTGCATGCGCAACCGGTTCTGGGTGGTGAACCGGTCCCGGGGCAGGTAGATCAGGCAGGAGATGAACCGGCCGTAGCCGTCGCGGCGCAGGAAGACCCGCAACTGGCGGCGGCCGGCCATCCGGAGCACGCCGATGACCGCCTGGTAGAGGTCGTCGGTCTTGATCTGGAAGAGCTCGTCGCGGGGGTAGGTTTCCAGGATCTGCAGCAGGTCCTTGCCGGAGTGGCTGCGCGGGCTGAGCCCGGAGCGGTCCAGCACCTCGGCGACCTTGCGTCGGACCACCGGCAGTTCCCGGACGCTGGTCCGGTACGCCGCGGTGGCGAGCAGGCCGAGGAACCGCCGCTCGCCGACCACCTCGCCGGCCTCGTTGAAGATCTTGAACCCGATGTAGTCCAGGTACGCCGAGCGGTGCACGGTCGCCCGGGAGTTCGCCTTGGTGATGATCAGCAGACGCTTCTCCCGCACCTTGGCGGCCGCCTCCGGAGTCATCGAGGAGAGCGTGCGCGGGATGGTGGAGTCCTGGCGCAGGATGCCGAGGCCGGTGCCGAGCACCGCCTGCAACGCGCTCCCGTTCTCGGTGTCGACGAGGCGGTACTCGCGGTAGCCGAGGAACGTGAAGTGTTCGTGGGCCAACCAGCGGAGCAGCTCCACCGAGTCGGTGATGTCCTTTTCCGGCACCGGTGGGCGGTTCTCCGCCGTACGGGCGGCGGCCAGCTCGTCGGCGAGGGCGAGGGCCCGCTGGCGCATCTTCGGCCAGTCCTCCACCGCCTCCCGGACATCGGTCAGTACCCGCTGCAGCTCGGACCGGAGTCGGGCCCGGTCCTGGTCGCCGCGGATCGGATCCACCTCGATCCGCATCCAACTTTCCACGATGTCGCCGTCGATCGCGTCGTCCGGCTCGACGTCGGCTGCGACCTCGGTCAACCGGCCGAGCGGCTCCCGGCGGACCACGACCAGCGGGTGCACCAACAGGTGGACGTCAAGGTGGTGGCCGGTGAGCAGCGCGGTGACCGAATCCACCAAAAAGGGCATATCGTCTGTAACGATCTCAATGACGGTGTGCTGCTGCTCCGGCGCCGGCTCGTGAATCCGCAACTTCAACTCGCCCGGCACCCGCTGCCGGGCCAACTCCCGATGCTCCCGCGCGGCGGCCAGCATCTCCTCCGCGGTGAACCCGATCAGCTCCTCGTCCGGGGCGAACCGCCAGAACCGGTCGACCAGGGTCGCCACGTCGTGGTCGTCGCCGGCCAGCGCCACCGCCTGGGCGACCAGCCGCTCGGCGTTCGGCACCGGCTCGTCGAGATCCGCGTCCTCGACGTCGTCGGCCAGCGCCTCCGCGGGTAAGCCCAGGTCGTACAGGGTGTCGATGCTGGCCCCCGGCACGCCGGTGACCCCCGAGGCGAGCCGAGAACCCGCCCCGTCGTCGTCGACCGCCGAATCGTAGCTGTCGTCCCGACCAGCGTAAGCCGGCCGAAGAGCGGGTTCCGGTGTGATCGCCGGACGCCGGTTCATCGGTGCCACTCCCCTCGACCCACCACGCCGTGGGTCACTCTCCGCCCAGACTAGGCCCTGCCGATCCACCCGCCTGTCAGCGGACCGCCGGCCGGACGTCCGGAGCTGGACGTTGTCCCGTCACCCGTTGCGGATAGCGGGCACGCCCGCCCCGGATTACCCACACTGCCCCTGCCATCACCCACCGCACCGGGTCCGCCACCGGAAGTCCGGCACGCGGGCGCATGGACGGGCGGCGGCGTACTACCGTCATGCTGCCGCCGGTGGCTGTCACGGCGGCGGGCACACCCGAAAGGTGACGACACGGCATGCGCTTGCGGTATCCACCCCATCGACCTCCTCTCCGGTGGGCACGGCGTCGACTGCCGGTCCTCGCCCTCGCCGGCCTACTGCTCGGCACCGGATCCCTCGCCGCCTGCTCCGAGTCCCCCGGGCCGGAGCAGGCGGTCGACGCGTTCCTCGCCGGCTGGCGCGGCGGTGACCTCAACCCGGTCGGCTTCCGCAACCCCGCCGGGCAGCGGGTCCCGGCCACGGACGTGGCCGAGGAGATCAAACAACTCTCCGGCGACCTGGCCAAGACCCCACCCGCGCTCCGTCGGGAGGGTGCGGCGAAGATCACAGAGAACCGCGCGACCGCCACGGTACGGGTCGACTGGACGTTGCCGGGTGACACCCACTGGAGCTACCCGTCCGAGCTGCGTCTCACGCGTGGCGACGACGACAACTGGCAGATCATCTGGGAGCCGAAGGTGGTCCAGCCGCAGCTCACCAGCGGAGACCAGCTGGCGGTACGTCGGCTACCGGCAGCCCGGGCGCCGATCACCGACGCGGCCGGCGCGGAGATCGTCCGCCCCCGGCCGGTGGTCCTGGTCGGCGTGCAGCCGGACCAGGTGACCGACGCACCGGACCTGGCGAAGAAGCTGGACGCGGCGTTCCGGGCGATCCGGCCCCGGATCGAGCCCCCGATCGATGTCTCCGACCTGCCGGACCGGCTGAAGGAGGCGAAGCCGAACGCCTTCGTCGACGTGGTGAGCCTGCGCCGGGAGGCGTACCTGCAGATCAAGCCCCGGATCTACGACCTGCCGGGCACGAAGTTCCGCGACGAGCAACGCGAACTCGCCCCGACCCGGGACTTCGCCCGGGCCCTGCTCGGCTCGGTCGATCCGGTCCAGGCCGACGACATGACGGCCGACCCCGGGGTTTACGAACTCGGCGACACGGTCGGACACGGTGGTCTCCAGGGCCGGTACGAGAAGCAGTTGCGCGGCACGGTCGGCACCAGTGTGATCATCGCGAGCAGGCGGCCCGACGGTTCGGTCACCCCGACCGGCACCGAGCTGTTCCGGCAGGAGCCGAAACAGGGCGCCCCGGTGAAGACCACCCTCGACGTACCGACCCAGACCGCGGCCGACAACGCGCTACAGGGTGTCCGACAACGCAGCGCCCTGGTCGCGGTACGGATCAGCGACGGCACCGTACTCGCCGCCGCCAACGGCAACACCGCCGAGAACCTCGCCTTCACCGCCCAGGTGCCGCCCGGCTCCACCTTCAAGATGGTGAGCGCGCTCGGCCTGCTCGACGCCGGTGCGGTCGCCCTCGACACTCCGGTCGACTGCCCGAAGACGTTCACCGTGGAGGGACGGTCGTTCAAGAACTCCGACAACTTCGCGCTCGGCACGGTGCCGTTCCGGGTCGACTTCGCCAAGTCGTGCAACACCGCGTTCGCCGCACTCGCGCCGAAGCTGGGCCCGGACGGGCTGGCCGCCGCCGGCCGCAGCCTCGGCCTGGAGGGGACCTGGCAGCTCGGTGTCGACGCGTTCAGTGGCAAGGTCTCGACCGGCGGTCCGGCCCCCGAACGGGCCGCCGCCGCGTTCGGGCAGGGCACCACGCTGGTCAGCCCGCTGGCCATGGCGGCGGCCACCGCCGGGGTGGCCCGAGGCCAGTGGCAGCAGCCGAAACTGGTCCTGGAACCGGCTCCCGGTGAGTCCGCGCCGCCCGGCCCGCAGCTGAAGGCCGGCTCGGTCGAACCACTGCGGACCATGATGCGCGAGGTGGTCACCGGCGGCACCGCGACCGCACTGCGGGACGTGCCGGGTAAACCGGTCTACGGCAAGACCGGCACCGCCGAGTACGACGACAACCCGGCGCACACCCACGCCTGGTTCGTTGGCTGGCAGGGGGACGTCGCGATCGCGGTTTTCGTCGAGAAGGGTGGGTCGAGTTCGGCCACGGCCGTCCCGATCGCGGAGAGGTTCCTGCGCGACCTCGCCGGAAACTGAGTCCGTCCGTAGGCAGCCACGACAGCGGCCCCGAACCGGACGGTTCGGGGCCGCTGTCGTAACCGACCGGGGTCAGCGGGCCAGCTCGAGGCCCTGCTTGTCGGTGAACTTGCCGATGAGGATCATGATGAAGTCGATCAGCACCCAGAGGCCGAGGCCACCGAAGGTGACGATCATGAGAATGCCGGTGCCGATCTTGCCGACGTAGAACCGGTGCACGCCGAACCCGCCGAGGAAGAAGCAGAGCAGCACCGCGACGAGCCAGGACTTCTGGCCGGCCGCCTGACCGGTAGCGGACATCATTATTCCTTTCAGGACACACAAGCAGAGGGGTACGCCGAGGGGGTTCGGCGCCACGGTGCCGCCGGACGACAGTCCGGGTGGCACAACGAACGCGCACATTACCGCAGACAGGCACCTCAGGCTGCCCCGCTGGCCGGTAGGTCGACGGCGTCTGACCGGACGTCTCACCCGCGCACGTCCGGCGGGTGGATTCCGGCGCACAATCCGCCCACCCGTCCGGGCGAACCGACCGCGTCGGACTTCCGCCTCCGTACCCGTGGTCGGATCACCAGCGAGGAGTCCGGGGTCACGGCGCCAGACTGCCGGTCTCCCGGTGAGACCGCGCGGGTGCGGACGACCCGACGCCGACCGCCGAACGAACCATCCGTACCGAGAACCTCGATCCGCCGGACCACCATCCCGTGTTCACGCCATTTGGTAAACCTCGATCGTCGACGTGGATGACCCACGTCACCACGAGAATCACGCATACACCCGATGCCCGTGACGTGATCCAGAGAAACAATCGGGCGGGACGAACGGCATGAGCGGTTCCGCCGCAGCCACAAGTCGACCCGGTTACCGGCCGTCGACCAGCAGGGAAACGAAACCTTGCCAGGGCGACCGCTATCCGCCCAGCGCAGCGCGGCGCCGGGCCCGACATCCGATTTTGGCCGATTGCCGCAGAGTGGACGGTCGAGACAGAGATAGGCGTACCCAAATCGGGGTTGACGACATGGAAGACTATTTCAGAGGTGGTTCACAGGCACGCCGGGTAATCTCCGCTGGCGCCCGCGAGCCGACGACCGAGAGGAATATCCCGGCCTGAGGAGACCAGCGACACGCATGCGACCACATGTAGAACGGGGGAAGAATGTGGCGAATCACGCACGACAGACGTGGCACCATCGACAAGCTGACAGACCTGATCGTCCGGTCCGACGGCCCGACGACGACCCGGGCACTCGTCGTCGAGGGCGGTGAGGGCGTCGGCAAGAGCCACCTGCTTCGGGAGGGGGTCGCGCTCGCGCGCGAACAGGGGCTCCAGGTGCTCGGCCCGCTCGACGGACGTGATCTGACCGACTGTCCGAGTTGCTGCGACGGGGTGTCTCCGCCGCCACCGCGGACCGAACACGCCGGTCCGGCGGTGACCAGCCTCGACGTCCCGTTGTTCGTTGCTGTCGACGACGCGCACCTGGCCGATCCCGACCAACTGACCCGCGAGATCCGTCACCTCAACCGGAACCACCGGGCCAGCGTCACCTGGTTGGTCACCGTCCGCCCGCCACACCGGCTCACCGCCGTCCCCGTCGACGAGGTGAGCTACGCGGCCCTTGCCGACCTGCCTGACGACGCGGTCGCCCGACTGGTCACCGAAATGCTCGACGCTCCACCGTCAGCCGCGCTCTCGACGTTTCTCGCCCAGGCCGGGGGAAACCCACGGATGATGACCGCGCTGCTCACCGGACTCGCCGAGGAGGGCGCGCTGCACCAGGTCGACGGACGCATCCAACTCCTGCGCGAGACCATGCCCGAGCGGGTGACCCAACTCGTACGCGGACGACTCAACGCGCTCTCGCCGCGCTGCCGCCGGATGCTGCAGATGGCCGCGGTACTCGACGAGAAGTTCTGCCCGATCGCCATGGCCAGCTTCATGACCGAGCCGGTCACGAGCCTGCTGCCACTGTTCGAGGAGGCGATCGACGCCGGGCTGATAAGAACCGGGGACGGCCCGCGTCTGGCGTTCTGCAACACGCTGCTGTGGCGGGCGATCCGGGACAGCGCCCCAACCTATCTGCACGCGGCGTTACAGGAAACGGCGAGACATCGACCGGACGAGCGGCCGCCACTCGACACGGTCTGGACGGGCCTCGCCGAGAACGAGCAGTTGATCGCGCGACTCGCCGGTGAGGGGCTCACCAACCAGCAGATCGCCCGCCGCGTATACCTCTCGCCACACACCGTCAACTACCACCTCCGGCGCATCTTCCGGAAGCTCAAGGTCAACTCCCGGATCGAGTTGGCCAAGATGGTGGCTGACTTCGAACCGGTCCCGCGCACATCGGTCAAGCCCGGTATCTGACCCACGGGGGGTGCGGGGCCGGCGCCCGGGCGCCGGCCCCGCCGACGGACCGCCTGTTCACGCCCGTCGTCTGTCGTGCCGTCGGCGCGGGCCCGAGCCGCCAGGCCGGACGCCCTGCCCCACCCTGGCGGTCCTGATCCCGCACCGCCCTGCCGGCCCGGTCCGCCGCCGGGATCACACCCCGAGCGTGGCCCCACCATCCACACACAGATCGTGCATGGTGATGTGCCCGGCGCGGTCGGAGAGCAGGAACGCGACCGCCTCGGCCACGTCCTCCGGCCTGGCCAGTTTGCGCAGCGGAATCCCCGTGCGATACGACTCCAACGACCCGGAGAGCGTGGCACGGGGGCCGCTCTCGTCAGTCCACAGACCCCGGAGCATCGGCGTGTCGGTCGAGCCGGGTGAAACGACGTTGCACCGGATGCCGTGTTCGGCGAGTTCGAGACCCAGGCACTTGGTGAACGCCGTCGCCGCCGCCTTCGACGCCGCGTACGCACCCATCCGTACCCTCGGCAGGTAGGCCGCGTTGGAGCTGACCGTGACGATCGCGCCGCCGCCGCGACGCACCATCCCCCGGGCCACCGCCCGGGAGAACTGGAACACCCCGTGCGTGTTGACGGCGAAGGCCGCCTCCCACTGCTCGTCGGTGAGTTCGATGAGCGGGCCCATCGGCAGCACCCCGGCGACGTTGACCAGGATGCCGACCGGTCCGAGCCGCTCCTCGACCAGGTCCACGCTACGGCTCACCGCCGCCGGGTCGCGCACATCGGTGGCGAAGGCGGTGCACCCCGTACCGATCTCCTCCACGGTCCGGGCGAGCAGGTGCGCATCGCGGTCGACCGCCGCCACCCAGGCGCCACGTTCGGTCAGGTCACGTGCGACCGCCCGGCCGATGCCCTGCCCGGCCCCGGTGACGATGGCCACCGTTCCCTTGATCCCGCTGTTGTCCATGCCTGTCCTCCCCGTTTGCGGTCGACCGTCAGCCCGTGCCGACCAGTTCCGCGTCGTGTCCGTACAGCCAGTCCTGGTGCGACAGGTCGGCCCGGTGACGCAGTGCCGCGTCGCGGTCCCGTTGCGCCACGCCGTCGGGCAGGTGCAGTGCCGTCGCGTTGCCCCGCGACCGCTGGTGCACCTGTGCGACCCGGGGCGCCCGGACCTCCTCGTAACGTCGCAACGCCCCGGCGACCCCGCCGTCCGTCCTGGCCAGGCACGCGGCGAGGGCGAACGCGTCCTCCACGGCCTGGTTGGCACCCTGGGCGAAGAACGGCAGCATCGGGTGCGCCGCGTCGCCGACGAGCGTCAGCCGGTCGGTGCTCCACCGGTCCACGGCGTCCCGATCGTGTAACGCCCACCGGCGGACCGGGTCGGCCTCGGCCAGCAGGTTGACCACGTCCGGGTGCCAACCCTGGTACGCCTTGCGCAGCTCGCCCGGATCCGCCTCGGCCGACCAGGACTCGACCTGCCAGTCGTCGGCGGGCACCGTCGCCCCGAAACTGATCCAGTCTCCGCCCGACACCGGATAGCAGACCACGTGCCGGCCCGGACCGAGCCAGAGCCGCACCCGGGGACGCTCCGCCAGGCTCGGCAGCCGATCCGCCCGAACCAGGCCCCGGTAGATCGTCTCGCCGGAGAAACGGGGCCGGTCCGGAAGCAGGGCCGCCCGGACCACCGAATGGATGCCGTCCGCGCCGACGACAAGGTCGGCCCGGTGGCCCTCCCCGGTGTCGAAGCCCAACTCCACCCCGTCCGGCCGCTCGCTGACCGAGCGGCAGCGCCGGCCGAGCCGCACCGGGTCGTCGGGCAGCAACGCGCGAAGGCAGCGGTGCAGGTCGGCTCGGTGAACCGTGTAGTACGGGGCGCCGTACCGCTGTTCACAGGCGTCACCGAGTTCCGTCACCATGATCAGCTCGCCGTCCTGCCAACGGCGCATCTCGATCGCCTCCGGACGTACCGCCACCCGGTCGAGTTCGCGGCCGAGCCCGAGCCGGCGCAGCAGCCGTACGGCGTTCGGCGCGAGTTGCAGGCCGGCCCCGACCTCTCCGAGCTGCGGCGCCTGCTCGAAAACCGTGCTGGCCAGCCCGAGCCGGGTCAGCCCGGCCGCGACGGTCAGACCGGCGATTCCCGCACCGACCACCGCAATCCGCGGATCGCGCTGTCCCACGGCAGATCCTCTCAGTAGTAGAGCAGGGCCTTGTCCCAGTCCTCGTCCGCGCCGAACAGACCGCGCGGCTTGACCACGTCGTGCACCCCGGTGAGTACGTGCTGCGGCACGAGCGTGCCGAGCGGCACGGCCGTCACCTCCACCGGCACGCCGTACTCCGCCTCGGCGGCCGCGGTCAGCGCCGACCGCGCCGCTGACCGGTGCTCGTCGGGCGCCTCGATCTCGACCCGCAGCCGGTCCGTTTCGGCGCGGGCCCGCCAGAACAACACCTCGTACTCGATCGGCAGCCCGTAGACCAGTTCCTCGACACGCTGCTGGGTGACCCGGGCGTCGCCGACCGGATATCCGAAGGCGGACCGGCCGAGGACCCGTACGGTCGGCAGCACCCAGCCGCACTCGCACGGCGCGTCGGAGACCTCGACCTCGTCCTCGAGGTTGTACCGCAGCAACGGCATGGCCCGCCGGTACAGGGGCGTGACCACGAGCTGGCCCCGCCCGCTGGTACCGACCTCACCTGTCGTCGGGTCGTAGACCTCGAAGACGGCCCGGTCCGCCCAGAGGTGCATACGACCGTTCGGGCACTCGCCGGCGAGGCTGCCGGTCTCGGTCGACCCGTACTCCTCGATGACCGGCACCCCCCACAACTCGCTGATCCGCGCACGCCGGGCGGCACTGAGCGGCTCGCCCCCGACGAAGAGGGCCCGCAGGGCGGGGAAGTCCGTACCCGGACGGTGGCCGGCGGCGCGGGCCGCCGCGGCCCAGAGCAGCGTCTCGGTCGGCATCGACCAGGTGAGGGTCACCCCGAGGTCGTGCAGCACCCGGATCACCCGCGAGTACGGCATGGCCAGCGAACGGTTGTCGCCCGGGACGACCGTGGCGCCGTGCAGTCGGGCCGCCGCGTGCGCCAGATGTCCGGTGATCATGAGCGCGTACGGGGTACGTACGAGAAAGGTGTCCTCGGCGGAGATGCCGATCCACTTGCGGGCGTACCGCTCGGCCAGGTCCACCCAGTCCGCGTCGGTGTAGTACGAGGCGGTCGGACGGCCGGCGGTCCCGCTCGACTCGTGGTACGTGGCCAGCTCCCGCCGGTCCACCGCGAGCAGGCCGAACGGGTACTGGTCCCGCAGGTCCTGTTTCGTGGTGAACGGCTGGGCCAACAACCCGGACCGGTCGGTCGGCGGCCGGTCGGCGAACCGCCGCCGGTAGAACGGCGAGGCTTCCGCCCAGCCCAGCATGGTCCCCAGTTGTGCGTTCTGCAGGATCAGCAGATCTTCCTCGGTTTTCCAGTCCCCGAGCTGCGGCAGCGACCGGTCGAGTATGGTCATTCGAATCTCCCGTCAGGCCCCGGATGTGTCCGGTCGAGCAGGCGGATGGCGTTCTCCCAGGCGACAAGCGCCCACTGCGCGGGTTCGAGCCCGACCGCCCGGTACTTCGCGAGTTCGACGGAGGGGTGTTGGAGAGGGAACTCCGAGCCGAAGAGCACCCGCCGGGCACCCAACCGGTCGATCGCGGCACGGAGGACCCCGCTGTATCCGCCCGATGTCTCGACCAGGATGTTCGGCACCGGCGCCACGAGGTCCACACCGTGGTAGTCGATGTTGCCGATACCGCTGTGCCCGAGGACGAAGGTCACCTCAGGGTGTCGGCCGGCCAGCCACGTCAGGTCGGCCACGGTGCAGCCCGGGCGGGTGAGGCAGACCAGGTAGACCGGGTGGGCCAGGCGCCCCGCCTCGGCGACGAACGCCTCCGTCCGAGGATCGGTCAGGGGCACACCGTGCACCGCGGGCGAGATCTCCAGCCCGTGGAACTCCGCCCCGCGGCGGGCGTAGTCGTCGACGGGGCGGTGCGGGTTGGCGAAGTAGAAGGGGACGAGTCGGCCGCCGGAGGCGGTACCGGCGGCAAGGACCGCCTCGTTGTCGGCGTCGGTCTCGACATGGCCGCCCTCCACGAGTTGCCGGGAGAGGCGGCGCAGGTCGATCGTGCCGCCGGCGGCGACCGCGGCCCGCTCGATCTGACACTCGTCGAGTACGGTGAGCAGCCGCTCGTACTCGCCCGGACGGGGCACGAGCCGGACGTGGAAATCGAAGACGGGCATCGGCTCACTGCTCGCGGCAGAACTCGTTGATCGGGTAACCGACATGCCGGTCCTCCACCGGCAGGTAGCCGAGGACCCGGTCGCCGGGCTTCAGTTCGGTGCTGTTGAGTACGGCCGCACCGGGCCCCAGCACCCGTACGTGCCAGTCGTCCTGGAGGATCAGGTTGACGGTGGTGCCGTTCGGCGCCACCGCGTCGATCGAGAGCAGGGGTCGGGATTCGATCTTCACCCGACCGACGGTGACCACCCGGGTACGGCCCTTCACGTCGACCGCCAGTACCTTGGCCCCCGCCCTCAGCTCGCTCAGGTAGCTGGTACGGCTGTTGGTCGAGAGCGTGTACGACATGATCGCGCCGGCGTTGACCCGGAACGGCCGGGTCGGCATGTACGGCAGCGGGTGGGTCTCGCTGACACAGAGGATCATGCCCTTGGAGTGCGAACCGACCAGGATTCCCTCGTCCTCGTTGAAGTAGGTGCAGGTGTCGACGCAGGCGCGTTCGCCCATGCCGACGTGGGTGACCCCGGTGACCTCCAGCTCGGTGAGCGTCAGGTCGTCCGGGCGGTATTGGGCCGCCGCCTTGAGGTCGGTGGCCACCCCGACCCGTTGCGGCGCGACCATGACGCCGTCCGAGCCGTGCTCCAGGACACCGAAGATGATCTCGGCTTCCTCGATGTCCTCGGCCACCGTGATGATGCTGCCCTTGGCCCCGGACGCCGCCGCGATGACAATCTCCAGCGGGATCTTGGTGGGGTCGCGGAACCGCAGCAGACTCCACGGGTCGGTCCGGGCCACCTGGCAGGCCCGGTCGAGCGAGGCCGCGTCGACGATCTCGACGTACCGGCCGAACTCGACGTCCGGGTACCGGGCGGCCAACTCGGCCGGGTGCCCGTGCGTCGTCTCGTCCACGATGACAACGTCCGCGCCACCAAGGTCCTCGGGAAGTTCGCCCTCCCCCGGCAGCAGCACCCTCGTCACGGTCGGCGGCAGTCCCGCCAGCGTCTCCGGGTCGGCCGCGACGATGCCGTCGACCCGCTGGTGCACCCCCTCCTCGATGATCGCGGCGCGGGCTGCTCCCGCTTCACGTACGTCCAGCCAGCAGAGCTTCACGACTTCCTCCTCGATGCGGGTGTGGCCGGTCCGCGCTCAGCGGACGGTCGCCGGGAACCGCTCCGGTTCCGGGGTGGATCTGGGCGGCACGGACTCGCGGTGGATCAACGCCGACATCTCCCTGGTCAGCCGCGCCGGGGCGTCCGCCTGGAAGACGTTGCGTCCCATCGCCACTCCGGTCACGCCGGCCCGCATCGCCTCGGCCACGTACGCCAGCACCTCGGTCCGGTCGGTCCGGCGTGGGCCACCGGCGACGACGACCGGAACCGGGGCGTTGCGGGTGATGTCGGCCATCTCGTCGACGGAGCCGACATAGAGTGTCTTGACAATGTCCACGCCGAGGTCGGCGGCGACCGTGACCGCGTGTGCGACCAGCTCCGGATCACGAGGGTTGTGCACCTGTGGGCCGCGCGGGTACATCATGGCCAGCAGCGGCAGGTTCCACCGGTCACACGCCTCGGAGACCATCGCGAGGTCGGCGATCTGCCGCGCCTCCTCGCGCGACCCCAGGTTGACGTGCACGCTGACCGCGTCGGCGCCCAGCCGCAGCGCCTCCTCCACCGTGGCGACCAGGTACTTGGCGTCCGGGTCCTCGGCCCGCACGGTGCTGGCCGACAGGTGCAGGATCAGCGACAGCTCGCTGAACCACCGGTGGTCGACGTAACGGAGGCTGCCCTTGTGCAGCACCACGGCGTCGACGCCGTTGCCGGCCAGCTGACCGATGAGCCGGTCCACTCCGGCACCCCCGGTCACCGGGCCGTCGGTGACCGAGTGGTCCAACGGCACGACGAGCAGCCGTCTGCTGTCGTGTCGGTAGAGCCGGTCGAGCCGGACGCGCCGTCCGAACGCGGTGTTGGTTGCCATGGTGTACCCCCGTTTCACCTGGACGCCATCGACCAGTCTTGATCGAGTACGAGCTTCCGGTGCAGCAGCGCGACCGCGTCCAACGCCCGGTCCAACGGAACCGTGACCGAGGTGCGCAGTTGCGACGTGAAGAGCCAGGACGTCGGAATGCCGGCGGCGGTCAACTCGGCGAGCAGCGCGGCGGTGTACCCGGGTCGGCTGAGCAGGCCCACCCCCACCAGGGACACCTTGGCCACGTGCTCGTCGAGCACCAGCGTGGCCCCGACCGCCGCCAGCCGGCGCCGCAACTCCGGTGCGACCCTGTCCAGATCGCCGCGCTGCATGGTGAACCCCATCCGGAACTCGTCCTCGAAAGGACCCGAACGGGCCACCAGGTCCAGCGGCGCGTGGTACTCCGCGAGTACCGACAGCAGCTCGCCGGCCAGGTCCCGACGCGGGCCGTCGCACCGGATCAGAACCCGCACCACGTCCAGCTCGTGGCACACCGCGAGCACCCCTGGGCCCTCCAGCGACGGTCCCGCGCCACGTCGACGGACCGTGGTGCCGGCGCTGTCCCGCAGGGCGTTGCGCACCCGCAGCTCGATGTCGCGCGCCGCGGCCAGCTCCGCCGCCCGTGAGTGCAGCACCTTGGCACCGGCGAACGACATCTCCACCGCCACCTCGGCCGGAACCTCGGGCAGTACCCGGGCTCCGGGAACCACCCGGGGCGCCGCGCTGTAGATGCCGTCGACATCGGTGTAGATCTCACAGGCGTCGGCGTCCAACGCCGCCGCCAGTGCCACCGCGGTCGTGTCGGAGCCACCCCGGCCCAGGGTGAGTACGTCGCCGGCGGCGTCCACGCCCTGGAAACCGGCGACGACCACCACTCGCCGCTCGGCCAGGTGCCGGGCGATGCGGGTGGTGTCGACGTCGGCGATCCGACCGGCACCGGGTGGTCCCTCCGCGACGACGCCCGCCTGGGCGCCGGTCAACGACACCGCCGGCACGCCGATCGCCGCCAGCGCGGTGGCGGCCAGCGCGGCCGAGACGATCTCGCCCGTCGCCAGCAGTTGGTCCGTCTCCCGGCCGGCCGCGCTGCCGCCGAGCGTGGCGGCCCGGCCGAGCAGCTCGTCGGTGGTGTCGCCCTGCGCCGACACCACCAGCACGACCGACGTGCCGGTGGCGTGCAGGTCCGCGACCGAGGCGACCGCGCGACGGACCCGGTCGGCGTCGGCCAACGAGGTGCCGCCGTACTTGCGCACCACAATTCGCATGAGACTCCCCGGGAAAAAGAACAGGAATTCGCCGCGGTCGAATCGGACCGGTACCGAAAACGTTAGTGAGCACTCGGCGGTCGGCGAACTACCTACCCGAGTAGTCGGCTGACTGGCTCGCGCTGTTTCTGGCCTGACGTACTGTCCCGGCGGCCGGAATGCGGCACGCTCGACCACATGCCAACCGCCACCTCAGAGCCGCCGGTACTCATCGTCGGCGCCGGGCCGGTCGGTGCCACGCTCGCCGCCGTCCTGGCCCAGCACGGTGTGCCGAGCCTGGTCGTCGACCGGGCCCGTACCGCCTCGCGTCACCCCAAGATGGATTTCCTGAACGGCCGGAGCATGGAGCACTTCGGGCGACTCGGGCTGGCCGAGGAGATCCGGTCACTGGGTGTCCCCGCCGACCACCTGTTCAACTTCCAGTGGATCGAGACGCTCGACCGGCCACCCGTGTCGGTCTGGGAGTACCCCTCGGTGGACCAGGTCCGGGTGCGGATGGCAGAGCTCAACGACGGCACCATGCCACGCGAGCCGTACCAGCGCGTCATCGGTTCCCGACTGGAGGAGCTGGGCCGGCGCCAGCTACGCCGGTCGCCGCTGACACGGCTCCGCGAAGGGTGGGCCTTCGAGGGCTTCCGCCAGGACGCCGACGGGGTGGACGCGACCCTCGCCACCGCCGACGGCGAGCGGGAGACGGTCCGGGTCCGCTACCTGGTCGGCTGTGACGGCGCGAACAGCACGGTACGTCAGGCGGCCGGCATCGACAGCCGCTCGGTCGAGCCGGAGGTGACGCACCGCGACGTCTTCTTCCGGAGCACCGATCCGGTGCTGCACCGGCACGGCCGGTTCTTCCTCACCATCGCCGCGCGCGGGCTCACCCTGGTCTCCCGGGACGGCGACCAGCTCTGGACCGGTACGTTCCCGCTCTTCGAGCCGGAGCAGCGCGACGTCGACCCGGTGACCGAGCTGCGCAGCCGGCTCGGCGTCGACGTCCGGGTCGACGAGGTGCTGGTGGTCGCCGACTGGGTGGGGCGGCTGGCCGTGGCCGACACGTACCGTCGCGGCCGGGTCTTCGTCGCCGGTGACGCCGCGCACCAGTTCTTCCCGACGGGCGGACACGGCGCCAACACCGGCATCGGCGACGCCGTCGACCTGGGCTGGAAGCTGGCCGCGACGGTGCACGGCTGGGCCGGACCCGGTCTGCTCGACAGCTACCAGGCGGAACGCCGGCCGGTGGCGCTCTTCAACCGGGAGATGTGCGCGAACCTGCTCGACGTGTGGCGACGCTACCCGACACTCGCCGCCGCCGGCGCCTCCCGCGCCCAGCTCGCCGGTTTCCTCGACCAGGAGCGGCACCAGATCGACAACATCGGCATCCACTTCGGACAGCGTTACCACGACTCACCTGTGGTGCCGCGGGAGTCGGGCAGCGAGCCGGCCTGGGACTGGCGGCGCATCACACCCACCAGCTGGCCGGGCGGCCGGCTGCCGAGCGTACGACTCGCCGACGGCACCGAACTGTACGACCTGCTCGGTCCGGTGCTGACCCTGCTGGACTGCTCCGGCAGCCACGCCGGCAAAGGGCTGGTCGACGAGGCGGCCGGCCGTGGGCTGCCGTTGGCCCACGTCGTGGTCGACGAGCCGCACGCACGGCAGGTGCTGGAGCGGGGTCTGGTGCTGGTCCGACCGGACCAGCACGTGGCCTGGCGGGCCGATCAGGCACCGGCGGACCCGGCCGCGCTGCTCGACCTGGTGCTGGGCCACTGACCACCGACCCGGTCCACGCCGGATGACCCGTCCGGCTCGACCCGGGTAGCCACGGCCGGCACCTACCGCTGCTGATGCTGACCGAACCGTCACCGGACCCGACACCGCGCCGATCTCCGGCCCACGGGCTTCGGACGCCCGCCACCGACGATCCGCTGTCCCTTCACTGGAAGCGAGCGAGATGACCTGGCTGCACGACGTCCTCGACCCGGATATCCCGGCGTTCGCCCTGCTGCACCGACCGGACTCCGACGGCGACCGCGTCCTCCTGATCACCGGTACGACGTGCACCGTACCGAGGCTGGCCGACCTTCCCGTGCCGGTCGGTCGCCCGGAGGTCGCCGGCCCCGACGTGCTCGCGCTGGTGCCCTACCGGCAGATCGCCGAGCGGGGCTTCGCCTGCGTCGACGACGGCACGCCGTTGACGGCCCTGCGGGTGCACCGGTGGCGTGCCCTCGACCGGGACGAGGTCCTGGCCGGACTGCCGAGGGTCACGGCGCCGCTGCGTGACGTCGGCTTCGACCTCGACGACCGGCGGTACGCCGACCTCGTACGCCGGGTCGTCGACGACGAGATCGGCACCGGCGAGGGCGCCAACTTCGTCATCAAACGCTCGCTGTCGGCAGAGATCGTGGGATACGCCGAGGAACCGCGGCGGCACGCGCTCGCGGTGTTCGGCCGGCTGCTGGCCGCGGAGACCGGCGCGCACTGGACGTTCCTCGTCCACACCGGCGGCCGCTCGCTGGTGGGGGCGAGCCCGGAGCGTCACGTCACCGTGGTCGACGGCGTGGCCACCATGAACCCGATCAGCGGGACGTTCCGCTACCCGCCCGGTCCGCCCGACCTGGCCGCGCTCCGTGACTTCCTCGACAACGGCAAGGAGGTCGACGAGCTGTACATGGTGCTCGACGAGGAACTCAAGATGATGGGCCGGCTCTGTCGAGGCGGTGGCGAGGTGATCGGCCCACGGATCCGGCCGATGGCCCGCCTCGCCCACACCGAGTACTTCATCCGGGGCCGCACCGAACTCGACGTACGACGGGTCCTGCACGAGACGCTCTTCGCGCCGACCGTCACCGGCAGCCCGCTGGAGAGCGCCTGTCGGGTCATCGCGCGGTACGAGCCGGGCGGACGGGGCTACTACGCCGGTGCGCTCGCGCTGATCGGTCGGGAGCCGACCGGGCAGCGGGTACTCGATTCGGCGATCGGGATCCGTACCGCGGACATCGACCCGACCGGCCGGGTCCGGATCGACGTCGGCGCGACCCTGGTCCGGCACTCGGATCCCCGGTCGGAGGCGGCGGAGACCCGGGCGAAGGCGGAGTCCCTGCTCGCCGCGTTCGGTGACGGCAGCGCGCCACCGGTCGCCCCGGGTTGGCGCGACCCGGGACTCTGGCGGGACCCGGACCTCGAGCGCGCGCTGGCCGGACGCAACGAGCGTCTGGCGCGGTTCTGGCTACAGTCGCCGGAGGCACGGTCCCAGCCGGTGGCGTCGCTGCTCGGTCGGCGTGTACTGGTGATCGACTGCGAGGACAACTTCACCGCGATGCTCGGGCACCAGCTGACCGCGCTCGGGCTCGACGTGACGATCCGCCGCTTCGACGCCGACCACCGGCCGCAGGAGTACGACCTGACGGTTGTCGGGCCGGGACCGGGCGATCCGCGGGCGGCCGGACATCCCAAGATCGCCGCCATGCGGCGGGTCATCCGGCAGCTCCTCGAGCAGAACCGCCCGCTGCTGGCGGTCTGCCTGGGTCACCAGGTCCTCGCCCAGCTGCTCGGGCTGCCGGTCCGCCGCCTACCGACCCCGAACCAGGGGGCGCAGCGGACGGTCGAGGTCTTCGGCCGCGAGGAGGAGTGCGGCTTCTACAACACCTTCGCCGCGTACGCCTCGGCGGATCTGCTGCCGGCACCGGTGCCGGGCGGGGTGGTCGAGATCTGCCGTGACCGGGAGACCGGCGTGGTGCACGCGACGCGCGGCGAGCGTTTCCGGTCGATGCAGTTCCACGCGGAGTCGGTGCTGACCCGCCGGGGTGTCGAGCTCATCAGCCGGGTGAGCACCGAGCTGTTGGCCGGTACCACGCGCGTCCCGACGGCACCACCCCGGGCGGACGACCCGGCACCGGCTCTCCTGCCCTGAACCTTGGCCGTGCGTCCGGTCCGCCGACCCGGTCGACCGCCGGGTCGACGGGTGCATCCGAGATCGACCACCCGAACCGGACGTCCGATCCGGTCGGGTGGCGTACCGCGTCACGAGAGGAGTCCCGGTGATCGGCGAACAGACGCTGACCCGTCCGGGTGAATTCGCCACCGAACTACACGAGCGGGAACTCGACTACCTTCGGCTCCTTCCGGCGGAGCAGCAGCCCGCCTGGACGAACGAGTGGCTGGCCGAACGTGTCCGGGCCGACCTCGCCGGGATGCCGCCGCTGGTGGGCTGGAACGAGGTGCGTGGCCTGCGTCGGGCTCTCGCCGAGGTCGCCGCCGGCCGGCTGCTGGTCATACAGGCCGGTGACTGCGCCGAGGATCCGGCGGAGTGTACGCCCGGGCAGCTGTCGTACAAGGTCGGTCTGCTCGACGCGCTGGCCGGCGTACTCCGGACCCGGACCGGCCAGCCCGTGCTGCGGGTCGGCCGGATCGCCGGCCAGTTCGCCAAACCCCGTACCCGGCCCACGGAGATCCGGCACGGCATCGAACTGCCGGTCTTCCGGGGCATGCTGATCAACGGCCCGGAGCCGGATCCGGTGAGCCGCCGGCCGGACCCGTTACGGATGCTCAGCTGCCACCGCGCGGCGGGCCTCGCGGTGGACTATCTGTGGCACACCGCCAGCTGGGCGCCGGATCCGACGACGACGGTCTGGACCAGCCACGAGGCGCTGGTCCTGGACTACGAGCTGCCCCAGCTCCGGCGGCTACCGGACGGGCGGCTGCTCCTCACCTCGGCACACTGGCCGTGGATCGGAGACCGGACCCGGCAACTCGACGGCGCGCACGTCCGGTTGCTCTCCTCGGTCGCCAACCCGGTGGCCTGCAAGGTGGGGCCCGGCACCGGCCGGGAGGAGCTACGCGAGCTCTGTGCCCGCCTCGACCCGCGGCGTGAGCCGGGGCGCCTCACGCTCATCGCCCGTCTCGGCGCGGACCTGGCAGCCCGCCGCCTGCCCGAACTGGTGACCGCGGTCCGGGACGCGGGTCACCCGGTCATCTGGCTCTGCGACCCGATGCACGGCAACACCGTCACCGCCCGCGACGGACGCAAGACCCGGTTGCTCGAACAGATCGTTCAGGAGGTGCGCGCCTTCCGGCGGGCGGTCGCCGGGGCCGGCGGCACCGCCGGCGGGCTGCACCTGGAAACGACACCGCACGACGTCACCGAGTGTGTACCGGACGCCGACCACCTCGACCGGGTCGGTGACCGTTACACGTCGCTCTGCGACCCCCGACTCAACCCGGAGCAGGCCCTGCGGGTCGCGGCGAGCTGGACCTGATGAGGAGACCGTAGTGAGCATTCCGCGCATCAGCCCGTACCCGATGCCCGACCGGGACGACGTTCCCGAGACCCGGGTGGCCTGGCGGGTCGACCCGGCCCGGGCCGTCCTGTTGATCCACGACATGCAGCGGTACTTCGTCCGCTTCTTCCCCACCGGCGAGCAGCCCCTCGTCGACCTGGTCCGCAACATCGAGCGACTGCGCCGGCACTACACCGCGCTCGGGGTGCCGACGGCGTACACCGCCCAACCGGGCGGCATGTCCGACGAGGAGCGCGGACTGTTGAAGGACTTCTGGGGCGCCGGTATGACGACCGCTCCCGAGCATCGTGAGGTGGTGGACCCGCTGCAACCGGCGCCGGGCGACCTGATGCTCACCAAGTGGCGGTACAGTGCCCTGCACCGTACCGAGCTGGTGCCGTTCCTCCGCCGTACCGGTCGCGACCAGCTGATCATCTGCGGGGTGTACGCCCACGTCGGCTGTCTGATGACCGCCGCCGAGGCGTTCGCCAACGACATCCAGCCGTTCCTGGTCGCCGACGCGGTGGCCGACTTCTCCCTGGAGTACCACCGAATGGCGCTCACCTACGCCGCCGAGCGCTGCGCGGCCGTGCCGACCACCGACGAGCTGGTCGCCGCCGCCGGGGCCGCGCCGGTGCTGGCCCGCCCCCGCGGGTCCAGGACCGGTGACCGGCGCGGATAGCCGCCGGTCCGGAGAACGAACGCCGTCCCGCCGGTTCGAAACCGGCCTCCGCGAACCACTGCTCGTACTCGGCACACGTGTAGACCATGCCCTCGCCGGAGGCGACGGTCAGGAAGTACGCCGAGAGCGCGGCGGCCAGGTCGGGACCGGTCTCGTCGTCGTCCGCCCCCGGGGTCACCACGAAGATGCCGGCACCCGGCTCGACCGCCCGGGCGGCCTTGGCGATCAGGTCCTTGTTGCGCTCGACCGACCAGATCTCCAGGAAGTGCCCGAAGAGCACGGCGTCACAGCCCTTGGGGAACTCGTCGTTGAACGCGTCGAGCCCCACCGCCCGTACCCGGTCCTGCAGGCCGAGGGAGGCGATCTTCTGGTTCGCCGTCTCCGCGATCGTCGGCAGGTCGACGATGGTGACCCGCAGGTTCGGCCACCGGCGTGCCAGGTAGGTGGCGTTCACCGCGGTGCCGCCGCCCACGTCGAGCAGGTGGGTGTACGGCGACAGGTCGAGCTGCTGGACGAGTTCTTCGGCGACGAGCCGGCTCACCGAGCCCATCATGTTGTGGAACGTCGTCTCACGCTTCGGGTCCAGCGCGAGCCGGCCGTACAACGTGGGCGAGTCGCCCGGGATCTCACGCTGCAACCCGATGTTGGTGTTCGCTTTGAGCGACTCGTAGAACCAGGCCATCGGCCGGTAGTTGACGTGCTGTTCCCACGGGACGAAGGCGGCCGGCACGTCGTCGAGCTTGCCGGCGAGCGGCTCGGAGACCGGGGTGTTGTGGTATCCGTCGCCCTCCTTCCTCAGCAGTCCGGCCGAGACGCAACCGAGCAGCAGGATCCGGGCCGGTTGCTGCTCGATGCCCAGCCGCTCGGCGACCTGGGCCCGGGTGAGCCCCGGTTCCCGGCTGAGCAGTTCGAAGAGCCCGAACTCGCAGGCGGCGCTGAGGTACTGGAACCGGTAGTGCGCGTAGAACAGCTCGCGGAGCGGTTCGATGTGGGTCAGCTGGGGATCGGTCGGGGTGAGCGACATGGCTCCACTCCTTCGGGATTGCGGACAGCGGGATCGTGGTGGGTCGACACTGTGGTCAGGCGCGTGCTCCGCCGTCGACGACGAGGTCGAGTCCGACGGTGAACCCGGACTCTGGCGAGGCGAGCCAGAGCACGGCGTCGGCGATCTCGGCCAGGGTCCCGACCCGGCCGACGGGCAGGATCGCGCCCATCCGGGCGGCGCGCTCGGCTTCCGACTCGCCGGGCAGGAACGACATCTCGGTGTCGCACGGGCCGGGACTGACCGCGTTGACCCGGACCCCGCGACCGATGTACTCCCGGGCCGCAGTACGGGTCAGCGCGCTGATCGCGGCCTTGGTCGCGCCGTACGCCCCGAGGCCGGGCACGGTCACGTGCGGCCCCACGGCCGAGGACATGTTGACGATCGTCCCGCCGCCGTTGGCCGCCATGTGTTCGAGTTCGTACTTCATCGACAGCCAGGTGCCGGTCAGATTGGTGGCGAGAACCCGCGACCACTCCGACTCGTCGATCGTGGCCACCGGTCCCGCGGCGGCGAGGACGCCGGCGTTGTTGACCGCCACGTGCAGTCCGCCGTGCTCGCGTACGGTCGTCGTAACCAGTCGGGCCACGTCCGCGGCCCGGGTCACGTCCGCGACGACGTGGTCCGCCCGGCCGTCCCGTTCCTCGACGAGTTTGACGGTTTCCCGCAGCGGATCCGGATTCCGTCCGGCCACCACGACGGTGGCCCCCTCGTCGGCGAAGGCCAGGGCTATCGCCCGGCCGAGGCCCGAGCCGCCCCCGGTGACGAGCACCGTCCTGTCAGTGAATCGTTGGGCCAACACGTCGCCCTCCATCGGCTGGTCGAAACTTCGGGCGCACTCGCCCGGATGCAACTGGAGGGACGCGACCGCCGAGGCGGCACGATGCGGTCGCCGATCGCCCGGCCGGACCGGCACGGCGACGTCCGCCGGGCCGTTTCCGCCTGGGATGTGATCCGCGTGTGGGCCACGCGGTCGCCGGCCCGGAGCCGGCCGACCACGCCCGCCGTCATCGCATCGCCGTCGGGTCGGACCTGCTGGTCCGGCCGGACGGAACCTGTTGTACTCGCCACCCCGCCCGGCCCGGTCCACTCAGGGTGGAGACCGGTACGGGACGGGACGCGCCCCCGTTGGTGGTGCACTGTTCGGTGCGGGTCATCAGAGCCCGCCGTGGTTTCAGTGGTTGCTGAACACCCGGTCGTACGAGAGCCGTGGCAGGCGGTCGTACCAGGCGTTCGGCCCCGGCCTGCCGACGTTCACCACGGCCAGGGCGCGGTGCCGGCCACCGGGGAAGAACTCCTCGCTGACCTTGTCCGCCTCGAAACCGGTCATCGGCCCGGCGGCGAGCCCGATCGCCCGGACCCCCAGGATGAAGTACGCGACCTGGAGGGTCGCATTGAGCAGCGCCGACTCGACCCGGGCCGCTTCCTCGGCGAAGAAGATCTCCTTCGCCTGCGGGAAGACCGGGAACTGCTCAGGCAGGTTCTCGTGGAATTCGAGGTCGGCGGCGAGCACGGCGTTGAGCGGGGCCGCGGCCGTCTTGCCCTGGTTGCTGTCCCACATCAGCGGGACGAGGCGGCTCTTCGCCGCCTCGGAGCGGACCAACGCCACCCGCAGCGGCTGCTGGTTGAACGAGGTCGGCGCCCACTTCACCAGGTCGTACAACGCCTCGATCTGCTCGTCGGAGACCGGTTCGTCGGAGAAGGTGTTCGCTGTCCGTGCGTCACGGAACAGCAGGTTCTGGGCAATTTGATCAATGAGTACGTGGTCAGACGACATCGGGTCGTCTCCTTCCTTCGTCGAGGATCCGGGGTGCCGCGGACAGCGCCGCGAGCGTCAGGGCCGTGGACGGGAGATGTCCGGGTTGGCGAGGGTCGGCCGGTCGTCCGCCGATCCGGCGTTGGCGAATGCCGGCGTGTCCCCCTGCGGCACGACGGCGCGGGCGCCGGCGCGGAGCCAGAGCATCAGCGGCACGCCGAGCGCGGCCACCACCGCCGCGGTGAGCAGGGCCGCCGACTGGCCGTCGCTCAACTCGGCGAGCGGTGCCCCGGCCGTCGTCGCACCGTGGTGGGCGATCATGCTGAGCACGGCCACGCCCAACGCCCCACCGACCTGCAACGTCGTACTGACCAGGCCGGAGGCCGCGCCCATCACCGGGCCGTCCACCCCGTTCGTGCAGACCACGAAGGCACTGACGATCGCGGCCCCGCAGCCGAGGGACCAGACCATGCCGGGCAGCACGAACGAGGTCAGGATCGGACCGTCGGCGCTGAGCGCCACCGACCACCAGGCGAGCGCCACGGCCTGCAGGGCGAGCGCACCACCCAGCGCGTTGATCGGACCGATCCGGGCGAACATCCGGCTGACCAGGTTCGAACCGAGGAAGAGGCAGACGCTGATCGGCATGGTCCAGAGCGCGGCCTGCAGCGGGGTGTGACCCCTGGCCAGTTGCAGGTGCAGGGTCAGTACCAGGAAGACGCCGAAGAGCATCGCGCCGGCCACGATGTTCGCACCGTTGCCCAGCACCACCCCCCGCATCCGGAACAGCAACCGCGGAACCAGCGGCTGCGCGGCCGTCGCCTGCCGGAGGACAAAGGCGACGAGCAGGACCGCAGCGCCGAGGAAGGCGAGCAGGACCGCCGGTTCGCTCCAGCCCTGCACCCCGCCACGCAGGAGTCCGAGCAGCAGCAGACAGAGCCCGCCGGTGCTGGTCAGCACGCCGATCAGGTCCACGCCGCCGGTACCGGCCGGCGGCTGTGCCGCCAGCAGCCGTACGCCGAGGACCAGCACGACGATGACGATGGGAATGTTGATCAGGAAGGCCCACTGCCAGGCGACGGCGGTCAGCAGTCCACCGAGCAGGGTGCCGGCGGCACCGCCGAAACCCCCGATGCTGGCGAAGATCCCGAGCGCCCGGAACCGGCTCGGGCCCTCCGGGAACGTGTCGGTGACCAGGGCCAGGGCGGCCGGGGCGATGAACGCCGCCCCCAGCCCCTGCGCGCCCCGGGCGACCACGATGTGCCACGCCTCGGTGGCGAGCCCGCAGGCCAACGAGGCGACGCCGAACCAGATCAGTCCGAGCAGGAGCACCCGGCGCCGACCGAGCAGGTCGCCGGCCCGGCCGCCGAGCATCATGATCCCGCCGAAGGTCAGGATGTAGGCGTCCATCACCCAGGCCAGGTCCGCGGCGGCGAACCCGAGGTCGCGCTGGATGGAGGGGAGCGCGACGTACACGATGCTGGCGTCCAGCACGACCATGAACTGGGTGACCGCGAGAATGCTGAACGCCGCCCACGGGTTGTGCCGACGTGTGCTGGTACCGCTCATGCTGATTCCTCGGCAGTCGACGTACGGCGCACCTGGTCCCGGCGGAACACCCGTGTGCCCTTCGCCTCGAAGCCTCGCCTGCCCGGACGTGACCAGGCATCACGTGTTCACGCCATTGGCGATCGACGTCGGTCGGACTGCCCGTCCGGCCATCTCCCGAAGATCCGTGATGCCCCCGGCGGTTCCGGCGCGGCACGCTTGACGCGATCGGTGACGATGCGGAGGGGGCTGCCTTGTCAGAGGTTGACGGACGGAACGGACCCGTGGTGGCACACGTACCCGCCGACGGCGGGGTCCCGCTGTGGGTGCCGGAGGCGTTGCCCGGTCCGTTCGCCGAGGGCGAGGGGCCGCTGCTGTCCCGGTACACGTTGTTGGCGTCGGCCGAGACGACCGGCGGCGCGCTGACCGGGGTGAGCATCGCCGTCCCGCCCGGCAACGGTCCGCCTCCGCACCTGCACGCCGGCTCCGACGAGTCCTTCTTTGTCCTGGAGGGCACGTTCGAGGTCCGCGCCGGCGACCGGGAATTTGTCATCGCCGCCGGCGACTACGCGTTCATCCCCCGGGGGACCATGCACAGCTGGCGTAACACGACCGGGCGAGCCGGCCGGATGCTCCTGCTCTACACGCCCAGCGACATGGAGCAGTTCTTCCGGGACATCGGCCGGCCGGTCCGGCCTGGCGAGAAGGACGAGCGGCTCACCCACTCCGACGTGCGACGTGCCGAAGCCGTCTCCCGACGCCACTTCGGCCCCCTGCCCGGCCCCGGCGACACCGCCACCTGACCGGCTCGGCTGGACGGCGCTCCTCAGCGGTCAGGGTTCCCGGCCCGGCTGGTCGTTGGTGAGCACCAGCCGGGTCAGATCGACCCGACTCGAGACACCGAGCTTGGCGAAGGCGTGCCGGATGTGACTGTCGACCGTGTGCGGCGACAGGAAGAGACGGTCGGCGATCTGCCGGTTGGTGTGTCCGTCGGCGACCAACCGCGCCACCCGCAGCTCCGACTCGGTCAGGCTCCCCCAGCCGGTACGGGGGCGACGCTCCCCCTGCGCCCGCGCGGTGCGCACCCCGAGTGCGCGTAGCCGGTGCCGGATCCGGGTGGCGTCCCGCTTGGCACCCGCCGCGGCGTACTCGTTCAACGCCGACTTCAGCAGGGAGATCGCGGCGCTCGAGTTGCCTGCCGCGTACTCGGCGACACCGGCGTCCTCGGTCGCCGAGGCACGGCCGTACGGGCGCGGGCTGTCCGCCAGCGCGACCACCGCGTCCCGCAGGGCGTCGAGGTTGCCGTGCAGTAGCCCTTCCGCGTGCCGGCTGGCCCCGGCCAGCGAGGCGCTGCCCGGGTTCAGTTCGGCCGCCGCGCGGGTGGCGCGGACCGCCGCCGCCGCCCGCTCCGGGTCTCCGGCGTTCAACGCCATCCGGACCAGGTGCGGTCCGGCGAAGGGGTTGTGCACGATCAGGTACAGCCGCTCCGGAAGGGCGTCGTACAGCCGGGCCAGTGCGTCGAGCACGCCTTCCGGCCGGCCCGTCGCGTCCGCGTAGAGCGCCTGCTCCCAGGCGAGTTCCTCGGCGATGACGCCGATGCCGCTGTGTACGTGGTGCTGGGCTCGGCGCAGGTAGTCCAGCGCGCGCGGCAGGTCGTCGCGGTGCAGGGCGATCTGCCCGAGCGTCGCCAGCAGCGACGGCACCACCGCGCTCGCCCCCAGCTGTTCGGCGACCCGCAGTCCCGCCTCGGCCACCGCCTCGGCGTCGTCGAGCCGGCCGGCGGCCAGGCACAGGTCGGCGTGCAGGTGGTGCCAGAGCGGCCGGGACCAGGCCGTGCCGAGCTCGTCCGTCGCCACCTTGTCGGCGGCGTACGCGGCGGCGGCCTCGTCGAGCTGGTCCATCGCGGCCAGCACCATGCCCCGCCACAGCGCCGGATGGCGTTGCCGTGCCTCGCCGCCGACCTCGTCCGCCAGTCGCACCGCCGCTTCGGCGTACTCGGCGGCGGTGGTCAGGGCGCCTCGTGCGTACGCCGCCACGCAACGCGCCTCGAGCGCGAAGACGACGGCGGAGTGCTCTCCCACCGGGCCGCCCAGCTCGGCGGCGAGCCGGGCGGAACGGTCCGCCGCCACGATGTCGTCGATCTGCAGCAGCGCGTGGGCCTGGATGGCGAGCAGGTGGGCCCGTTCCCCGGTCGGCACGTCCGGCAGCGCGAGCGCGCGGTCGGCGTACTCGATCGCCGCCCGGTCCTGGCCGGCGTGCTTGAGCGCTTCGGCGAGGCCGAGCAGGATGGCCGCCTCGGTCGGCGCGGCGAGGCCCCGGCGGAGGTACACCTCACCGAGTTCGCGGGCCTGGGCGAGACGCCCGGCGGACGCCAGCAGTCGTACCGCCCCGGCGACCAGTCCGACGCGTTCCGGATCACGGCCGGTGAACGTCCCGAGCACGCCGAGGATCAGGTCGGCGGCGGTGCCGGGGGCGGTCGGAGCGACCTGGGCGACCGCTTCCCGCACCACGGCCAGGGTCCGAGGGTCGTCGGGCAGCGCTCCCCTGATCAGGTGCTGCGCGATCTCGCCCGCCGGGCGTCCCTCCGTCTGGAGCACGCCTGCCGCCACCCGGTGCAGCGCCTGCCGGGCCGGGCCGGAGAGCCGACCGTAGATGGCCTCCCGGATCAGGTCGTGCCGGAAGGTGAAGGCGGTGGGGCCGTCGAGCAGCATTCCGGCGTCGACCGCCTCCTTCGCCGGGTCGAGCAGGCGGACCGCCGGTTCGTCGAGTACGCCCGCGACCTCGTGCAGCGTGAACGGGCGGCCCAGCACCGACGCCGCCTCCAGCAACCGCCGTACGCCGTCCGGGAGGTCGCCGAGGCGCTGGTCGACCGCGGTGAGGAAGCCGACGGGAAGTTCGTTGCCGACGGGGACCGCCACGCCGTCGACGATCCGGATCCGGTCTCCGTCACGCAGGCTGGTGAGTAGGGTCTCCAGGAGGAACGGATTGCCGCCGCTGCCGCGGACCAGGGCGAGCAGCGACTCGCCGGGCTGGGCGCCGAGAATCTCCACGCAGAGTTCGGCGACGGCCTGCTCCGGGAGCGGGCCGAGGGGCAGCCGGCCCGCTCCCTCGGCGATCAACCAGTCGAAGACGTGCCGCGTGGACGATCGTGCCGGCAACGGCCGGCAGGCCAGCAGCCACAGGACCGGCGACGAGCGCAGCGCCGGCACGAGTATCCGCAGCGTCAGCGCGCTGAGCTCGTCGGCCCACTGCACGTCGTCGAGACAGACCACCAGTGCGTGCTGTTGGCTGTAGTTCTCGATCAGCCCGGTGAGCTGGTCGACCAGCCAGAACCGACCGTCCTCGTGTCTGCGCAGGTTGGTGAGGTCAGACCTGCTCAGCACTGGCTGATCCGACCCGCTCAGCGCGTTCAACAGGGTGCTGAGCGGCGCGACATGGTCGAGTTCGGTCGCTCGTCCCCGGGCCATCACCAGCCCGAGTTCAACAGCCTGGTCCGCAACCTCGGCCAGCATCCGGCTCTTGCCGATACCCGCCGGTCCCTCGATGATGACGCAGCCACCGTTGCCCGCGGCCAGGGACAGCAGGGCGGATCGAAGCCGCTGCTCGTCATCGGCCCGTCCGACGAGCGGGATCGTGTCGTGGCCCGCCCCTGTCCGCATGGGTATCGAACCTACCGGCTGCTGCCGTGCCCGACGGGGGCATCGGTCTCATCCGGGGCCGCCGGCGTACATGCTTCCGGGCGCGACGGGGTCGGTTCGGACCGGGTGGACGCCGGGTGGACCGACGCCGACCTCGTCCTCGTGCCCGAGCACGGTATGCGCGGCTTCCCGGAAGTGGTCTACGACACAGTCGCCACCGGTCGGACGGTCACCGGGACCTTGGGGTCCCGGCGGTACCGCACTCCGCGAGCCGGAGAACGGGACCCCCGGATCGGTCTCGGCGCCGAACGCCACCTGCCGCAGCAACTCCGGCGCGATGTTCAGCCGCGACTCGGTGCCCACAAAGGAGCGGGACCGCAGCGGCTGCACCCGGTACGCGGATACACCTTCCCCGAACCGCTCGTTGAGCGCGACGAGCTCATCCTCCAGCCGTGCCCGCAGAGATGTCATGGGCCTCCTCACGGTCATGTCCGCGGACACCAGCGGTGTCATCACGGCGATCCACCGGCCGACCGCCCCGGTCCGGCTGGCTCAGGTCGGTCTGTCGCGGGTCACCTGGCCTGGTGAGACCAGCGCCGGTGACTGCCGGGTGAGCGGGTCACGTCAGGTGCTTGACTGGTCAATTTTCCCCGCGTAAATTTCACATACATCGATATGTTTCTCTGGAAAGTGGGTGCAACGTGCTGAAGTCCCTCGCTGTCGCCGCGGCCGTCGCAGGCGTGCTGGCCACCGCCTCTCCCACCTCGGCGGCAACCGCGCAAGCAGGTTACGGAATCTGGCCACCCGGGAACTGCACGCAGGGCACGTTCTGCGGTTGGGCCAACACGGATCACCCGCCGGAAGGTCCCACCGCGCCTCCGTCCCTGGTCACCACCACGGACTGGGCCGGCAATGTCACGGTGTTCAACTTCTACAACTACACCTCCCGCAACGTCGACATCACCTGGACCGCCAACTGGGGCGGGACGGTCTACACCGGCACCCTCTGCGCCACCTCCGGCGACGGGCACCTGTACGTGCCCGTGACCGTGACGAGGGTGGACTTCCACACGCACAACTGCCGCTGATCCTCCACACGGCGAGTCCGACACCCATCGATCGACAAGGAGGTGAACCGTGCTGAGGTCCTTCGCTGTCGCCGCAGCCGTCGCAGGCGCGCTTGCCGCCACCTCTCCCGCCTCGGCGGCGCTTTCCCAGACGTCGGACGACATCTATCCGCCCGGGAACTGCCCGCAGGGCGTGCTCTGCGTCTGGCCCGAGTTCAACCCTTGGGGGACTCCGTCCCTGGTGACCGACGCCAACTGGTCCGGCAGGATCACGGGTCTCCCGGCACGTCGACGTGCCGCAGGTACGTCTCCGGCCGCCCGTTCCGGTCGATCCAGAGCACGGCGTCAACCAGGTTGCTCCACCGATCCGCGTGCCCGAGCACCTGCATCGGATGGGCCGCCATCCAGTCCAGTAATGCCGGTGCGCTGACCTGGGTGGCCTTCAGTAGTCGTTCGTACGTCGCCACCTGCGCACCAACCCGCAACAGTGCCCAGAGTTGCTCGGGAGTGTCGATCACCGCCCGGGCGGGCACACGGTTGGCGCCGATCAACCGGCCGCCGACGGTACGCTGCTCAAGCCGTACGAGATCCGTGTCGACCTTCCGCCATCGGCCGATCCACTCCTGAGCCGCGCCGAAATGATCGGCCAGTTCGGCTGCGGTCGGGGCGCGCAGCGGTACGACGACCGGCTGCCACGGCGTACCCCGTCCCAGCGCAGTCAGGAGCTCCCCCGTCTCCCATCGACGACGCAGCCGTTCGACCAGATCGTCGGGCTCGGTCCAGCGTGGTACCCGCGAGGCAGCGGCCATGTCAGGCCTGGGACGCGGACGACGCGCCCAATTCGTGTGCCTGCCGCCGCTCGTGGTACTCCTCGATGGTCAGGCTCTGCAAGCGCGAGTAGTTGCCGTTCGGGTTGTCCACGAACCCGACCGCGGCCACGTACGGTTCGATGACGTGGATCTTCTGCAACGGGGTCACGATCAGCAGTTGCAGGCCGATTCGTTGGAACAGGGCGAGCGCGCGCCGCCATCCGGCAGCGTCTACGCTGTGACCCACGGCCACCGCAAGATCCGATTGTTTGTCCACAACACACAGACGATCACGCGGTGGCCGCTCCGCATTTACCGACCCGCACCAAGATCCCGAACGACGGCTGCCGTACTTCTACCGGGTCGGACACAAAGGCGCTCAGGGATGCCAGCATCCCGACGGACACCGGTCTGCACTTACACGACCTCCGGCACACGGGCAGCACCTGGTCCGCGCAGAGCGGCGCGACTCAAGGAGCTGATGGCTCGGACCGGCCATTCAAGCACCCTGGCTGCGATATTTTGTCAGCACGCGATCCGTGATCGCGATCACACCATCGCGGCAGCGCTGGACGCTCTGATCACGGAGGCGAGAACCAAGATCACAACCTGGTCTGGCACAGATCTGGCACGTGACGTTCTACCGGTGCCAGATACGACGAACGCCCTGGCCCGGAAGTCTCGCTTCCGACCAGGGCGCTGGTCTGACCTGCGGTTTGGGTGGAGCCGAGGGGACTCGAACCCCTGACCCCCACACTGCCAGTGTGGTGCGCTACCAGCTGCGCCACGGCCCCTCACCTGCTGCCCGGTCTCCCGGGCACTCACGGAATAGTACACACCTCCGGCGCCCCGGTCATCCGGGGCCCCACCGCGCGCCGCCGGCCGCCCCGACCGGCCCGAACCAGGGGCCGATCAGTTCATCAGGACGTCCGGCGGGAAGTGGGCAACCGCCGCCATGATGCCACCCTGCCGGCGCAGCACCATCGCCCAGAGATCATCCGGCCGTTCCATGAAGGCGTCCCCGGGCAGCGCGTCCAGGACGAACCACGAGCCGCGGGCGACCTCCTCCTCCACCTGCCCGGGCGACCAACCGGAGTAGCCGGCGAAGACCCGGATCCCGGTGACCGCGTCCCGGAGCTGCTCCGGGTCGACGGAGAGGTCGACCGTGCCGACCGAGCCGGTGACCTGGTGGATGCCTTTCACCCGCTGGTTCGGCGTACGCATCCTGGCCAGGCAGATCGCGGACTCCGGCTGCACCGGGCCGCCCTCGAAGAGCACCGCCGGGTCCCTGGCCAGCCCGCCCCAGGCGCCGAGCACCTCGGAGACCGGCACCTCGGTCGCCCGGTTGAGCACCACGCCGAGCGCGCCGCCGGGCTCGTGGGCGACCAGCAGCACCACGGTCCGGTCGAAGTTGGGGTCCTTCAACGCAGGGGTCGCGACCAGCAGTTGCCCGGTCATCGACTCCATCGACCGTCCCCCGATCGCCTGCCCCTCACCGAACACGCCCGCCACCCGCTACTCGGCCCGCCCGGACGACACGAACCGCAGGTCGGCCCGCCGCGTCGATCCGTCGGAGAGGCCAACACCGGGCCGCGGGGAGGCGACCCAATCCGCAGCGTCGATGGTGATCCTGCGCGCAGTAAACGCCATGCCTCGCACCATAGCCTGGACCACTGCGGATGGTTAAGGCCTGGAGGGCCAGTCCGCTGAGCGCTTTGCTGACAGCTCAATCGGCCAGGAGGCCATCCAGAACAGCCGAGGAACCGGACGGCGGCCCGAGCGGGACCGGCAGCCCGGCCCGGCCCCAGAGCTGGACCGGTCGCCTCGCCCAGCGCTGGACCGGTCGCCTGGCCGGTACGGGTGCGGATGGAGTAACCGGCGCAGACACAGCTGTGCCCCGGTCGGTGTGACCGGGGCACAGCCAAGGTGTCCGTGGAGGTGCCGGGAATCGAACCCGGGTCCTTCGTCGCCTTGCCAGGGCTTCTCCGAGCGCAGCTCGCTGTGCCTCTACTCGGCCCCTCCGATCACGCGAGCGAGTCGGTGTGACGGGCCCAGTCGCTGATTAATCTCGCCGCACGAACCCCGCGACCGGGTTCGATTGGCCAGCCTCCTAGCTGATGCCGGCTAACTGGGCCGAAGGCACTCCCAGGCCGACAGACTAGCTACTCGCCTCAGGCGGCGAGAGCGTAGTCAGCGCGATTGCTCTTGGCGCTTATTGGTTTCCGACGACCGATTCTCGAGACGACGTCGGCTTCCTCGGCTCGCTTCCCCTGCCTCAACGTACGAAGTCGAAACCAGTCACCCCCTGGTATCCCTGCCATCCGGGCGACTGCCCGACGGCCACTCCTAGCCTAACGCCTCACCCCGACGAGTTCATTCCGGATACCGGCCCGGCGTGCCCGGCCATCCGGAGGAAGTGATCAACGTCTCCGGTACGCCGCGACCGGTGTCGAACCGGACGACGGGGCGGTTACTCCATGCCCTTGCCGCGTCGGCCGCTGACCCGCTGGATCTCCCGGTCGGCGTCGCGCTTCGCCAGGTCCTGTCGCTTGTCGTACGCCTTCTTGCCCTTGGCCAGCCCGATCTCGACCTTGGCCCAGCCGTCGGAGAAGTACACCGACAGCGGCACCAGGGTGAGCCCACTCTCCCGCAGCTTGCCGATCAGCCGGATGATCTCCTGCCGGTTGAGCAGCAGCTTGCGGGTCCGGCGCGGCTCGTGGTTCGTCCAGGTGCCCTGGGCGTACTCCGGGATGTGCATGCCGTGCAGATAGATCTCGCCGTCCCGTTCCTGGGCGAAGGCGTCGACAAGTGAGGCGCGTCCGGCCCGCAACGACTTGACCTCGGTGCCGGTCAACGCCATGCCCGCCTCGTACGTGTCGAGGATGGCGTAGTCGTGCCGCGCCTTCCGGTTGGAGGCGACGACCTTGCGCCCCTTCTCCCGTGGCATGGCGCCACACCTCCTCATCCGCTGGACAACCGCGCAATGCTACCTCGCGGCACAGGGCCCCTGGCTCGCGCTTTTCGCGCCGGCCGGGGCCCTGTGCGCACCACCGATGCTCCGGGGTCCGGAAAGGGACCCGCAAGGTAGGGAGGAGAAGCTAGACCCGCAGGTAGAAGCGGAGCGTCACCCAGGCGGTGACCGCGCTGACCAGTCCGCCGACCGCCGCCATGAAGGGGAGCATCAGCAGGACGGTGCCCCACTGGATCGGGGTGAGCAGGTCGGTCAGGTCCCGCAGCGAGCCGTCGAGCAGGACGACCTTGCCGATCACGATCAGACCGAAACCGATGATCGCGCCGAGCAGACCGGCGACCACGGCCTCCAGGACGAACGGGGCCTGGATGAACCAGTTGGAGGCACCGACCAGCTTCATCACCGCGACCTCGCGGCGCTTGCTGTAGGCCGCCACCTGGATCGTGTTCGCGACCAGCAGCAGGGCCGCGATCGCCATCACCGAGGCCGCCGCCAACGCCATGTTCTGGATCGCGCCGAGGATGTTGAAGATCTGCTCGAGGAGTCGACGCTGGTCGATGATGTCGTCGATCCCCTCCTTGTCCTTGTACTGGTCGAAGATCTGCTGGTACTGCTCGGGGTTCTTCAGGTTGATCCGGAACGACTCGGGCAGCTTGTCCGCCTGCACCGCGTTGACCAGGTCGGGCGAGTCGGCGAACAGCTGCTTGAACCGCTCGTACGCCTCCTCCCTGGTCTCGTGCTTGACCTCCCGGACCAGGGGGTCGTTCTCCAGTTCCGTCTGCAGCTCGGTGCGCTGCTGCTCGGTGACCGCGGCGTCAAGGAAGATCGAGACCTCGATGTCCTTGTAGTACGCGTCTTTCATCGCGTCGACCTGGAGGTACATCAGGCCGCTCGCGCCGAGCATGGTCAGTGAGACCGCCATCGTGATGATCATCGCGATGGTCATGGTCACGTTCCGCCACAGTCCGACCATCACCTCGGACAGGACGTATTTCAAGCGCATCGGGGGTTCCTTCCGGATCTCCGCAGGGGGTCGTTCGTCGTCGAATCAGGGCCGTCGGCACGGGTCCGAGGCGACCCGGTCAGCCGTAGACACCCCGCGCCTGGTCCCGGACGATCCGACCGCTCTCGATCTCGATGACACGACGACGCATCTGGTTCACGATGTTGGAATCGTGCGTCACCATCACGACCGTGGTTCCGGTGCGGTTGATCCGGTCCAGCAGACGCATGATCTCGATCGACGTGTCCGGGTCGAGGTTTCCGGTCGGCTCGTCGGCCAGCAGGATCAGTGGTCGGTTGACAAAGGCGCGGGCAACCGCGACACGCTGCTGCTCACCACCGGAGAGTTCGTGCGGGTACCGGTGCTCCTTGCCACCGAGGCCGACCAGCTCCAACACCTCGGGCACGACCCGACGGGCGACCGCCTTGGTCTTGCCGATGACCTCGAGGGCGAAGGCGACGTTCTCGTACGCGGTGCGGTTGGGCAGCAGCCGGAAGTCCTGGAAGACGCAGCCGATCGAGCGGCGGAAGTTGGGGATCTTCCAGGACCGCATCGAGGTGACGTCCTTGTTGTTCACGACGACCCGCCCCTTGGTGGGGGTGACCTCGTGCAGCAGCAGCTTGATGATCGTCGACTTGCCGGATCCGGAGGGACCGATGAAGAAGACGAACTCACCCTTCTCAATCGAGACCGACACGCTGTCGAGCGATGGCCGGGACGCCTTCGGGTACGTCTTCGTCACTTGCTCAAGCTGAATCACGGGTGGTGAGTCTACGCGTCGTAACGAAAAGGCCAAGACCGGAGCCCGGCCTGTCCGCCCGACATTTGTGCAGAATTTGCGCTGCGTTGATCCTCGCTCACACCACGCACACGCTGGCGATCAATTCCGACCACGCCTCGCATCCATACTGACGCGAGGCGTGTTCACGCCGCGTCACCGGCGAGCTGACGCTGCTTCCGCCAACGGATTCCCGCCTCGATAAACGCGTCCAGGTCGCCGTCGAACACCGAGGCCGGGTTGCCCGTCTCCTGTTCGGTACGCAGATCCTTCACCATCTGATAAGGGTGCAGGACGTACGAGCGCATCTGGTCGCCCCACGACCCGGCGGCGTCGGCCTTGAGCCCCTCGAGCTTGGCCTGTTCCTCCTGGCGCTTGCGCTCCAGCAGCCGGGCCTGCAGCACGCGCAACGCGGACGCCTTGTTCTGCAGCTGGGACTTCTCGTTCTGACAGGTCACCACGATCCCGGTGGGCAGGTGGGTGATCCGGACCGCGGAGTCCGTGGTGTTCACGCTCTGCCCGCCGGGGCCGGAGGACCGGTAGACGTCGACCCGCAGCTCGTTCTCCGGAATGTCGATATGGTCCGTCTGTTCGGTGACCGGCAGCACCTCGACCCCGGCGAAGCTGGTCTGCCGCCGCCCCTGGTTGTCGAACGGGCTGATCCGGACCAGCCGGTGCGTACCGGCCTCGACACTGAGCGTGCCGTAGGCGTACGGGACCTTGACCGCGAACGTGGCCGACTTCAGGCCCGCCTCCTCGGCGTACGACGTCTCGTAGACCTCGGTCGGGTAGCCGTGCCGTTCGGCCCAGCGCAGGTACATCCGGAGCAGCATCTCGGCGAAGTCCGCGGCGTCCACGCCACCCGCACCGGCCCGGATCGCCACCAGCGCCTCCCGGGAGTCGTACTCGCCGGAGAGCAGGGTGCGGACCTCCAGCTCCTCGATCGACTTCCGCAGGCCGCCGATCTCCGTCTCGACCTCGCCGAGCACCCCGGCGTCCGCCTCCGCCTCGGCCAGTTCGAGCAGAACGCGGGCGTCGTCGAGCCGACCGCGCAGGCTCTCCAGCTTGGCGAGCTCGCCGTTGACGTACGAGAGCTTGGAGGTCACCTCCTGGGCCCGGGTCTGGTCGTCCCAGAGATCCGGCACGGAGGCCGCCTCCTCCAGCTCTGCCTTGCTCTGACGCAGCCGGTCGACATCGAGGACAGCCTCGATGTTGCGCAGGGTGGCGTCAAGATCCTTGAGTTGGTCGGAGTATTCGGCAGCGGTCACGACAGTCAAGAGTACTGGTCGCCCGGACGACCGGACCGTCGCGGCGACGAACCGCGCCGGGGCCGGCGCCGGGAGCCCCGTCGGTCCCGGTCAGCTGGCCGGGGCGCTCTTCAGCCAGGAGAGCGCCGCCTTGTGGTACGCCACCGCGAACTCGAGCGCGGCCGCGCCGTACGAGTCGCCGGCCTTCTTCGCGTCCCTGGCCTGCTCCCGGGCCGAGGCGAGGGCCTCGGTGTGATATTCGTTCGCGTTGCTGTAGAGGGCACGCATCTGGTTCGCCGAGTGCTGCGGGCCGAAGGCCACCCGGAGCGCCGTCGGGTTACGGATCGTGTCCTTGCCCGGCGCCTCGGTCAGCCATCGGGAGAATGTCCGTTTTCCGGCCGCGGTGATCGCGTACGGCTGACTGGACCGGGGGCCGGGCTTGCCGAGCCGGACCAGTCCCTGCTCGGCCAGGGCCGGCAACTCCCGGTAGACCTGGCTCCGGGTCATCGACCAGTACGGCGCCAGACGCCGCTCAGCGGCGGCCATCAACTGACCGCCGGTCATCGGTCCTTCGTGGAGCAGCCCGAGCAGGGCTGCCGCAGTGGGGTTGATACCAACATCCGCCATGCCCTCCACGCTGCCACTTTGCCGGCGTCCCGTCCAGGATTTGGCACTATCCGCTGGTCAAAGTCTCCATTGTGCACTGTCTGGCGGAGACTGTCGGATGAGGACGATCAATGGAAGGGCACGCGGCAGCCCGGCCGAACTGATCGACCGAGGGCGATGGCCGGGCGATATCACCCGACGACGGCACGGCCCGGCGCCCGGGCGGAACCCGGGCCTCGACGCGACCTGCGCCAATTGGGGAGGTTAGTCAACTTTCATCGTTTATGTGGCTGTTTGCCGGAACTGCCGTATCCCGACCGCGACCACGCCGATCCGGGTGGCGCGTGGCGGCGCGGACCAGGGGCACGGCCGGGGCTCCCGCTCCCTGGCACGGCCGTGGCTCCGCTCCGCCCCCTGGCGCGGACCAGGAGGCGGAGCCGGGGCGTCGTACTCAGCCCATGTGCGGGTAGCGGTGGTCGGTCGGCGGCACGAAGGTCTCCTTGACCGTGCGCGGCGACATCCACCGGATCAGGTTGTGCCAGGAACCGGCCTTGTCGTTGGTGCCGCTGGCCCGGGCGCCGCCGAACGGCTGCTGGCCCACCACCGCGCCGGTCGGCTTGTCGTTGACGTAGAAGTTGCCGGCGGCGTAGCGGAGCACCTCGCTGGTCCGGTCGATCACCCGCCGGTCGGTGGCGAAGATCGCCCCGGTGAGCGCGTACGGGGCGATCGACTCGGCCTGCCGGACCACCTCGTCGTACCGGGCGTCGTCGTAGACGTGCACGCCGAGGATCGGACCGAAGTACTCCGTGGTGAACGAGTCGTGTGCCGGGTCGTCGCACTCGAAGAGGGTGGGCCGGACGAAGTACCCGACCGAGTCGTCAGCGGTGCCTCCGGCGACGATCCGGCAGTGCGGGTCGTTCGAGATCATGTCGAGCGCGTCGGTGTGCCGGGCGAACGCCTTCGCGTCGATCACCGCGCCACCGAAGTTGGTGAAGTCGGTGACGTCGCCGTACGCCAGCCCGTCGGCGGTGGCGGCGAGCCGGTCCCGCAGCCCGCCCTCCCACAACGACCGGGGCACGTACGCCCGAGAGGCGGCCGAGCACTTCTGCCCCTGGTACTCGTACGCCCCGCGGATCAGCGCGGTGTGCAGCGCGTCGACGTCGGCGCTGGCGTGCGCGACGACAAAGTCCTTGCCGCCGGTCTCGCCGACCAGTCGCGGGTAGCCCCGGTAGTTCGCGATGTTCTCCCCGACCATCCGCCAGAGCTTCTGGAACACCTTGGTCGAGCCGGTGAAGTGGATGCCGGCCAGGTCGGGGTCGGCGAGCGCCACCTCGGAGACGGCGATGCCGTCCCCGGTGACCATGTTGATCACACCCGGCGGCAGGCCGGCCGCCTCGAAGAGCCGCATGGTGAAGTGCGCGGCGAGCTGCTGGGTCGGCGCCGGCTTCCAGACCACGGTGTTGCCGAGCAGCGCCGGCGCGGCCGGCAGGTTGCCCGCGATCGCGGTGAAGTTGAACGGGGTGATCGCGTAGACGAAGCCCTCCAGCGGCCGGTGGTCGAACCGGTTCCACACCCCGGGCGAGGAGAGCGGCTGCTCGCCGAGGAGCCGACGGGCGAAGGCGACGTTGAACCGCAGGAAGTCGATCAGCTCGCAGGCAGAGTCGATCTCGGCCTGGATGGCGGTCTTCGACTGGCCGAGCATGGTGGCCGCGTTCAGGGTGTCCCGCCAGGGACCGGAGAGCAGGTCCGCCGCACGGAGGAAGACCGCCGCCCGCTCGGCAAAGGACAAATCACGCCACATCGGGGCAGCCTGCTTCGCGGCCGTCACCGCCGCCAGCGCATCCGCGTTGGTTGCGTTGTGGGTGACCCCCAGCACATGCTGGTGCCGGTGCGGCTGTACGACGTCGATCGCGGCACCCGCCCCCATCCGTTGCACGCCGCCGATGGTCATCGGCAGGTCCCGCCGCTCGGCGGCCAACTCGCCGAGCCGGCGTTGCAGGCTGTCCCGCTCCGCGCTACCGGGCGCGTAGTCGCGGACCGGCTCGTTACGCGGCTCGGGTACGGAGAGAACGGCGTCCATGGTTTACTCCCGGGCGATCTCGGCTGCGGTGACGGGATCGGTCCCGCCGGGGCCGGCTGGTCGGCCGGTCACCCTGCCCCGACACCCCGGGGATTCCAGGGAGTACGAGGGCGGGACCTGCGCCAATCCTCCCATGTGCGGATCTCCGGGCCGGCCCGGCAGGACATTGTCCCGACCCCGTCGCAGCCCAACCAGGTACCCGGTGGCGGGCGTCACACCGACGGCCGGCCGGGCCACGCCGTCGTACCGCCGCCGTGGGCAGCGTCGCCCGGGGCCAGGCGGGACCCGGCCGGACCGTACCGGCGGCGATCCGCCGCCCCGGCCGGCCCGCGTACGCTGAGGGACCGGCGGCCGCCTGGCGGCCCCGTCGTTGCCGGGGTCGACACGGCCGGTCAGCTTGTGAAGGGGAGATGATGACAGAAGAGTCCGGCACCACCGCGACCTCCGCTCCCGACCGACCGGTCGAAACGGGGTCGGCGACGACCGCCACCCAGCCCGGCGTACCCGTGCCGGCTCCCGGCGCCCCGGTGCTCGCTCTGCTGGCCATCGGCTGGCTCGCCGCGATGCTCTGGTCCGCCAAGTGGGCGATCACCTCCGCCGGCTTCACCTCGATCGCGATCACCTCCGCCGCGTACGCCCTGCCGGGGATCATCTCGGCCAGCCTGGTCAGCGGAGCGGCGGTCAGCCTCACCCTGGCGGCCGTACTCAGCCGCTTCGGCGTGCGACGGGCCACCCCGCGCTTCGCGGCGGCGCTCGCCGCCGGCCTGGCGGCCGGTCTGCTCGCCGCGCTCGCGGTGAACCTCAGCTACGGCGACGGCTCGGCGATCATGGTCCTCGCCGGCACCACCGCCGCCGCGGCCACCGTCGGTGGCATCGCCGGCGGACTGCGCAACACTCTCGTGGTGGCCGCGGTCGTCACCGCCGGGCTGGCCGTCTTCGCGGTCGGCTTCGCGCTGAGCTACTTCCAGGAGCCGCTGCTTTCCCTCTACGGCGCCGGCGACACCTACACCTCCCAGTACACCGCCCTCCAGTGGTTCTCCTGGACGTCCTCACTGGCCAGCGGGTTGGCCGCCGGCCTGCTGGCGTTCGGCTACCTGCGGATCGCCGGTCGCCGGGCCGCCGCTCGGGGGGCCGGCGGCGCGGCACTGCGCTGGCCGGCGTACCTGATCGCCGGCGGCGGACCGGGTGTGCTGCTGCTCATCGCCGAGGTGCTCACCCGGACCGCCGGTGCCGAGGTGCTCCGGATGGCCGGTGCGGTCAGCGAGGCCGACCACGTCGGGCAGAGCTGGCTCGACGGGCAGCGGTTCGAGCACGTGATGGTGGTGTTCTTCGTCGGGGCGCTCACCACGGTCATCGCCTTCGGCCGGACCCTCCGTCCGGCCGACGGGTCGGCGGTCGAGACACCGCCCCGGCCCACCGACCCGGACGGTCCCGGCACGAGCGGTCGGGCCCCGACCGAACTGACCCGGTCGTCCGCGGACCGGACCGACGGGACTCCGGTCGACGAGGACCCGGCCGACGGCGAGCCGACGACCACTCCGGCGACGGACTCGCCGGAGCCGGTCGCCGGTCGCTGAGTCCGCCGACCGGCCCAGGTCGGCCCAGGTCGGCTCAGTCGGCACCGCCGACCAGCCCAGGTCGGCTCAGTCGGCACCGCCGCGCGTCAGGGGGTCGGGTCGCAGAGGGTGTCCAGCTCCGACACGTCGTACCACTCCAGTTCGTGGTCCTCGACGCCGTCGACGGTGAACTGCGCGTCCGCGTCACCGGCCAGGGCCTGCTCGACCACGTCGACCGCCGCCGCGACGTCGTCCAGCGCGTCGACCCCGTCGAGGTGGATCGCCGCGACAGCGCCGACGGCGATCCGCCCGTCCAGCCGTACGGTGCTGGAACCGAGCTCCGGGTCGTGCCGGCGCAGGGCCGGGGCGGGCAGGTCGGCGGAGACCACGACCCGGCGTCGGGGAGCGTCCGGATCGGCGTGCAGCAGGCGCAGCGCCTCCTGGGCGGCCCGGGTGAACGCCACGTACTCGAGTTCCTCGTCGTCGCCCTCGGCGTACCACTCCCGCAGTTCCGGAGTCACCGCGTGGGCGTGCGGGGCGAGGATCCAGCCCTCCTGCCGCAACTCGGCGAGCATCGGCACGGTGGCCGGGACGTACACCCGGACGAGCTGTTCTGCCACGATCGTCTCTCCCGCTCGACGGCTGCCCGCGACGGCGGCCGTCGCGTCCACGCCGAGCACGGCCGGCGCCGGTTCCTCTGTCACCCGCGACGGTAATACACCAGGCGCACGCCAGGTGGCAGCGGATCCCGTGCCGGGCCGTGGCCGACCGCCGGGTACGACGACCGCGTCGGTCGGTCGGTGCCCCGCCGTCGCCGGGGCGGACCGGTGAAGCGGAGAGCCTGACGGCCGAGGCGAGCGCGACGCGGTCGATGGCAAACTAAGGCAACCACCGACCTGCGGGAGTTCTTACGTGACGCCGAGATTCCTGCTGCTGTCCGACGTCGCCGCCGAGCTGAACGTCTCGGATTCGCAGGTCTACCACATGGTCCGCAGCGGTGAACTGCCGGCGATCAAGATCGGCGGCCGGGGGCAGTGGCGGGTCGAACGCGCCCGCCTCGAGGAGTACATCCAGCGCAAGTACGCCGAGACGGCCGAGTGGGTGGCCGGCAACCCGCTGGTGGAGCGGGACGCCGAGTAGTTCCCCCGGCCCTCGGCCCTCACCTCCCCCACCACGCCCGCCCGGTCCTGTCGGTCCTGCCGGCTACCGTCCGGGTCAACCACCGTCGGTGCCGGTCCGGCCGGTCCGTGGCGTCCGGCCGCGCCCCGATCGTCGGTTGCCGAACCGCTCCGGTTGATAACAAGCCGGCGAACGTGGGTCCCATGCCCGCCGCACGCATTGACGACGAGCACTGAATCAGCTACAAATTGGCGCTGTCGGAGGCAAACGAAGGCAAACGCAAGATCATGGAGGATCTCGGATGCATTCCACCCGCAGCCGGCCCCCGGTCCGTCCCGCCGTACGACTGCGCCCCGTACCGCCTCTCGACCCGCCGTTCGACGACGAGCGCACGCCCGGAGTCTGGTTCGGGCGACCCGGTGACCCGGTGTCGGCCGAACCAGCCGAGTCAGCCGCCCGGGTTGACGGCGCGCACTCTGGTCCGGGACACCGACGGGCCACACCGGGCAGCCGGCACAGTCCGCAGACCGGGCCACCGGTCGCCCGGCCGGGGACGCCCGCCGCCCCCGGGTACGCCGCCCGTTCCGCCCCGCACAGCCGGCGCCGCCGGGCTCCGGACGCGGTCCCGCTGCCCCGCCCGCCAGCCGGTGATCCCGGCGCCGGCACCGGGCCGGGGCCGACCACGCCGGGAGCGCCGGGAACGCCGGAAGCGCCGGGAGCGCCGGGAGCGCCGGGAGCGCCGGGAACGCCGGGAACGCCGGGAGCGCCGGGAGCGCCGGGAGCGCCGGGAGCGCCGGTGGAGAGCCTCGCCGGTGCCAGCCCCGAGGCCAGGCGGGCGGCGAGGTCGTTCCTCCACCCGTGCCTGGAGATCGTCAACGGCTTCCGTCCGGCCGGGCACATCCGGCCCCGGTGCCACCCCGGCGACGCCGGTCAGGTGGTGGAGAAGCTCGCCTCGGCGGCCGCCCGGATCCTGAGTCCTCGCCGCCCCGGCCAGCCGCCGCGCACCCTGCAGCTACGCCGACTGCGGGTCTGCGAGCCGCGACCCGGGGTCGTCGAGGCCGCCGCCGCGGTCGGGGTGACCGGGCGCACCTGGGCCCTGGCGTTCCGGATGGAGCGACGCCAGGGCCGATGGCTCGGTGTCTCGGCCGAACTGCTCTGAACCGCCCGGCGCCTGCCGGCGGAACCGGGGCGAAACACCGCGCGACCCGGCCGTCACGGGGCGGCCGGGTCGCGCGGGTACGTACGGGTCAGCGGTCAGGCGCCGCCGGGCGCTCCGTGACAGCGCTTGTACTTCCGGCCCGACCCACACGGACACGGCGCGTTCCGGGACGGGGCGTTCGCCGCACCGCTGGCCTGCCCCTGGGCGGGACGCCGAGACATCGCCGCCGGGGCGGGCGGGCCACCGACCCCGAGCGCCGGCGCCTGTGGCTGGGGCTGCGGCCGTTCGACCGCCACACCACCGGTGGCCGGAGCCTCACCGTCGATGGTCGGGGCCGAGTACTGCAGCCCCTGGGTGCGGGGAGCCCGACCGAGGCCCTTGGCCCGGATCTCCACCGGCGGCTCCGCCGGCCCGGCCTCGGCGTCCACCTCGGCCTGGTCGGACGCGGCCGGCCTGGCCTCCTCGACCTGGACCTCCACGTTGTAGAGGAAACCGACCGTCTCCTCCTTGATCCCGTCCATCATGGTGGCGAACATGTCGAAGCCCTCGCGCTGGTACTCCACCACCGGGTCGCGCTGGGCGTACGCCCGCAGGGAGATGCCCTCCTGCAGGTAGTCCATCTCGTACAGGTGTTCACGCCACTTCCGGTCGATCACCTGGAGCAGCACCATCCGCTCCAACTGGCGCATCGCCTCGCTGCCGAGCTGCTCCTCGCGTCGCCCGTACGCCGCGAACGCGTCCTGCTTGACCTGCTCGAGCAGGAAGTCGGCGTCCAGGGTGTTGCGCTCCCCGCCGGACTCCTCGACCACGTCCTCGACGGTGATCCCGATCGGGTAGAGCTGCTTGAGGCTCGACCAGAGCTGGTCGAGGTCCCAGTCCTCGGCGTAGCCGTCCGCGGTCGCCCCGGTGACGTACGCGGTGATGGTGTCCTCGATCATGTGCTGGATCTGGTCGTTCAGATCCTCGCCGTCGAGCACCCGCTTGCGCTCGGCGTAGACCACCTGGCGCTGCTTGTTCATCACCTCGTCGTACTTGAGGACGTTCTTACGGATCTCGGCGTTCTGGCCCTCGATCTGGGCCTGGGCGCTCTTGATCTGGCGGGTGACCATCTTCGACTCGATGGGCACGTCCTCCGGGATGTTGAAGCGCTCCATCACGGCCTCGACCGCGCCGGCCCGGAACCGCTTCATCAGCTCGTCCTGCAGCGACAGGTAGAAGCGGGACTCGCCCGGGTCACCCTGTCGGCCGGACCGACCGCGCAGCTGGTTGTCGATGCGCCGCGACTCGTGCCGCTCGGTGCCCAGCACGTAGAGGCCGCCGGCGGCGGAAACCTCCTCGGCCTCGGCGTCACACGCCTGCTTCCACTTGGGGAGGATCTCCTCCAGCGCCTTGGCGTAGTCGTCGGCGTGCTCGACCGGGTCCAGGCCACGCTGGCGCAGCTCGGTGGCGGCCAGGTACTCCGGGTTGCCGCCGAGCAGGATGTCCGTACCACGGCCCGCCATGTTGGTGGCCACCGTGACCGCACCCTTACGCCCGGCCTGGGCGACGATCTCCGCCTCCCGCGCGTGGAACTTGGCGTTGAGGACGGCGTGCGGGATGCCCCGGCGACGCAGCAGCTGGGAAAGGATCTCCGAGTTCTCCACCGAGACCGTGCCGACCAGGACCGGCTGCCCGATGGCGTGCCGCTCGGCGATGTCCTCGACCACCGCGTTGAACTTGGCCTTCTCGGTCTTGTAGATCACGTCCGGCCGGTCCACCCGGACCATCGGACGGTGGGTCGGGATGGTGACGACCCCGACCTTGTAGACCTTGTTGAACTCGCCGGCCTCGGTCTGGGCCGTACCGGTCATCCCGGAGAGCTTGCTGTAGAGCCGGAAGTAGTTCTGCAGGGTGATCGTGGCAAGAGTCTGGTTCTCCTGCTTGATCTCCACGCCTTCCTTGGCCTCGATGGCCTGGTGCATGCCCTCGTTGTAGCGGCGGCCGTGCAGGATCCGGCCGGTGAACTCGTCGACGATCAGGACCTCGCCCTCGTTGACGATGTAGTCCTTGTCGCGCTTGTAGAGCTCCTTGGCCTTGATCGCGTTGTTCAGGTAGCCGACCAGCGGGGTGTTGACCGACTCGTAGAGGTTGTCGATGCCGAGCCGGTCCTCGACCTTGGCCACGCCCCGCTCGGTCACCGCGATGGTCCGCTTGGCGTAGTCGACCTCGTAGTCACCCTCGCCGTCCTTGCCGGCCTGCAGCCGGTCCACCACCCGGGCGAACTCGCCGTACCAGCGGGCGGAGTGCTCGGCCGGACCAGAGATGATCAACGGCGTACGGGCCTCGTCGATCAGGATCGAGTCGACCTCGTCGACGATCGCGAAGTTGTGCCCCCGCTGGACGAGATCGTCCCTGCTCCAGGCCATGTTGTCCCGGAGGTAGTCGAAGCCGAACTCGTTGTTGGTGCCGTACGTGATGTCGGCCTCGTACGCGGCCCGGTGCTCGGCGGCCGGACGGTTCGGCAGGACCACCCCGACGGTCAGGCCCAGGAACTCGTGCACCCGCCCCATCCAGGCGGCGTCCCGCTCGGCGAGGTAGTCGTTCACGGTGACGACGTGCACACCCTTGCCGGAGAGCGCGTTCAGGTACGCCGGGAGCGCCGAGGTCAGGGTCTTGCCCTCACCGGTCTTCATCTCGGCGATGTTGCCGAAGTGCAGCGCGGCGCCGCCCATGATCTGTACGTCGTAGTGACGCTGGCCGAGCACCCGGGAGGCCGCCTCGCGTACCGTGGCGAACGCCTCGGGCAGCAGGTCGTCGAGGGTCTCGCCGTCCGCCAGCCGCTCCCGGAACTGGTCGGTCATGCCGCGCAGCTCCGCGTCGGTGAGGTTGACGAAGTCGTCCTCGATCGAGTTGACGGCAGCCGCGATCGCCTTGAGCCGGCGCAGCATGCGCCCTTCGCCCGCGCGAAGGACCTTTTCAAGAATCGACACGGATCAACGCTCCCCTAGACAGTCTGCCGAACCATCGTAGGCGCATCACCGGCCCCGCCGTCAGTCGCGCCGCCCTCCAGCTTGACTGAGCCAGACATTTCGCCCGACCAGCGGGCCGGCGCGCAGCAAATCCGATTACGCCGAGCGCGAACCCGCTGCGATCATGCGTGGGTGCAGCTACAGGAGCAAGATGACCGAATGACCCGGAACGCCCCGACAGGGTCCGTGACCATCACCGAGGACGGACTGGTGCTGCGGCCGTGGCGGCCCGAGGACGCCGAGGCCGTGTACCGGGCCTGCCAGGATCCGGACATCCAGCGCTGGACCACCATCCCGGCGCCGTACCGGATGGAACACGCCGAGGGTTTCGTCGGCACCATCGCCCCGCAGGCCTGGGCGACCGGAAGCGGCGCTCCGTTCGCGGTCTGCGACGCGGCCACCGGCGAGTTGCTCGGCTCCTGCGGACTGGTCGCGATCACCCCGAGCCTGGACACGGCGGAGGTCGGCTACTGGACGGCCCCCTGGGCCCGGGGGCGCGGCGTGGCCGTCCGGGCCACCCGGGCGCTGTGCCGGTGGGCGTTCCGGGAGTTGGGGCTGCGCCGGATCATCTGGCAGGCCGAGGTCGGCAACCACGGCTCCCGGCTGGTCGCGCTCCGCGCCGGCTTCCGGATCGAGGGACGGCTCCGGCTCGCCCACCCGGGTCGGACCGGCTGCGACGACGGCTGGATCGGCTCGCTGCTCGCCGAGGACCTGGCCGGAGCGCACCCCGGGGGGCCGGCCGCACCGCAGCCCGCCGGCACCGGCCCACGGGCCGGGGATCCCTCCGCACCGCCGCCCGCGGACAGCGGCGCACCGGCCGGGGATCCCGGCCGACCGCTGCCCGGGGGTCCCGGCTCGCTGGAGGCCCGCCGGGCGGCCGTCTTCGGCACCGCCCAGCCGGTGCTGTTCGCCCGCACGCCGGCCGGTACGGAACTGCGCCTGCGTCCGCTCGACGAACGCGACCTGGCCGACCTCGTGACCACCTGCCAGGACCCGGAGACGGTCCGCTGGACCACGGTGCCGGACCCGTACCAGCCGTCGGACGCGGAGTTCTTCGTCCACGAGCACGGCCCGACGGTGTGGCGTCGGGCGACCGGCGCCGCGTTCGCGATCGCCGACGACAACGACCGGTTCGCCGGGGTCATGGAACTCCGGGTGTCGCCGGCCGACCCGCTGGTGGGCGACCTGGGATTCCTGGTGCCGCCGTACGCGCGCGGTCGTGGCTACTGTCCGGCCGCGGTGACGGCGATCTGCACCTGGGGCTTCACCACCCTCGGGCTGGCCCGGATCGAGTGGCGGGCCAACGTCGGCAACACCGCCTCGAGGCGGGCGGTGGAGAAGGTCGGCTTCGTCTTCGAGGGCACCGCCCGGCACGCGTTGAACCACCGTGGCACCCGGACCGACGCCTGGGTCGGATCACTGCTCCCCGGTGACCTCGGGCTGGTCACGCCCGCCAGGACCGGCGCCTGAACCCCACCGCACCGGGTCCGGGGGTGGCCCCCGGACCCGACGGGGTGGTACCGACGGTCAGTTCGTCAGCGCGATGATGCCGTAGTCGTAGCCCCTGCGTCGGTAGACCACGCTCGGCCGGCCGGACTCCTTGTCCAGGAACAGATAGAAGTCGTGCCCGACGAGTTCCATCTGGAACAGGGCGTCGTCGACCGTCATCGGCTCGGCGGGGTGGACCTTCTCCCGGGCGATGTGCCAGGGCTGCGCGTCGTCGTACTCCTCGTAGCCGTCGTACTCGGGCTCGGCCTCCCGTCCGTTCCGGGTCTGCTCCGGCGCCGGCCGGGTCAGGGTGGCCACGGCGGCGTCGCCGAAGTCGGCCACCGGGAGGTTCGCGGTCGCCTCGGCGACGGAGAGTGGCGCATGCCGCCCCCGGTGTACGCGGCGCCGGTCGGCGGCCCGGCGGAGCCGGGTGTCGAGCTTCGCGATCGCGGCGTCGAGTGCGCAGTAGAAGTCCTTCGCACACGCCTCGGCGCGCACCACCGGACCTCGGGAGATGCAGGTAATCTCTATTCGCTGGCAGTGATCGGACTGTCGCGGATTGCGTTCGTGAAAGAGTTCCACGTCGACCCGAATAAGCTTGTGATCATAGCGCTCGATCTTCGCGAGCTTGTCGGCTACGTGTTGCCGGTAATGATCCGGCACCTCGACGTTTCGGCCCTTTACCACGAGATCCATGCGTGACCTCCCTGCGCCGTCGGAGAGTCGTGCAGAAACAAAAATCCCGGTCAGCCCGCCCCCTGGGAAGTCCATTCGGCTCGACCGGATCGCTGCGGCTGCGCCTCCTTCCAGGTGCTCCCGGAGGGCTGGAACACCCCTCATACCCCCGGTAAACAAAACGCTAACGCCTGTCGGGCCGGTCGTCACCCCACTCACCAAGACCAATTCCGAAAGATTCCACAGCGGACGCGATAGGGTGAAAACACTGGCACGCAGAGTCAGCACGGGCCGTGCGGTTCACCCCCGCCGGGCACGGCGCCAGCCGCGCGGGTCGGCGCCGACGGGGTACGGGTCAGCCGCGACCACGGCGCACGGTGGCGGCGAGCACCGCTGCGGCGTACACCGGAATGCCGGCGCCGCGCAGCGACCGGGTCACGGCGGCGAGGGTCACGCCGGTGGTCACGATGTCGTCCAGCACCACGACGGCCCGACCGGTGGCGGCCCGCCGGGCCGCCGGCACCCGCCCGACCCGGGCCGGGAACGCGGCCTCCGCCGCGGCGGCCCGGCCGGCGCTGTCCAGCGTGGCCGAGTCGGGTCGGGGCAGGGCCCGGAGCGGATACGCGACCGCCACCGACCAGCCGGCCGCCCGCAACCGGAGAGCCGTCTGCCGGGCCAGCCGCCGCAGGTGGTCGCCGTGCCGGGCCCGGACGGCCCGGGCGGTCGCCGGTACCGGCACCAGCAGTACCGGCCGCGGTTCACCGACCGCCTCCGCCACCACCTCGGCCAGCAGCCGGCCCAACGGCCGGGCCAACCCGTGCCGGCCCCGCTCCTTGTACGACAGCAGCGCCTCCCGCAACACCTCCTGGTACGGGCCGAGGGCCACCAGATCCGGCAGTCCCACCGGCGCCGGTGTCGGGCGAGTCGGCGCCGGACGCAGGGCCGCGAGCCTGTCGACGCAGGCGGCGCAGGCGCCCTGCCGCAGCGGCAGCCGGAGCCCTCGGCAGCCGGCACACTCGGCGGGCAGCACCAGATCGGCCAGGTCGGACCAGATCCCCGCCAGCACCACTGCCCCCGTCCGCCGTTCGAAGAGCCGGTCGTCAGTAGAGGTAGAACGGCGCGGTCGGGGTGGCCGAGCCGGGTGGCAGTCCGGAGGCACCGGCGACCACCTGGTCCCGGCCGATCGGGCTGCCGCCGGTGCCGTACGCGACCTGGTTGGCCTCGTACAGCGGAGGGCGGGACAGCACCGGGGCATCCGGGTTCTCCGGGTACGTCGCCAACTGGGTGACCGCCGCACCGACGTCCGTGATCAGTGCCGTCTCCTGCGCCCCGTGCACGTTCAGTTTGTAGACCGCGGCCCGACCGTTCCGCTCCACACCGGCCACCGCCAGGGAGTTCTCCCCGTACCAGTCGACCGCGGTCAGGTCACGCAACGAGGTGACGACCTGACGGGACGGCCCGACGCTCAACGTGCCGTCGACGGTCCGGACCCCCGCGACGTAGAGCCGGCCGCTGACGACGAAGGCGATCCGGTTGCCGTCCAGGGCCGCTCCCACCGCGGTCACCCGACCGGACGCGCCGGTGAGCGGCACCGGGGTCAGCGTGGGGTTGTCCGTACGGAACTCGTAGAGTCCGCCGTCCGCGACGACCAGCCCGGTCGGGCCGACGTTGCCGGCCCGCTTCAACCACACCGGTCGGCCCATCGTGCCGAAGGACTTCCGCCCGGTACGGAACTCGCGGACCGTACCGATTCCCGCGCCGGTACGGAGCCGGAACCGGGTCTGCTCGCTGGTCACCAGTGCCGCCGAGATCGTCGCGCCGGCCCGGTTCAGGCTCGCCGCGACGATGTCCCGGTTGGCCTCCGGCGCGATCGGCACGATCGGCTCCTCGCCCGGCTCGGACAACGGGTAGACGGTGCCGGCCAGCACGCCGTACCGGACCGGGGGTGCACCGAGCTGGTAGAGGGGGTGGTTCCGCCGCCAGTCCTCGGCGACCGCGACCTTCCGACTCTGGTTCTGGATCTTCAACTCGAGTTCGCTGTACAGCGTCGGGCTCAGTTTGAGCGACCAGACGATCTGGTTGAAGAGCTTGTCCAGTTCGACGTCCGTGTCGAGTACTCCCGCCTTCACCGAGAGGTTGACCTCCAGCCGGCCGCCCTCCTTCGGCGCCGGAACGTTGCCCAGCGGACCGGTACCGTCCGGCAGCCGTACGACGGCCGTGCCGAGCCAGTCCGTCGGGCCGCCGATCAACCAGTCGAGCACCTCGGTGGCCTGCCGTTGCACCGGCACCGTGACCGGGAGGTAGCGCAGGTCCGGCACCAGGGCGTCCCGGTTGACGTTCCAGAAGTAGATGGTGTGCTCCCGGTAGTACTGCTGCAGCGCCTCGTCCGTCATCAGCACGACCGGCGGCGGGTCCAGCACCCAGAGCCCGCCGACCTCACCCGGTTCGGTCGGCGCCTGCCCGACCGTGAACGTGTACGAACTCTCGGTGGCGATCGGCTCGCCGATCGATCCGTTGGCCCGCAGCACGCCCACCTGCTGCACCCGCTCGATGGTGATCGACGTGGTGCCGTCGTTGTTGAAGGTGACAAGCGGCGGCGCGTCCAGTCGGATGACGTTGATCTCGTTGCCCGGCTGGGGGGCCAGCCGCTTCTCCGGCACGATGAAGTCGTTGAACCGCTGGTAGGCCTCGTCCGCCTCACCGGCGGCGGCGGTCAGGAAATCCTGGGCGAACCGGAACTCGTCGCTGCTGCTCTCGGCGCGGCTGCGCGGCGGATCGCCGGGCCGGCCCGCCGGGCCGGTCTCCGCCTGCGGCCCCGAGCCGTTGACCCGGACCTCGGTCTCGTCCGGGATGCCGCAGGCCGTCGCCGCCGGCAGCAGCAGCACGGCGAGCAGTACGACGGGAAGCCGCCACCTCATCGGGTCACCTCGCGGTGTCCGGTCTCGACCGCAGCTCTCGGGCCGACCCGTCGGGACGGCGGTGCCGCCGGGTCGGCCGGTTGGGCGGGCGGTGCCGGGTCGGGCAGCTCGTCCGGTCCGTCGCCGCGCGGTTCCGTGCCGGACGACGGGACCGGGGCCGGACCGGACCGCTCGTCGACGCCGCGCGGCTCCGTACCGGCCGACCGGCGGGGAGCCGACTCCGGACCGGCGGGCAGCGGTTCGGCGGGCCAGCGGAGGGTGACCGCGTCCGGGGCGTCGGCCGGCACCAGCCGCAGCGGCGACGAGGTCAACCGGTCACCGGCCCGGGTGGGCAGGGTGAGCCGGAACTGCGCCCCCTCGCCCGGGGCACCCCACGCCTCCAGCCAACCGCCGTGCAGCCGGGCGTCCTCCAGACTGATCGACAGGCCGAGCCCGGTGCCGCCGGTCTGCCGGGCCCGCGACGGGTCGGCCCGCCAGAACCGGTTGAAGACCAGCTTCTCCTCGCCGGGCTTCAACCCGACTCCATGATCACGGACGGTGACCGCGACTGCGGTCTCGTCCACCCCGAGGACCACCTCGACCGGTTTGCCGACCCCGTGTTCGACGGCGTTGCCGACCAGGTTGCGCAGGATCCGCTCCACCCGGCGTGGATCGACCTCGGCGATCACCGGGGCGTCCGGCACCACCAGCCGCAGCGGCGCCCCGCACCGGCGGGCGAGCGACTCCAACCGGTCGGCGACCCGACGCACCACCGGCACCAGGTCGGTGGGCTCGGCGTCCAGCATGGCGAAGCCGGCGTCGAACCGGCTGATCTCCAACAGGTCGGTGAGCAGGTCCTCGAACCGGTCGAGTTCGGCGTGCAACAGCTCGGCGGTACGGGTGACCGCCGGGTCGAACCCGTCCCGCTCGGCGTAGATCAGGTCCGCGGCCATCCGTACGGTGGTCAGCGGGGTACGCAGCTCGTGCGAGACGTCCGAGGTGAAGCGGCGCTGCAGCCGGGACATCTCCTCCAACCGGACGATCTGCCGTTGCAGGTTCGTCGCCATCTGGTTGAACGAGGCGGCGAGCATCGCCAGGTCGTCCTCGCCGTTGACCACCATCCGCTGGTCGAGCAGCCCGGCGGAGAGCCGCTGGGCGGTCCGGGCGGCCACCCGTACCGGATTGACCACCAGCCGGGTGACCAGGCCGGCGAGCAGGCCGAGCAGGACGACCAGCGCGAACCCGGTGGCCAGTACGGTGGACCGAGCCCCGGTGGCGATCTGGTCCCACCGGGTCAACGGGACAAAATAGTAGAGTTCGACCTGGCCGAACCGGGTCGGCACCGGCGACCCGTAGATCAGGTACTTGGTGGTGTGCCCGGTGCTGAACAGGTCACCGGTGCGGATCTGGTCGGCGACCTTGCCGTCCTCGACCATCTCGCGCAGCTCGGGACTGAGGATCCCGTCCACGTCCACCTGCGGCGAGGTCGCGGGCGGGACGTCCGGGGATCCGCCGGCCTCCAGGGCCACCACGACCCCGCCGAGCTGTGCCGGATCACCGCCGGCCAGATAGTTGACCGTGCTCTCGAAGGTGGCCCGCAGCCCCTGTTCGGACGGGGCGGTGTGGTTGCTGAGCTGCTTGGCCGCGTACTCCTGACCATCGGAGAGCCGACTCTTGACGTCCCGTCGGGCGTTCTCCAGCACAATGTCGGTGATGTTGTGCACCACCAGGTAGGCGAAACCGCCCACCAGCAGGCTCGACGCGACCAGGGTGATGGTCACGACCCGGACCTGGAGTGAGCGCCGCCAGGTGCGGTGCAACCCGGCCGCGGTCGCCGTCGTCCGGGCCGAACCGACGCGCCACAGCCGCCGCCCGGCCGGGGCGACGTGGGCGAGCAGGGCGGAGACCGAGGTCAGGGTGCGGGCCACAGTGCACCCCAGGCTATCCGGTGCCCGCCTTGTAGCCGACTCCCCGCACGGTGAGGATGACCTCGGGTCGTTCGGGATCCGGCTCGATCTTGGCGCGCAGCCGCTGCACGTGCACGTTGACCAGTCGGGTGTCGGCGGCGTGCCGGTATCCCCAGACCTGCTCCAGCAGCACCTCACGGGTGAAGACCTGACGCGGCTTGCGGGCCAGCGCCACCAGCAGGTCGAACTCCAGCGGGGTCAGTTTGACCTCCTCGCCGTCCCGGCTCACGGTGTGGGCCGGTACGTCGATGCTGATCTGGTTGCCGGGCGGCCCGATGGTCAGCAGCTCGGGTGCGGCGTCCTCGCCCCGCCGCAGCCGGGCCCGCATCCGGGCCACCAGCTCCTTGGGCTTGAACGGCTTCACGACGTAGTCGTCGGCCCCCGACTCCAGCCCGAGCACCACGTCGACGGTGTCGCTCTTGGCGGTCAGCATGACGATCGGGATGCCCGACTCGGCACGAATCGCCCGGGCGACGTCGATCCCACTCATTCCCGGCAACATGAGGTCGAGCAGGACGATGTCGGGCCGGTTCTCCCGGAACGCGGTCAGCGCCCGCTCGCCGTCGGCGACGAACGACGGGAGGAACCCCTCGCTGCGCAGCACGATACCGAGCATCTCGGCAAGTGCGGGGTCATCGTCGACGACCAGTACCCGGGCTCTCATGGGACTAATCTTCCATCCTCTGTTCAACACCGTGGGTCCCGCGCCCGCCGGTGCGGCGGGCGCGTCGGTCAAACCATGGTCACGAAGCGCAGTAGCTTACCGTGGGCAGTGACGGGGCACCAGCCTCCGAACCACCGGCGGCACCACGTATCCGCTGCTCATCGCCGTCAGGACAAGCACCGCCGGACACACCGCCAGACACTCAGTGCAACTGCACGAAATACTTAACGTAATCATTCCCGGCCGTTGGTACCGGATCGGACCGAGCGGGCGCACGGCCGGATGACCCGCCGTGTCACCATGACTGCTGCGTCTCCCCGCTGAACCCCCGCTGCCGCCAGGAGTGCGTTTGTCCGACGCCGGTCCGACCGCCGTACTGCCCCTGCGCCCACTCACGGTCGGTGAACTCCTCGACTCGGCGGTGCTGCTCTTCCGCCGCCAGGCCCGGACCCTGCTCCCGGTCGCGATCGGGCTCGCCGCGTCGGAACAACTCCTGCTGTATCCGCTGCGCCTCGCCACCGGGGTCGCACCACCGGGCTACCTGCCGGACTTCGACAACCTCGGCGGGTACTGGTTCCTGCTGGCCGTCGGGGCGGCCGCCGAGGTCGTGATCATCGCGCTGCTGGGCAACCTGACGGCACGTGCGGCCGGAACCCTGCTGGTGTATCCGACCGCGCCGCTACCGAACATGCTCCGGCCGACCGGCGCCCGGTACGGCCCGACCGTGGCGGTCGCCGCCCTCGGTGGCCTCCTCATGTTCCTCGCCGCCCTCGCCATGCCGGCCTGGATCGTCGCCATCGCACTGCTCGGCGGTCTGGCGCCGGCGGTCGCCCTGGAACGGGTCGGACCGTTGCGGGCACTGGGCCGGTCGGCTTCCCTCGCGTTACGGCTCGGGGGCCGGGCGGCGGGAATCCGGGTGCTCGGTTACCTCGTCTGGTGGATCCTGCGGGTCGGGTTGACGATCGGCGTCTTCGTCGGCCTGGACGGGGTCGGCCTGCTCGACCCGGCCTGGCTCGTGCCGTTCGGGGCGGTGCTCTGGGCCGTCATCAACAGCATCGCCTACTCCGTGCTCGCCTGCCTCGACGCCGTCGTCCACCTGGAGACCCGGATCCGTACGGAGGGAATGGACATCGCCATCGCCCAGGCCCGCCGTACGGGCCAACTCCGGCCCACCCCGTCGGCGGTCCGGCCGTGAGCGTCAGCCGGTGGTGGACCGAGGCCACGGCGGCGCTCGGCGACCACGTCCCGCTGCCGCTGGCCGCACTGTTGCTGGTGCTGGCCACGATCCTGGTCGCGCTCGCCTGGTACCACTTCCCGGCCTGGGTGCCCCGGCGGCTGCCCCGCTGGCGGCTCTTCCGGCGGTGGCGACGACGACCCCGACGGCAGCCCGTGCCGGAGGCGGCACCGGAGCCGGTCGCCGAACCCGAGGCGGAACCGGGGCCCGAACTGCCCGACGTGCCGGTCGCCACGCTGGTCTCGCTCGCCGACCGGTTGGCCCGGGACGGCCGGTACGCCGAGGCGGTCCGGGAGCGGCTCCGGGGCATGGTCCGCCGCCTGGTCGACCGGCGGGTGCTGGAACACCAGCCGGGGATGACGGTCGTCGAGATCGCCGCCACGGCGGCCCGGAGCCGGCCCGAACTGAACCGGCCGCTGCACGACGCCGGCCAGATCTTCTCCGACCTCTGGTACGGCCAACGTCCGGCCCGTCCGGAACACGACGAACGGATGCGGGACCTCGCCGCCGAACTGGACGAGGTCCTCGCCGGCCGATCCGCCTCCGGCGGCGACGGGAGCGCCCGGACATGACGACCACCTCACCCCCGGACCCGACGACCGCCCCGTCGACGGAGCCGGCGGGCCCCGCCGCCGCTGCACCACCCGGCCGGGCCCCGGACCGGGCCCGACGTCGCCGCCGCTGGCACCGGGTGGTCATTCCGCTCGGCGTCGCCGCCGCGCTGCTGACCACCACCCTGGTCACCCGGGAGGTCGACCAACCCGACCCGGACCCGGGTCTGCTCGCCCCGACCGGCAGCGCCGACGTCGGCGGCAGCCGGCTCGCCGCCGAACTGCGCGCCCGGGGCGTCACCGTCGAACGGGTCACCACCACCCCGCAGGCGCTGGGCCGGGCCGCCGGAGGTGGGGTCACGATCTTCGTACCGACACCGGGCCTGGTCCATCCGGCGTACTGGCAGGTGCTGGTCGACCCCGCCGAGAACGTCCGGGTGCTGCTGGTGGACCCACCACCGCAGGTGCTGTCGGTGGCCCGGGTGCCCCTGGTCGACGCCGGCCGGCGCTGGGCCACCGGGACGGCGCCGTCCGCCGCCCCGGACGGCCGGCCGTGCCGGCTGCCGGAGATCAGCACGGTCGGCCCCGCCGCCGTGTTCCGGCAGCGGTACGCCGACCCGCCCCAGCTGTCGTTCCGGGCCGACCTCTGCTTCGCGGGAGGGGTGGCCCGGAGCAGATGGCGCGGCAACGACATGGTGGTGGTTGGCGCCAGTGACCCGTTCCGCAACGACCGGATCGACGAGTGGCACAACCGTGACCTGGCCGCCGGACTGTTGGGCGTACACCGACGGGTGCTCTGGCTCGACCTCGCCGGCCCGGAACCGGTACCGCCCGCCCACCCCGACGGTGAGCTGGAGTGGAGCCCGCCGCCGGGCGGCTACGACCCGGCGCCCGGCTCCGGCGACGGTGACGGGAGCGGGAGCGGGCCGTCGCAGGGCTCCGAGGGCAGCCAGCCGTGGCAACCGGAGCAGCGGCAGCAGCCGGACGACCGGCGGGCGGACGGTCCGGACAACCGCAACCCACTGGCGGACGCCTTCCCTCCGTGGTTCTGGGCACTTCTCGTCCAACTCGCCCTGGCCCTGCTCATCGCCGCGCTCTGGCGCTCCCGCCGGCTCGGCCCGCCGGTACCGGAGCCGCTGCCGGTGACGGTGCCCGCCGCCGAGACCACGATCGGCCGGGGCCGGCTCTACCACCGCGCCCGGGCGTACGGGCCGACCGCCGGCATCCTGCGGGCCGCGGCGCTGCACCGGCTCGGGCCGGTGCTGAACCTGACACCGGAGACGCCGGAGGCAGAGGTGGTACGGGTCGTCGCGGCGAACACCGGACGATCCCCGGACGACGTACACCACCTGCTCTTCGGGCCCGACCCGACCAGCAACCCGGAGCTGCTCGACCTGGCCCGGGCCCTCGACCACCTGATTCCCCCGGCCGGGCAGCACCCACCCCACCCGCCCCGGCACGACCACTTCGAAGGAGAGACCCGGTGACCCGACCCGCCGGAACCGCAGATCCGCTCGCCGTCCCACCGCACGGGGTACCGACCCAGCCGGGCCCCACCCCCGTCGGGGCCGACGACGCCCGGGCGGCCCTGCACCGGCTCCGGATCGAGGTGGGCAAGGCGGTCGTCGGACAGGACAGCGTGGTCACCGGCATGGTGCTCGCCCTGCTCTGCCGGGGTCACGTGCTGCTCGAGGGCGTACCCGGGGTGGCCAAGACCCTGCTGGTCCGGACCATCGCGGCCGCGCTCGACCTGGAGTCCAAGCGGCTCCAGTTCACCCCGGACCTGATGCCCGGCGACGTGACCGGATCGCTCATCTTCGACCCGCGTACCGCCGCCTTCACCTTCCGGGAGGGGCCGGTCTTCACCAACCTGCTGCTCGCCGACGAGATCAACCGCACCCCGCCGAAGACCCAGGCGGCGCTGCTGGAGGTGATGGAGGAACGGCAGGTGTCGGTGGAGGGTAACCGGCGACCGCTGCCGGACCCGTTCATCGTGGCCGCGACCCAGAACCCGATCGAGTTCGAGGGGACGTACCCACTGCCCGAGGCCCAGCTCGACCGGTTCCTGCTCAACCTGACCATGCCGCTGCCGAACCGCGACGAGGAACTCGGCGTGCTCCGCGCCCACCACGCCGGCTTCGACCCGCGCGAGCTGACCAGTGCCGGCGTACGCCCGGTGGCGAACGCCGCGGACCTGGCGGCGGCCCGGGCGGCGGTGGCCCGGGTCGCGGTCGCCGAACCGGTCCTCGGATACATCGTGGACCTCTGCCGGGGGACGCGGCGCACCCCGGCCCTGGAGTTGGGTGCCTCGCCCCGGGGCGCGATCGCGCTGCTCGGCACCGCCAAGGCGTGGGCCTGGCTGGCCGGCCGCGACCACGTCACCCCGGACGACGTGAAGGCGGTCGCCCGGCCCACCCTCCGGCACCGGCTCCGGCTGCGCCCGGAGGCGGAACTGGAGGGGGTCACCACCGCCGCGGTCCTGGACGCGGTACTCGACACCGTGCCGACGCCACGATGACCTGGCGGGCCGCAGCCCTGCTCGGGGCGGGGGCGCTGACCCTCCCGCTCTGGTCCGCCCCCTGGCTGGGGGTGCTGCTGATGACCGGCGCGGTGCTGGCGCTGACCGTGGTCGACCGGACGCTCGCCGTACCACCCGCGGCGGTGGTGGCGAGCCGCCACGGCGCCCGGACGGTACGCCTCGGCGAGACCGCCACCGTCTCGGTGCAGCTGCACAACACCTCCCACCGGACGCTGCGCGCACTGGTCCGGGACGCCTGGGTGCCGTCGGCCGGAGCCCGCCCCGACTTCCCGGACAACCGGCAGCTACGGATCCCGGCCGGGGCCCGGGTCGTGCTGCCGACCCAGCTCACCCCCAGCCGCCGCGGTGACCGGCCGGCGGTACGGCTCACCCTGCGCTCGTACGGGCCGCTGGGACTCGCCTTCCGGCAGCGCTCCGGTCAGCCGGCGACCCCACCGTGGACCCTGCGGGTGCTGCCCCGGTTCGAGTCCCGCCGGCATCTGCCGGAGAAACTGGCCCGGCTGCGGGTTATCGACGGCACCCAGGTGGCCCGGGGACGCGGCCAGGGCACCGAGTTCGACACCCTGCGCGAGTACGTCGTCGGCGACGACGTCCGCTCGGTCGACTGGCGGGCCAGTGCCCGGCGGGCCGACGTACTGGTCCGGACCTGGCGACCGGAACGTGACCGCCGGGTGGTGTGTGTACTCGACACCGGACGGACGGCGGCGGTACGGGTCGGTGACGTACCCCGGCTCGACGCCTCGATCGAGGCGGCGCTGCTGCTCGCCGCGCTGGCCGGCCGGGCCGGTGACCGGGTCGACCTGCTCGCGGTGGACAACGCGGTCCGGGTGGCGGTGACCGGGGGCAACCAGTCGGGCGCGCTCCCCCGGATGGTCAACGCGCTCGCGCCGCTGCAGCCGAACCTGGTGGAGACCGACTTCGAAATGGTCGCCGGGGAGATCCTCCGCCGGGAACGGCGCCGCTGCCTGGTGGTGCTGCTCACCGCGCTGGAGGCGGGGGCGCTCGGCGAGGGGCTGCTGCCGGTGCTTCCCCGGCTGGCCGCCCGGCACCAGGTGCTGGTGGCCGCCGTGCACGATCCGGTGTTGGCGGAACTCAGCACCCGGAGACCGGAGCGGGTCCAGGACGCGTACGCGACCGCGGCCGCCTGGCGGGCGCTGGCCGACCGGGACCGGGTGCGGCAGGCACTGCACCGGCACGGGGTGACCGTGGTGGACGCCCCGGCCGACCGGCTGGCGTCGATGGTCAGCGACACCTATCTGCGGCTCAAGGCACTCGGCCGGCTCTGACCGGGTGCACCGCCGGGTCGGCGGCCCGGCACCCGGCTACACCGTCCCGGGTGCGGCGCCCGGATACGCCGTCACGGATTCGGCCGCCGGCCGGGCGGTGCCCACCTCCTCCTCGGCCGCCGCCGCACGTTCGGCAGCCAACGCCCGGCGGCCGAAGACGACCACGTAGCCGAGGAAGCCGAGCCAGACGAGCACTCCGATGCCGATCCGGACCGCGGTCGGCACCGCCGCCGGGGTCACGAAGGCCTCGACCAGGCCGGCGACCGCGAACGAGCCGACCAGGCCGAGCGCGACCACCATCCCGGTACGGGCCGCCCGGACGACCGACTGTCCCCGGGTCAGGTCGGCGGGCGGCGCGATCCACGCCCAGCCGATCCGCAGCCCGACACCGGCGGCGACGAAGATGCCGGTCAGTTCCAGCAGACCGTGTGGCGTGATCATGCTGAAGAAGAGTCCGGTGCGGTCGAAGGAGGCCAGCACCCCACCGGTCACCCCGATGTTCAGGGCGTTCTGCCAGAGCAGGTAGAACACCGGCAGGATGAGCACCCCGGAGGCGAGGCAGCGGACCGCGATCCAGGCGTTGTGGGTCCAGAGCTGGAAGGCGAAGCTGGGCGCGGCGTACTCGCTGTAGTAGCCGACGAAGCGCGACGCGAACATCTCGGCGGCGGCCTCGTCGCCGACCAGCGCCGCGGCCTGCTCCGGATGGTCCGCGATCCACCACATGAAGAAGCCCGCGACCAGGCAGAACCCGACCGCCACCGCGCACCACCACGGCCAGGTCCGGTAGACCGCCGCCGGGAAGCTGGTCGAGAAGAACCGGCCGACCATCGACCAGGAGAACCCGGGCCGCCCGGTGAGCCGGCCCTGGGCGACCAGGACCAGCCGGGACAGCCGGGCCACCAGCGCCGGGTCGGGCAGGCGGCTGCGTACCACGGACAACTGGGTGGTCGCCCGCTGGTAGAGGGCGACCAGCTCGTCGGCCTCCTCCGCCGTCAACCGGCGGCGCCGGCACAGCACGGCCAGCCGTCGCCACTGCGCGTTGTGCTCCGCCACGTACGCATCGAGATCCAACTCGTCTCCTCGTCAGTTCGCGACCATAGTGTTCACTGTGCACGTGACAGCGCAACCACCGAGGCCGAGCTCGGCCCGGACCGCATTCGCGGCCGGCCTCGGCGCCGACGCCGGTCTGGTCAGCGGAGAGGCGGTCGAACTGGACGTCCGGGTCGCCCGGCTCGGCTCGCGGGTCCTCGCGCTCCTGATCGACGTGGTCGTCCAGGTGCTGCTCGCCCTCCTCCTGGCGGCGGTGCTCACCCTCTCCTTCGGTGCCCTAGCCGCCAGCGGGATCGTGGGGCTGCCGGACATGGCGGTCGGCCGCGGCCTGCAGACCGTCCTGGCGGTGCTGGTCCTGATCGGCTATCCGGTGCTCTGGGAGACGTTCAACCACGGCCGTTCACTCGGCAAACTCGCCGTCGGGCTCCGGGTGGTCCGCGACGACGGAGGTCCGGTGGGCTTCCGCCAGGCGGTGACCCGGGCCCTGGTCGGGGTCGCCGTCGAGTGGCCCGGTCTGGTGCTGCCACTGCTCACCTGGGTGGCCGGGGTGACCGTGATGCTCTCCGACGCCCGCGGTCGGCGGCTCGGCGATCTGGCGGCCGGCACCCTGGTCATCCACGAACGGAGTCCGGCCGCCACGCACTACCAACCGGGCACCACGCCGGCGCTGGCGGGCTGGGCCCGTACCCTCGACCTCACCCGGCTGGACGACGGCCTCGCGCTGGCGGTCCGCCAACTGCTCAGCCGAGGTCCGACGCTGGCCGATCCGGCCCGACGGCAGCTGGCCGCCTCGCTCTGGGCCGAGGTCGCCGCGGTGACCTCCCCACCGCCTCCGCCGGGCCTGCCCGATTGGGCGTACCTGTCGGCGGTGCTGACCGAACGGCATCTCCGGGCCCGGCAGCGGCTCGCCCGGTCCCGGTCGGTGACCATGGCGCTCTGGCCGGAAGTCACGGCCGACGACGGAGGCACTCGGGCCGACCGCGACCAGACTCCGCCGCCCGGTGCCGACACCGTCCCGGCACCGACGGTACGACCGGCGGCACCGGAGGCACAGCCGGCGGTGCGGTCAGCGGCGGCGGTACGCGCGGCGACGCCACCGCCCACCGCGGCCCGGCCCTGGTCCGCTCCGGTTCCGGCGGGTCCGGGCCGTCCGGGCGTCCTGACCCTGCCGTCGCCCACGGCGCCCCTGACCGGGCCACCCGGGCCCCACCAGCCGGGCATGGACGGTTTGGTCGAGTCCGGCCGGGCCGGTGAGTCCGCCCGATGAAGGCGTTCCTGCCCTGGCTGTTCGTCCTGGCGCTGATCATCGCGCTTAACGCGTTGCGGTTGCGGCCACTCGCCACGGCGGTCGCGGTCGTCTGGCTCGTCTACTGCGTCTGGACCTGGGTACGCCCGCAGCGCCGGTGACCCGACCGACCCGGAACGGACGGAGCCCGGACCGGCGACGGCCAGCATGCCGCCCACGGTCCGGGCTCCCCTGCTCCGACGGTCGCGCGCCGGCCGCACCCGCACTCGGCGGGCCCGGCCGGCGCCGGCGCTCAGTAGCGGTAGTGCTCCGGCTTGTACGGACCCTCGACCGGAATGCCGAGGTACGCCGCCTGCTCCTTGGTCAACTCGGTCAGCTTGGCGCCGAGCGCGTCCAGGTGCAGCCGGGCCACCTTCTCGTCCAGGTGCTTCGGCAGCGTGTAGACCCCGACCGGGTACTGCTCGGTCTTGGTGAACAGCTCGATCTGGGCGATCGTCTGGTTGGCGAACGAGTTCGACATGACGAAGCTCGGGTGCCCGGTGGCGTTGCCGAGGTTCAGCAGCCGGCCCTCGGAGAGCACGATGATCGAGTGGCCGTCGTCGAACTGCCAGACGTCCACCTGCGGCTTGATGTTGACCCGCTGCACGTCGGAACGCTTCGCCAGCCCGGCCATGTCGATCTCGTTGTCGAAGTGGCCGATGTTGCCGACGATCGCCTGGTGCTTCATCCGGGCCATGTGGTCGTGCCGGATGACGTCAAAGCAGCCGGTCGCGGTGACGAAGATGTCCGCGGTCTCCACCACGTCGTCCAGGGTGGCGACCTGGTAGCCGTCCATCGCCGCCTGCAGCGCGCAGATCGGGTCGACCTCGGTGACGATGACCCGGGCGCCCTGGCCGCGCAGCGACTCGGCGCAGCCCTTGCCGACGTCGCCGTAGCCCATCACGACGGCCGTCTTGCCGCCGATCAGGACGTCGGTGGCCCGGTTGATGCCGTCGATCAGCGAGTGACGGCAGCCGTACTTGTTGTCGAACTTGCTCTTGGTGACCGAGTCGTTGACGTTGATCGCCGGGAAGAGCAGGGTGCCGTTCTGCTGCATCTCGTAGAGCCGGTGGACACCGGTGGTGGTCTCCTCGGTCACGCCCTTGATACCGGCGGCGATCCGGGTCCAGCGCCGGTCGTCCTCGCGCAGCGACCGGTGCAGCAGGCCGAGGATGACCGCGTACTCCTCGGAGTCGGCGGTCTCCACCGGCGGTACCGCGCCGGCACCCTCGAACTGGGCACCGCGGTGCACCAGCAGGGTGGCGTCGCCACCGTCGTCGAGGATCATGTTCGGCCCCTGGCCGTCGGGCCAGAGCAGCACCTGCTCGGTGCACCACCAGTACTCCTCCAGCGACTCGCCCTTCCAGGCGTACACCGGCACGCCCTTGGGCTCCTCGACGGTCCCTTCCGGACCCACCACGACCGCGGCGGCGGCGTGGTCCTGGGTGGAGAAGATGTTGCACGAGGCCCAGCGGACCTCGGCGCCGAGCGCCACCAGCGTCTCGATGAGCACGGCGGTCTGGATCGTCATGTGCAGGGAGCCGGTGACCCGGGCACCCCGCAGCGGCTGCTCCGCCGCGTACTCGCGACGGATCGACATCAGGCCGGGCATCTCGTGCTCGGCGAGTTGGATCTCCTTGCGCCCGAACGCGGCGAGGGACAGGTCCGCCACCTTGTAGTCGCCCTCGGCGACGGTCGCGGGGCGGGGTCCGGCGGACGGACCACCTGCGGGTGCCGGGAGGGTGCTGGTCATGAACGCTCCTGTCGTACTGGTCGGCTGGCCGACCCTCCACGTTACGCGCCGCACGGATCGGGGCAGCGCACGGTGGGGTCGCAATCCGGACACTAAGCGGCCGTGACCGCCGGACAGCGCGCGGGGCGGTCGGTCCCCGGGCGTCTCCCGCCCAGTGTCCGGCCGCCCCGCGCATCCCCCCGGTTTGGTTCCCCGCGCGCGTCTCGGACCCGTGTCGCGATAACGCTGCGTACCCACAGAGTCACACTGAGCAAAAGCCGTGTCAAGTCGATCCGCAAATTCCCGTTTCGCGGCGACTCACGTTTGTTTTCCCCCGTCCCGGGTAGCGCGCGTCGCCCCCGGCGGCCCGGCCCTGCGGCAGGGTGGGGCCGGGTGACCCGCGACGGGATCAAGCCTGACCGCCCAGAGCCCCCCGCCCGCCCCGCCCCCACCCCCCACCCGGCACGCCCCGCAAGCCTCAGTCCGGAAGAGGAAGCGAACCCACCGACGCCACGTACGCCTCACCCGCACCGCTCAGCGTCACCGGCCCGCCGTCCGCCGGCCCGATCGCCGACTGCCCCGGCCCGAGCAGCACCGACCCGGCCGCGTCGGCCACCGTCACCGCACCGGCGAGGCAGAGCACGATCCGGGGCCCACGGACCTCGACGCTCGCCGACCCGACGGTGTCGTCGAGGCGTACCCCGTGCAGGGCGAAGTCGTCGACCGGCACCGGCCAGGTCACCACGCCGGGGACCACCGGGACCGGCTTGACCACCGGATCGGCGAGCACCTCGAAACGCAGCACCCGGAGCAGCTCCGGCACGTCGACGTGCTTCGGGGTCAACCCGCCACGCAGCACGTTGTCGCTGGACGCGAGGATTTCCACCCCGGCGCCGAACAGGTAGGCGTGCAGGTTGCCGGCCGGCATCCAGATCGCCTCACCCGGCTCCAGGTGGACGTGGTTGAGCAGCAACGCGACCAGCACGCCCGGGTCGGCCGGATAGCGTACGGCCAGGTCGCGGGCCAGGTCGGCGGCTGGGGCGTACCCCGGCGGGACCTCCGCCGCCACCACCGCCGCGACCAGCCCGGCCCGCTCGTCGGCGGGCCAGCTGAGCAGGGTACGGACCGCGTCCCGCAACCCGTCGAGCCCGCCGCGCAGCGCGGTCACCACCGGCGCGAGCGCCGGCACCCCGAACGCCTCCAGCAACTCCGCCGAACGGGCCGGGTCCCGGAACCCGCAGAGCGCCTGGAACGGCGAGACCGCGACCAGCATCTCCGGCTTGTGGTACGGGTCGACGTAGTTGCGATGGGTCAGCTCCGGATCCGTCGTCTCCGCCGCGTACCCGGCCCGGGCCTGCTCCGCGTCCGGATGCGCCTGCAACGACAGCGGCGCCTCCGGAGCCAGCACCTTCAGCAGGTACGGCAGCCGCTGCCCGAACCGGTCGAGCACGTCCGCGCCGAGCCAGTGCTCCGGGTCGGCGGCGAACGCCTCGACGAGGCTGACCGGCGCGTCGCCGCGCAGCAGCGTGCTCGGATCGCCCGGGTGGGCGCCCAACCACAGTTCCGCCTCCGGCCCCTCGGTCGGCGTCGGACGACCCTGCAGTTCGGCGAGGACGGTCCGCGACCCCCACGCGTAGTCGCGGATCCGTCCGTGCAGCGGCTCCACCCTCTATGCCTCCTTGAGCTGCGAAACCCCGTCGGCCGGCTGCTCCGCGTTCCGGTATATGTCCGGCTCCAAGTAGATCACCCGGGCGATCGGCAGCGTGTTGCGGATCCGCGCCTCGACCGTGTTGATCCCCTCGGCGAGGTCCGCCGCCGTCTCGTACGGCCGCACCGCGACCTTCGCCGCGACCAGCAGTTCCTCCGGCCCGAGGTGCAGGGTCTTCATGTGGATGATCCGCTCGACCTCGTCGCCGTCGGTGATCGCCCGCTCGATCTTCGCCACGTCCTCCGGGTTGGCGCCCTCGCCGATCAGCAGGCTCTTGGTCTCGAAGGCGAGCACGATCGCGATCGTCACCAGCAGCAGACCGATCGCCGCGGTGCCGGCCGCGTCCCAGTAGCCGTTGTCGGTGACCAGGGTCATCGAGACACCGACCAGGGCGAAGACCAGGCCGAGCAGCGCGCCGAGGTCCTCCAGCAGCACGACCGGCAGCTCGGGTGCCTTGGCCCGGCGGACGAACTCCTTCCAGGAGGCCTTGCCCCGGATCGCGTTCGACTCCTTGATCGCGGTCCGGAACGAGTACGACTCCAGGCCGATCGCGATGACCAGCACGACAACCGGCAGCCACCGCCAGCTCTCGATGCCGCCCGGGTGGTCCATCTGCTCGTGCCACTTGTGGTACGCCTCGTAGAGCGCGAACAGGCCACCGAGGCTGAACAGCACGATCGAGACGATGAAGGCGTAGATGTAGCGCTCCCGGCCGTACCCGAAGGGGTGTTCGGGGGTCGCCTTGCGCTGGGCCCGACGCCCGCCGAGCAGCAGCAGCGCCTGGTTGCCGGAGTCGGCGACCGAGTGGATCGACTCGGCCAGCATCGACGAGGAGCCGCTGAGCGCGAACGCGACGAACTTGGTCGCGGCGATGCCCAGGTTGGCCAGCAGGGCCGCGACGATGGCCCTGGTGCCCCCGCCGGCGCTCACGACGACACCCCGGGGTGGGGCACTCTGCCGCCGGGCCGGACGATCTGCTCGGTCACGGGTTGGCCAGCTCCTTCATCTCGGTGATGGCCGGTACCGCCATCGGGTCGAGGCCGTGGGCCAGCGCGAGGTAGATCGAGGCGAAGTCGGGTACCGCGATCAACGAGGCGAGCCGCTCCAGGGTGGAGCCGCCCTCGGCGGTGACCACGTCACAGCGCACCCCGCGCCGGTCGGCGAGGGTCTGCACCGCGTCCGCCCGGCGCTCCTCCACGACCAGCGGCTCGTCGGTGTCGTCGTCGGCGTTCAGGCCGCCGTCGCGGAGCAGGACCAGCCGCAGCCGTGTCCCGGTCGACTCCTCGTCAGGGTCGGCGAAGATGTCCCGGCTCGATTCGGCCAGGCCACCGAAGACCCCGTCGAGCAGCCCGACGCGGCCCCGGCCCGCCTCGCCGAGCGCGCCGGCCACCACCGGGTACCGGGCGTTCGCCGACAGGGTGTCACCGAACCGTCGGGCCGCGAGCGTCGCCAGCGGCGACGAGCCCCAGACGATCGGTACCGATCCGGCCAGCCCGAGCGCCAGGGACTTGGCGGGGTTGACGAACGACTCGGCGGAGGGCCGGCAGCGGTCGGCGTCGGCGTCCAGCCGGGCCGCCGTCTCGGCCAGGTCCGCCTCGTTGACCTTCACCAGGCCGAGCGCGCGTCCGGCGAGCAGCACCGGCACGGTCAGCGCCCAGAGGCTGGCCCGGGCGGGCGCCCGGCGGGGCACCGGGACGAACGGCGCCCGGGCCCCCTCGGCCACCGACTGGAGCTGGGAGTCCGGGGCGCCGACGGCGACCAGTCGGGCGCCCCGGCGGGCGGCGGCCTCGGCCGCGCCGAGCGCCTCCGGGCTGCGTCCGGAGGCGCTGACCGCGATGACCACGTCGGCCGCGCCCACCCAGCCGGGGACCCCCGCGCTGCGGTGCTGGATCACCGGTACCGGGCAGCGCGGTCCGGCGACGGTGGCGAGCACCTCACCGGTCCGCGCGGCGGTGCCGATGCCGGCGATCACCACGGCTCGGGGACGTCCCTCGTCGGCGAGGACCCCGAGGTTGGCCTCGGCGGTCAGCGCCGCGGTCTCCCGGACCTGGGCGCCGGCCGAGGCGGTGTGCCGGAGCATGCCGCCCGGGTCGTTCTCGCTCAGCGCCGCCACGTCGTCGAGCAGCGTGTCGTCCGCGACCGGGCGTCCGCGCAGGCCCGCCGTGCCGTCCATCATCATGACCGCGGCTCCGCCGGTCCGCCGGTCTCGTCGGCGAGCAGCTCGACGGGGCCGCCACGGGCCTCGTCCAGGAGCAGCACCGGTACGTCGTCCCGTACCTCGAAGATCCGCCCGCACTCGGTGCAGGTCAGGGTCTGCGCCGACGCGTCGTAGTCGAGGGGGGCGTGGTGCGTGTCCGGGCAGGCCAGAATCTCCAGCAACTGCGGGTCGAGGGCCACTTCGCGGCTCCTTCCACGTGGGTGGGCGGGCCGGGTGACATGCCGAACCGGCCCGAGGGATCTTATCGACGGACCAGCCCGAGCACCTCGTCGCGCAGCGTCGCCATCCGCTGCGCGGTCGGCGCCTCGACGTTGAGCCGCAGCAGCGGTTCGGTGTTGGACGGGCGGAGGTTGATCCAGGCCCCGTCGGGGAACCGGATGGTCAGCCCGTCCAGGTCGTCGGTCTCGGCGTCCGGGTACGCCTGCCGTACCTCGGCCAGCTTCGCCCGCTGGTCCCGTACCGTCGAGTTGATCTCACCGGAGGCGACGTACCGTTCGTAGTCCGCGGCGAGCGCGGAGAGCGGGCCGTCCTGCTCGCCGAGGGCGGCCAGCAGGTGCATCGCGGCCAGCATGCCGGTGTCGGCGAACCAGAAGTCGCGGAAGTAGTAGTGCGCCGAGTGTTCGCCGCCGAAGACCGCGTTGGTCCGGGCCATCTCGGCCTTGATGAACGAGTGCCCGACCCGGCTGCGGACCGGCTGGCCGCCGTGCTCGCGGACGATCTCCGGCACGGCGCTGGACGTGATCAGGTTGTGGATGATCGTGGCGCCGGGGTGCTTGGCCAGCTCACAGACGGCGACCAGGGCGGTGATCGCGGACGGGGAGACCGGCTCGCCCCGTTCGTCGACCACGAAGCAGCGGTCCGCGTCGCCGTCGAAGGCCAGCCCGAGGTCGGCGTTGTGCCGGCGTACGGCGTCCTGCAGGTCGACCAGGTTCGCCGGGTCGAGCGGGTTCGCCTCGTGGTTCGGGAACGAGCCGTCGAGTTCGAAGTAGAGCGGCACGATCTCCAGCGGCAGGGCCGGCAGGACCGCGTCGCCGAGCACCGCCGGCACGGTGTGTCCGCCCATGCCGTTGCCGGCGTCGATGACCACCTTCAGCGGCCGGATCCCGGAGAGGTCGACGAGGGTACGCAGGTGGGCGGCGTACGCGGCGAGCAGGTCCCGGCGCTCCAGCGGGGGCAGCACCTGCGGCGTGGGCCGGGCTTCCTCCTTGTCCAGCAGCGCCTGCGCGCGGTCCCGCAGCTCGGCGAGTCCGCTGTCCTGGCCGATCGGTTTCGCACCGGCCCGGCACATCTTGATGCCGTTGTACTGCGCCGGGTTGTGGCTGGCGGTGAACATCGCGCCGGGCAGGTCCAGGCTGCCCGAGGCGTAGTAGAGCAGGTCGGTGCTGCCGAGTCCGACGTCGAGCACGCCGAGCCCCTCGGCCCGGACCCCGGCGGCAAAGGCGGCGGCCAGCCCGGGCGAGGACGCCCGCATGTCGTGGGCGATCACGACGGTCTCGCGCTGTTCCCCGGAGGTACGGAGCAGCTGTGCGAAGGCCGCGCCCAACGCCTCGGCCGCACGCGTGTCCCACTGCTCGGGAACGGTGCCACGGACGTCGTACGCCTTGACAATAGCGGACAAATCAGACAAGATCTCGCCCCTCAGCCGGCCACTTGGTCAACGGTTTGAGCGTATCGGAGCCGAACGCCCCGACCCGCCCCATGCCGATGCACCGCCCGCCGGGGCCGTACCGGCGGGCGGCGGAGATACCTCCCTACGCCTGCGGCGGAGGAGTACGGGGCAGGATGAACGTGGCGTCGACCCCACCGGCCGCCCCGTCCCCGGCCGCCATCTGCTGCGTCCGGTCCACAGCCGGGGTGATCCGCTGCGTCGGATCGGCCCCCACACCCGGCGTGATCCGCTGCGTCGGCTCCGCACCCACACCCGGCGTGATTCGCTGCGTCGGCTCCGCACCCGACTGGGTCGGCACCGGCTGGCCGGGCGACACCGGCGCGACCGAACCCGGCCCTACCCGGCTGCCCGGAGCCGGAGGTGAAACCGGAGTGCCAGGTGCCGGTGAAACCGGGGCGCCCGCCGTCGACCGGCTGTCCCGGCGGGACCGGCTGTATCCGCTCGTCGGCAGGATCAGGGTGCGCTCGGCACCGGCCGGACCGCCGGGCACGGGATTGCCGGGCACCGGGCCGTTGCCCATCGGTGCCGCGCCGACCGGACCGGAGCCAACCGGCCCGGAACCGAGGGGACCGGCCGGCGGACGGCCGGTCGGGCCGGGACGCCCGGTACCGCCGTACAGGCTGGCCCCCCGTTGGATCGGCGCCGTCGGCAGGGTGTCGACCGGCGGCAGGCCACCCCGGGCCGGGGCGACGGTCCGGCCGGCCCGCTCGGCCCGGTCCGCCCGACCCCGCCGGACCAGCACCACCAGCAGCGCGATCCCGATCGCGACCATCACCAGGCCGACCAGGATCACCAGGGTCCCGATCCCAAAACCGCCACCGGAGTTCTCGGCGGCGTTCGACGTGGCCGGCAGACCGGCGGCCACATCCTGGGTGGACTCCGCCGCCGGCTCGTCGGACTCGGCCGACTCGGTGGCCTCCGGCGTCGGGGTCGGGGTCGACCGGGTCGGCAGCGCGAGCGCCCCGGTCCGGCCGGTCATCCGGGCGGTGTCGATGTGCTGGCCGAGCAGCCCCCCACCCACCGCGTACGCCTCACCCAGCACGGTCATCCGGCCGGGCGGCGCACCGGCCAGCATGGTGACCCGGTACCGGCTGCTGACACTCTTCCGGGCACAGAGTTCGGCCTGGCCCGGCGCGGTGCGCTCGGAGACGACAAGTCCGTCGCCGCCCTGACTCACCGGCACCGGCCGCCAGGCGCCGTCCGCCGCGACGTGCATCCGCACCAGGGCCGGGGTCAGCCCCGGCAGCTGTACGCCGACCCGGGTCCGTACGTTCACACACTCGCCGGACCGCATCGAGACCTTGACCGACACCGCGCCCGGTGAGCCGCCGGCGCTGAAGCTGCTGGACGCGCTGACCCGGACCGTCTCCCCGGCTGCGGCGGCCGGCACGGCCCCCGCCGCGAGCGTGGCACCGACGGCCGCGCAGAGCGTTCCGAACCAGGTGATGCCACGCCGCAGGGACATGATTACCTCGCTTGTCGCAGTTCGGGTCCGGGCACAGGCTACCGGTGGCCGACCACCGTCCCTTCCTCTCATGCCCCGTGCGTCGCCGGCCGAATCGTCCGACTCCCGACCCGACATCCGGTTCGGATCCACGGCCACCGATGGCGGCTCCCGGCGCCGAGTCCCGTCGTCGGGGCTCAGCCGCCACCGAGCCGGCGAAGCTCCGTACGGCACAGCCGGTCCGCCTCCCGGGTCGTCTCCGGCAGCCGGTACCGGCGGGCCAGGTTGAGCACCTGGGCGGCGGCGTTGTCCAGACTCATCCGGTGCCCGACCGAGACGAAGACCGGTTTGGTCCCGTCCCGGGTACGCAGCACCCGCCCCACCTCGTCCACGCCGTCCACCAGCGCCGTCCAGGAGCCGCGACCGTGCCCGGGTTCGTCCCAGCGGCCGACCAACGGGGTCTTGCCGACCCCGATCGCCGGCAGCCCGGTCAGTACCCCCAGGTGGCAGGCGAGCCCGAACCGCCGGGGATGCGCCAACCCGTGCCCGTCACAGACCAGCAGTTCCGGCTCGACGGTCAGCCGGTCGAGCGCGGCCAGCAGGGTCGGCAGTTCCCGGAACGCGAAGAGGCCGGGGACATAGGCGAAGGCTGCCCGGCCGGGCAGCACCACCGCGTCCCGGACCGCCAGGGTCGCGGCGTCGAGCACGACCACCGCCGCCGCGAGCCGGTCACCGTCCTCGGCGTACGCCACGTCGAGGCCCGCCACCGTCCGGGGCTTGGCCGGCCCCGGCCCGACCAGGTCGACCCGCGGTCGCAACCGGTCCTGGACGGCCTCCGCCTCGGCGACCGTACGTGGCGGCGAGGTCATCGCGGTTGTCACGTCCACCGACGCAGGATGGTGCCCGGGTGGCCGGGGAGGCAACCCGGGCGCACCGAGAATCCGCCGCCAACGGCCTCCCGATCACCAGAAGGTCACGACACCCTTGACGGATCAACATTGACGTGATCTCAGCATGGATTCGGTAGGTATCGGTATTCGAAGTGGGTGAGGTGGAGAGCGGCGCGGACGATGTCGCCGATCTGCCGTGGGCTGGCGGTGGTGTGACGAAGGGTCCGCCAGCG
>NZ_JBDPLT010000028.1:0-100841 GCF_039871775.1 Plantactinospora sp. B5E13
GTGGGCGGTCGAGGTGGGCGGGGTGGGTGGGGGGCCCGGCGCCCCCGCACCCCACGGCGGTGCGGGGGCGCCGGCGAAGTCACCTGTCGGTGTGGGTCGCCGCTCCGGTGGGCGGGGGACGTGACCGGAGCGGACGACCGTCAACAGGTGAGGTCGGTGGTTTCGGACGGGATGTCCGTGCCGGGAGACCGGAGGCTCCCCGACCGTCGGCGCCCGGTACCGACGGCCGGGGAGCCCGGCCGACCACCGTGGTCCCGCGGTCTAGGTCGGGAACGAGAACGGTGGCGGTGGCGGTGGCTACGGACCGGTGCCGGCCACCACCGGTGGTCGCAGGGCCGACGGGGTCATGTCCGGGTCCACCGCTGGTTCGCCCCGGCGTGGCAGCTCCAGACCAGTACGGTGGTGCCGTTGGCGGTGCCGCCGTTGTTGACGTCCAGGCAGAGCGTGGGGAACCGGACGCTGCTGATGGTGCCGTTGCTGTTGAACGTCCACTGCTGGTTGGTCCCGCCGTTGCAGTCCCAGATCTGCACCGGAGTGCCGTTTGTGGCGTTCGGTGAGATGTCCAGGCACTTGCCGAGCACCTGCAGCGTCTGACCGGCCTGGGTGAAGACCTGGTTGGCCCCGGTGTGGCAGTCCCAGATCAACGTCGCCGTGCCGTTGGCCGTGTTGGAGTTGTTCACGTCCAGGCAGCGGCCACTCGCGTCGCCACGCAGTCGGAAGGTGGTCGGGGTGCCGGTGCCACCACCGCTGACCCGGTAGACGACCGTGCCGTGCGCCGGCACGCTGGCCGAGATGGTGCCGGTGGTCGTCGTGGTGGCGTTCGTCCAGGCGTCCAGGAGGGTGAACGGGCCGCCGGTCTTGCCGATCGCCGCTGCCGTGGTCGAGACGGTCGTGGTGGAGCCGCCCTGGTTGAACAGGGCCACCGCGACGTCGCCGTTGGCGAGCCGCTTGGCCAGTACCCGCCGGGTGCCGTCGTTGCTCACCTGCACGGCCTGCAGGCCCAGCGGATCCTGGTTGATCGCGACCAGGTGCTGGTTGCGCAGGATGTTGAGGGTCGCCGTACTGGCGTTGCGCACGTCGTTGCCGGCCATCAGCGGAGCCGCCATGATCGCCCAGAGCGCGAAGTGGCTGCGCATCTCGGTGTCGGTCATGCCGCCGTTGCCGACCTCCAGCATGTCCGGGTCGTTGAACGAGCCCGGTGCGGCGTACCCGGCCAGGGGCACGTTGACGTTGACGATGTTCTGGATGCCCATCGGGTACCCGTTGGTCTGGCCGGTGTTCCAGGCGTTGGTGATGTCCTCGGTGGTACGCCACAGGTTGGCCACGTCGCCCCAGTTGCGCTGGGGGCCGGTCTTCTCGTGGATGCTGTTCGGGTTGATGCTGTAGACGATCGGGCGGCCGGTGGCGGCGAGTGCGTCCCGCATGATGGCGAACCTCGCCACCTGCTCGTTGATCGTCCCGGTGGGCGAGCACCAGTCGTACTTGAGGTAGTCCACACCCCAGGCGGCGAACTGGCGGGCGTCCTGGGCCTCGTGTCCGAGGCTGCCGGTCGAACCGGGGAACGCGTCGAAGTACTGGGCGCAGGTCTGGTCCAGTGGTCCCTGGTAGAGGCCGAACAGCAGACCGCGGGCGTGCAGGTAGTCACCCAGCGCCTTCATGCCGCTCGGGAACCGGGTCGGATGGGCCTGCAGGTTGCCCTGGGCGTCCCGGTCCGGGTTGAACCAGCAGTCGTCGACGACCACGTACCGGTAGCCCAGGTCCCGCATCCCGTTGGCGACCATGGCGTCGGCGGTCTCCCGGATCAGGCTCTCGTTGATGTTGCAGCCGAACGTGTTCCAGGTGTTCCAGCCCATCGGCGGGGTACGGGCCACCCCGTTGTTCAACGCCTGCGCGGGCTGCGGCGCCCGGGCCGGTTCGGTGACGGTCACCGCGACCGCCAGCAGCGTCACGGCCGCGGCGGCCAGCCATCGGGTTCTGGTGCGCATGGGTCCTCCCGTCAGGGGGTTCAGATGAATCGCCAGAGGTGGTCGGCGGTGCCGTTGTCGTCCCAGAGCACGATCTGGGCTCCGGCCGCGGTCGAGGCGCCGGTGACGCCGAGGACCCGGCCGCCGTTGGCGCACTGGATCCGGAAGTAGCCGTTGCCGCCGTGGCGCAGCCGCCAGCGGTGGTCGGCGGTGCCGTTGTCGGCCCACTGGAGCACCCGGGCGCCGTTGCCGGTGCCGCCGTTCTCCACCCCGAGCACCCGGCCGCTGTTCGTGTTCCGCAGTCGCAGGTATCCGCCGGTGTCGACGATCGCCGTCCAGAGGTGGTCGGCGGTACCGGTGTCGCCCCACTGGATGACCAGCCCACCGTCGGCCGTCGACATGTTCTGTACGCCGAGGACGAGCCCACTGTGGAGGTTCTGGATCCGGCGGGCGCCGTTGGGTACGAACCGCCACTGGTTGTCGGCGCTGCCGTTGTCCGCGTCCTGTACCGCCTGGGCGCCGGCCGAGGTCGAGCCGCCCGAGATGGCGAGCAGCAGATTGGTGTGCACGTTGCGGAGCTTGTGGGTGCCGTCGCCGACGTCGACCACGGTCCACCGGTGGTCGGCGGTGCCGGTGTCGCCCCACTGCAGGACGCGGGCGCCGACAGCGGTGGACATGTTCTCCACCCCGAGCACCTTTCCGCTGTTGACGTTCCGGAGCCGGATCGCGGTGCCGTCCGCGATCACCTCCCAGCCGTGGTCCGGGGTGCCGGTGTCGTTCCACTGCACCGCCAGCCCACCGTCGGCGGTGGACATGTTCTGTACGCCGAGGACGAGTCCGCTCGCCGCGTTGACCAGCCGGTACCCCGCCCCACCGCCCTGGTTGCCGCCCCCGCCGGTGTTCCAGTAGACGGTGTAGTTGTGCCCGTGCGCGTCGTAGAACGGGCCGAGGTTGACCGTGGACCCGTTCGCGGTGGCGGTGAAGGCGAGCGTGGTGCCGCTGGTCCGGGTGATCGACGACGGGCTCAGCGCGGGCAGCGCGGCCAGGGTGGTGTCCCCGTAGTTGCCGGAGAGCACCACCGGCCCGTACGTGGCGGCGGCGACGGCGGGGTTGTCGTTGGCGGCCCGCATCACCACCCGCATCGGCAACCGGACCGTCACGGTGTCACCGGAGGCCCAGGTGCGGGTGAGCACGGCGTACGTGCCCGGCGTGGTGGGGATGTTCTGCGCGGTGCCGTTCACGCTGACCGTGGCCCCGGTTGTCCAGGCCGGGATGCGGATCCGCATCGTCCACGATCCGCCGGCGCTGCCGGTCACGGTGAGCGTCGTGGTGTCGCTGACCGGGTACGAGGTGGTCTGGGTGACGGTGATGCCGCGTTGTGCCCAGGTGAGCACCGAGGGCATGAACAGGTTCACGGTCAGGGTGTCGCCGTTGTGGAAGTACACCGAGTCCATCAGCTTGGTGTTCACCTCGATACCGGTGCCCTGACAGCACCAGAACGAGTTGTAGTCGGTACTCCAGGTACCGCCGCCCCAGGCGGGACCGACCCCGCGCCGACCACCGGGGTGCAGCGGCGTGAAGTAGGTGACGTGCCCACGGCTGTCGGCCGGGTTCTGCTGGCCGATGAGGTGGTTGAGCAGCGCCAGCTCGTAGTAGTCGAAGTAGGCCACCCGGTTCGGGTCGAGCAACCAGAGTTCCCGGGTCAGCTTGAGCATGTTGTAGGTGTTGCACGCCTCGCAGGTGTCCCGGGCCAGGTGGCTGGCGATGGCGTGCGGGGCGCGGAAGTGTTCCGCCTGGCTGTTGCCGCCGATCGCGTACGTGTGCGCGTTGACCGTGATGTTCCAGGCGTTGCTGGCGATGTCGCGGTACCGGGTGGTGCCGGTGGCCTTGTACTCCCGGGCGGCTCCGATCCACTTGGGCACCTGTGTGTTGGCGTGCAGACCGTTGAGCTGGTCCTGGTTGGCGGCCAGCGGGTTGAGCACGGCGGCGTGGTCGAACCGCTGTGCGACGGTCAGCCAGCGGGCGTTGCCGGTCTGCTGGTAGAGGTCGGTCAGGACCGCGCTCATGCCACCGAACTCGGTGCCCAGCATGGCCTGCATCTGCGCGGAGGTGAGCCTGCCGGTGCGCCAGTCGACCCAGCCGGCGAGCGCGAGCAGGACGTCCCGGGCCTGCTCGTTGCCGAGGTAGCGCCAGACGTCGAGCAGGCCGGCCAGGGTCTTGTGGATGCAGTAGTAGGGCACGTTGCCGTTGCTGAGCGTGCGGGCCTCGAGGCTGCTGAAGTCGGACTCGGGGAATCCGGAGAGGTAGCCGGTGTTGAAGCCGGCGGCGCTGTTGTTGGCCTGGCACCGGGCGAGTTCGGCGACCATCCGGTTGGCCTTGTCCCGGCAGGTCGTGTCGCCGAGCACCGCCCACATCTGGGCCCAGGCGGTGAGGAAGTGTCCCTGCATGTGGGTGCGGAACGGGAAGTTCGGGGCGTCCCAGCCGCCGGTGGCCGCGGCGCCGTTGGTGGAGAGCCGGTGGTTGGCCCGGAAGTTGTAGAGCAGTCGTTCGACGTCGACGAAGCGCAGGTAGTTCAGGGTCCGGTTCTGGTTGTCCAGCCATCGGCTGTTGGTCAGGCGTACCTGACCGAGGTCGAACGGGTACGCGGCGACTCCGATGTCGGGTCGGGCGGGGGCCAGCGCGGCGTGCGCCGGTGCGCCGGTCACGGTCGGCCCGATGGCCGATGCGACGGTGGCGGCGCCGGCGACCTGCAAGAGACGGCGACGGTTCAGGGCGGGGTTCGGCATCGGGTGGTCTCCGTTGACGTCCGCGGTGGGGCAAGGCGACCGCGTCATGGGCAAACTTCGATGTGAGCGCTAACATACGCTGTCGTTAACACGCCCGCAACCCAGACTTTCCGGCGACCCCGTCGGTGGTGCCGCTGTATTCGGTGGCGCGCGGTTCCGATGTCGTCTGACGCCGCCGACGTCCGCGCCTCACCGCCGGACCGGCCACTTCCGTGGCGACAACGATCCATGACGGCGTAGGGATCCCTGCGCCGACCGGCCTATTCGGGTGTTCTCGGTGGAGTCGGTGGCTCTCCGTCCGGACAACGGAAAAACCGACGGCGGCGCTTGACTCGACTCCCGCGGTCAACCACAGTCAACCACCACACCACGGACGACCCCGGCGCCGACGGCTACCGGGGTCGACACAGGGTGCCCGACCGATCGTGCCGTTCCCCTCCGGGTCGGCGCGTGTCGGGCGAGGGCGCCCCGGTCGGCACCTGCGACAGCGAAGTGGAAATGCGAGCTACCCGTACCACCGAGACGAGCCTGGTCCTCGCCGCGCAGGCCGGCGACCCCCGGGCGCTCGACGAACTGATCACGGCGTACCTGCCGATGGTGTACACCATCGTGGGCAGGGCGCTGAGCGGCGATCCGGAGGTCGACGACGTCGTACAGGAGACGATGCTCCGCGCCCTGCGGGAACTGCGGACGCTGCGGACGCCGGAGAGCTTCCGCCCCTGGCTGGTGGCGATCGCGTTGCGCCAGGTCAGCACACACCTGCACCGGCACCGGGCGAACGCCGCCCGCGCGGTCGCCCTGGACGAGGTGACCGAGGTCCCGGACGCCGGCGCCGACCTGGAGGGCCTGGCCGCCTTGCGCGCGGACCTGTCCGAGCAACGCCGGCAGGTGGTACGGGCCAGCCGCTGGCTCGACCCGGACGACCGGGCGCTGCTGTCGCTCTGGTGGCTGGAGACCGCGGGGCGGCTCACCAGGGCCGAGGTCGCGGCGGCGCTCGGGGTGAGCCTGGCCCACGCGGGGGTGCGGATCCAACGGATGCGTAACCAGCTCGAGCTGAGCCGGTCACTGGTGGCCGCGCTGGACGCCCGGCCCGGCTGCGACGAGTTGGCCACCGTGCTGACCGGCTGGAACCAGGTACCGAGTCCGCTGTGGCGCAAACGCGTCACGCGGCACACCCGGACCTGTCCCAGCTGCCTGCGGGCCGGCCGGGACCGGATCGCGCCGGAGCGGCTGCTCGTCGGTCTCGCCCTGCTCCCGGTCCCGCTGGCTCTGGCGGCCACCCTGACCGGTAAGGGCACTGCCATGGTCGCGGGTGCCGGCGCCGCCTCCGCAGCGGTGTTCTCGGGCACGACCGGTGGCTCCGGAGCCGTCGGGGCGGGTCTGAAGGCGGGGTTGCTCGGCCAACTCGGCCAGGTGATCGGGGCACACCCGGTCGCCGCGGCGGTAACCGCCGGCACGCTCGTCGCCGGTGCCACCGTCACCACGGCGACCTGGCCGGAGCCACCGGCGCCCGTGGTCGTCATCGCGGCGCCGACGTCGGCACCGGCGACCAGCGGGGCGCCCAGGCCCACCCTGCCGGAGGTCGTGCCGTCAACGCCGGAGCCCGGCACGACCGCGCCGAGGCCGAGCCGTCCGAGTCCGACCGTCACCGGGCCGTCGGGCGGCGGCGGGTCGTCGCTTCGGCCAGGGTCGGTGGCACTGGAGCCGGTGAACCAGGCGGGCCTGCTCGTCACGACGACCGACGACGTCGGTGTGCTCGCCCAGGTCGGTGCGGACAGTCCGGCGTCGGCCCGACAGCGGGCCACCTTCGAGGTGGTTGCGGGCCTCGCGGAGCCGAACTGTGTCTCCTTCCGGGCGGAGGACGGCCGGTACCTGCGCCACTCGTCCTGGCGGCTGAGGTTGAGCGTGGACGAGGGGACCCCGCTGTTCCGGGGGGACGCGACGTTCTGCGTTCGTGCCGGTGCGGCGCCCGGTTCGGTCCTGCTGGAGTCGGCCAACTATCCGGGATGGTTCCTGCGCCACCGCAACCACGAGTTGTGGGTCGACCCGTCGGCGCCGTCCGCCCAGTTCCTCGCCGACGCGTCCTTCCGTCCCCGGCCTCCGCTGGTCCGGTAGCCGTACGGTCCGGCGCGTCCCGCCCGGCGGCAAGGGGTCCGGTGTGCGCCCGCCCGGCGGCAGCGGGTCCGGTGTGCCCGCCCGGGTCGCCGTGGGTCCGGTGTGTGCCTGACCGGCCGCCGTGGGTGCGGTCCGGACGAGGTGAGTCGGGTCGACCGCAGCCCTTCCGGTCGGCGGCGATGGACCGGGATCGCGAGTGCCGGACAGTCACGGGGGACCGGGGGCGGGGCGGACCGGCCCGCGACCGATCGGCCCCGGCCGGCGTAACAGAAAAGCGGTGTGACGTTTTTTTCGATCCGCGCCGAGGTCGAGATTGGAAAAGGCGTTATTGGTCCGGAGGCCCGAGCGTCGTGCCAAAAGGAATGCAGGTGGAGGCGGTCCGATCCGCGTATCGACAGTCGCCCCTTGAAGGTGCGGTAACAGTCTGGCAATATCCGGTACATCCATCCACGTGTTTGTCTCGCTACCTCATTCGGCGAGGTCGGGAGACTCGGGCGAAGTTGTTAGCGCTAACACTTGCCGCCGGGTCATCATGCCCGGGATCGACCGGGAGACCCGCAGGGCGGCCCCGCGACGACCTCCGGTACGCCGCACCGCGCCCGGCTGGCCCCCGACAAGAAGGAGAGACGTCATGAACGACACCGGCCGAGCGCCCCTGCCGGCGGCGCCGCCCGAACCGGCCCGCCATCCGGCGGCCCGCCCCCGACTGCGTCGTTGGCGGGCCGCGCTCGTCGTCACCCTGGCCACCCTCCTCGTCGGCACCGCCGCCATCGGATTCGGCCCGAATCCGGCGTCGGCCGCGACGGTCGACACGTCGGCCTGGTACGTCCTGCTGAACCGCAACAGCGGCAAGGCGTTGGACGTCTACAACCTGGCCACCAACGACGGCGCGCGGATCACCCAGTGGGCCCGCAACGACGGTGCCCAGCAGCAGTGGCAGTTCGTCGACTCGGGCGACGGGTACTACCGGCTGCGGTCCCGGCACTCGGGCAAGGTGCTGGACGTCTCCAACCGGTCGACGGCCAACGGCGCGGGGATCATACAGTGGACCGACACCAACGGGACGAACCAACAGTTCCGGTTGGCGGACTCGTCCGGCGGACACGTACGACTGATCAGCCGGCACAGCGGCAAGGCGGTCGAGGTGCAGAACGCCTCGACCGCGGACGGGGCGAACGTGGTGCAGTACGACGACTGGGGCGGCAACAACCAGCAGTGGCAACTGGTCCGGGTCGACGGCGGCACCCCGCCGCCCACCACCCCGCCGGCCAGCGGCACGTTCGGCAACCCGGTGATCTGGCAGGACTTCGCCGACGTCGACATCATCCGGGTCGGCGAGGCCTTCTACCTCTCCGCGTCGACCATGCACTACTCGCCGGGGGCGCCGATCCTGCGCTCGTACGACCTGGTGAACTGGGAGTTCGCCGGACACTCGGTGCCCCGGCTGGACTTCGGGTCGAAGTACGACCTCTCCGGCGGCCACGCCTACGTGGACGGCATCTGGGCTTCCACGCTGAACTACCGGCAGAGCAACCGGACCTTCTACTGGGCCGGCTGCATCGACTTCGCCCAGACCCACATCTACACGGCTTCCGCGGTCGACGGCACCTGGAGCCGGCACGCCACCATCCCGAACTGCTACTACGACGCCGGCCTGCTGATCGACGACAACGACACCATGTACGTCGCGTACGGCAACGGCACGATCAGCGTCGCCCAGCTCTCCGCCGACGGCCGGACCCAGGTCCGCAACCAACAGGTGTTCCAGACCCCGTCGAACATCGGCACCCTGGAGGGAGCCCGCTTCTACAAGCGCAACGGCAGCTACTACATCTGGCTGACCCGCCCCGCGAACGGCCAGTACGTGCTCAAGGCGAACAACCCGTTCGGCCCGTACGAGATCCGTCAGGTCCTGCTCGACCTGCCGGGACCGATCGCCGGGGGCGGGGTGCCGCACCAGGGCGGGCTGGTCCAGACCCCGAACGGCCAGTGGTACTACATGGCGTTCACCGACGCGTACCCCGGCGGCCGGATGCCGACCCTGGCGCCGATCACCTGGACCGGCGACGGCTGGCCGGTGCTGCAGACCGTCAACGGGGTCTGGGGCGCCAGCTACCCGAACCCGTTGCCGCCGCGCCCGGTCAAACCGCTCACCGGCGTCGACACCTTCGCCGGGACCACCCTCGGCCCGCAGTGGGAGTGGAACCACAACCCGGACAACAGCCGGTGGTCGGTGAACAACGGGCTGAGCCTGCAGACCGCGACGGTCACCAACGACCTCTACCGGGCCCGGAACACCCTCACCCACCGCATCCAGGGGCCGACCTCGACCGCGACCGTGGAGCTCGACTACTCGACCATGCGGGACGGGGACCGTACCGGACTGGCGATGCTGCGCCAGTCCTCCGCCTGGATCGGCGTCCGGCGCGACAACGGCGCCACCCGGGTGGTGATGACCAACAACCTGACCATGGACGGCAACTGGAACACCACCGGCACCGGCAGCGAGATCGCCAGCGCGCCGGTCTCCGGCGGTCGGATCTGGCTGCGGGCCAACGCCGACATCAGACCCGGCTCCGGTCGGCAGGCCCGCTTCTCCTACAGCACCGACGGCGTCACCTTCGTCCCGCTGGGCAACACCCTGACGCTCAACAACGCCTGGCAGTTCTTCATGGGCTACCGGTTCGCGGTCTTCAACTACGCGACCCAGTCGCTCGGCGGCGCGGTGACCGTACGTCGGTTCGAGCTCGCCACGCCGTGACCGCACCGCGCCGGCCCGGCCCGACCCCCGGGCCGGCGCGGCGGCGCCTCAGCCCCGGTCCTCCACCAGACGGCGGATGGCCGAGGCGGAGGCGCCGCGCGCCCAGTCCTCGAAGGTGTACGGGCGGGCGACGATCCGGCAGCGGCCGGCCGCCCCGAAGACGTGGTCGGCGAACGCGGCCCGCAGCGGCTCCTCGAAGAGGTCGAAGTCGCTGACCGCTTCGCCGCCGATGATGACCAGTTCGGGGCCGGTGAGGTTCACCAGCGTCGCGATCGCGGTGCCGATCACGGTCGCCGCCTGCGCGAACACCCGTACCGCGAGTGGGTCGCCCCGGTGCGCCAGGGCGACGACCTCGGCGAGCGACAGGTTGCCGCCGTGCCCCCGGGCGACCTCGGCGACGATGGCGGGGGTACCGGCGACCGCCTCGACGCAGCCCCGGCGGCCGCAGGGGCAGACCCGGTCGGGTGAGGTCAGCGGCAGGTGCCCGATCTCGCCGGCCACCCCGTGGGCGCCCTCGACCACCTCGCCGTTGAGGTGCAGGCCGCTGCCGATGCCGCGGCCGATCGTGACGATCGCGAACGAGGCGGTGCCGACCCCCACCCCGAACCAGTGCTCGCCGATGGTGAGCGCCCGGACGTCGTTCTCGACCAGCACCTCCCGGCCGAGACGGTCGGTCAGGATCGTGCCGAGTGGCACGTCGGCCCAGCCCATGATCGCCGACTCGCGGACCACTCCGCGTCCGGTGTCGACATCGCCGGAGACGGCGACGCCGACCGCGCAGAGCCGTTCGGCCCGTACGCCGAGCAGGTCCACCAGTCCCGCCACGGTCGCCTCGATCGCGTCGACCACCACGTCGAGGCCGGTGGAGTCGAGCGGGCGCCGGTCGGTGACGAGGATCCGGGTGGTCAGGTCGGTCGCGACGCCGACGATCTCGTCCGCGTTCACCTTGACCCCGAGGGCGACCAGGGCGTCGGGTACGACGGTGAGCGGGTTCACCGGCCGTCCCGGCTGCCCGTCGCGCTGCGATCCGAGATGGTCGGAGACCAGGCCCACCTCGATCAGCGGCCCGACCGCCTTGGTGACCGCGGCCTGCGACAGGCCGGCGAGCCGGGCGATGTCGGTACGGCTGATCGGGCCCCGGGTGAGGATGCTCCTGAAGACCTCGGCTCCCGCGGCGGAGGCTCCTCGGAGCAGCGAGACCGCGGCGGCTGCGCCGTTCATTCCGGGTTCCCCCCTGTGGTTGCGACGCCGGCCGGAACGTGTGACACGCATGATTCCGAACACGACGATAGTCAGCGGCCGGGGCGGCCCGGCGCACCGCGCCACGCCGCCCCGGCACCGGTTCCTACTTGGCGAGGATCTCCCTGGTCTTCGCCGCCATCTCCGGGAACACGTCCTTGTTCCGCTCCCCGGTGAAGTACGCCTCGAACAGCGGCTGGATCGTGTCGACGACCTCCTGACCGTTCGCGGTCGGCGGCGCCGGGTACAGCTCGCCGTTGTTGAGCGCGTTGACGAAGCCGGAGATGTCCAGCCCCTGCTGGGCCTGGGTGTCGACGGTGACCTTCAGGGACGCGGCGATCGAGGGCAGGAAGGTGGCGTCCACCCCGGCGGCCGACTGGCAGGCCTCCGAGCCCATGTAGGTGACCCACTTCCACGTCGCGTCGAGGTTCTTGGTGCCGACGTAGATGTTGTTCGCGTTGGAGTTGCTGATCATCGCGCGTCCCTTGGGGCCCTGGACGGTCGGCGCGACCCCCACCTTCACCCCGGGGATCTTGGTGATCGAGGTCGCGTCCCAGGTGCCGCCCTGGACCATCGCGACGGCGCCGGAGCCGAGCTGTTGTCCACCCGCGGCGGTCAGTTGGCCGAAGACAGGCATCAGACCCCGGTCACCCAGGCCGCGGACGTACTCGAGGGTCTTGATGAAGTCGGGGTTGTCGTACTCGAGCTTGGTCGGCCAGGCCGGCTTGTCACCGAGCCGCCAGCCGAGCGTCGAGACGAACGGGTTCCACGAGGTCTGGCCGTTGAAGTCGCTGGCGGCGAGGCTGCCGATGCCGTACGTCGCCACGTTCTTCTTGTCGAAGCCGGGCTGGTCGCCCCGGACTCCCTTCTTGTCGACGGTGAGCCGGGCGACGACCTTGTCGAAGCTGCCGCCGTCGTCGGGGTTCCAGGTCATCGTCGCGATGTCGTTGGCGGTGAGGCCCGCCTCGGTGACCTTGTCCTGGTTGAAGTAGATCGCGGCGGCCGCCCAGTCGAGCGGGATGCCGTACTGCTTGCCGTCGGTGTACTTCCACGAGTCGACGCCGATGTCGAAGACCGACAGGTCGTAGCCGCTCTTGGCGATCAGGTCGTCGAGCGCCCGGATCTGCCCCTGGCCGGCGTACGCGCCGAGCAGCGGGACGCTGTTCTGGAACGCGTCCGGTGCCGAGCCGGAGACGAACCCGGCGGTCAGCTTGGTGAAGTAGTCCTCGACCGCGTACTGGGAGATCTTGACGGTGATGCCGGGGTTCGCCTGCTGGAAGCCGGGCAGGCACTTCTGGTACGAGGCGGCCTGGCGCTCGTCCCAGGTCCACCAGTTGACCGTGTTACCGCCGCCGGCGGAGTCGTCGTTGCCACAGGCGGTGAGCGACGCCGCGGCCAGGCCGGCCAGGGCCAGCGCTGTCGCGATTCGCGATATCTTCATCAATATCCTCATTTCGGGGGTGGTCGGGTGCCGTCGCCGGCGCCCGGGTGGGTGTGCGGTGTGTGGTGGGTCCGTGCGGGATACGGTGGGGGACTCAGCCGCCGGGCCGGGGCGGTCGGTGTCCGGCGGGCGGCAGTCCGACCTCGCCGTACGCCGGCAGGTCGAGGTCGACCGTGCGGTCGGCGTACTCGACGGCCACCCGGCGCGCGACGCCACGCAGGTCCCGCAGGACCGCGTGCGCGACGGCGCCGTCGGCCCAGTGGAGGTCGACCTCGACGCCGCCCCGGGCCCGCAGGCCGGTCACCCGGCCGTCCGGCCACTCGGCCGGCAGCGCCGGCAGCAGCCGGATCCGGCCGCCGTGGCTCTGCACCAGCAGTTCGGCGATCGCCGCGGTCAGCCCGTAGTTGCCGTCGATCTGGAACGGCGGATGCGTGCTGAACAGGTTCGGCAGCAGCCCGCCCCACTCGGAGCCGTCGACCGGGGCGAGCCGGCGGTGGTCACGGTCGAAGGCGGTGATCGCCTCGAGCAGCAGGGCCCGGGCCTCGGCGGCGTCCCCGAGCCGGGCCCGCAGCGCGATCTTCCACGCCCACGACCAGCCCATCGCCCCCGGCCCACGACCCTCGAGGAAGCGGCGGGCCGCCTCGGCGAGCCCGGGCGCACGATCGCGGCCGACCAGCTCGACCAGGTCGAGCGGATAGAGGGCGACCAGCGGTGACAGGTGCCGGTGGTGCGGGTCCTGGTCCACGACGTCGGTCGACCACTCGCGGAGCCGGCCGTCCGGCCCGGCGGTCAGTTCCGGGAGCCGGTCGAGCGCGTCGGCGAGTTGTGCGTCGAGCGGGTCGTCCGCGTCGAGCAGGGTGATGGCCCGGCGGGCGCGGTCGAACAGGGCCCGGATCAGCGCCACGTCCATCGTGGTCGAGACGCCGAGCGCCTCGGGGCGGCCGTCCGGGCCGAGGTACAGGTTCTCCGGCGAGGTCGACGGGACGGTCCGCAGCCGGCCGGTGGCCGGGTCGTCGACCAGCCAGTCCAGGCAGAACAGCGCGGCCGGTCGCAGCAGCGGCCACACCACCCGCTCCAGCAGGTCCCGGTCACCGGTGAACTCGTAGTGGTCCCACAGGTTGTGGGTGAGCCAGACGCCGCCCATCATCCAGATCGCCCAGCTCGGCGCGCCGTGGCCCATGCCGACCGGCAGGCTCCAGCCCCAGAGGTCGCTGTTGTGGTGGGCGACCCAGCCCCGGGCGCCGTAGAGGCGGGCGGCGACGTCGGTGCCGGTGCGGGCCATCCGGCGGACCAGGGCGGCCAGCGGTTCGATCGAGTCGTCGAGTCCGACCAGCGGCGCCGGCCAGTAGTTCATCTGGGTGTTGATGTTGATGGTGTAGTTGGACGACCAGGGCGGCCGCAGCTGGTCGTTCCAGATCCCCTGCAGGTTCGCCGCCGGACCGCCGGCGCGTGACGACGCGCCGAGCAGGTAGCGGCCGTACTCGGCGACCACCGTCGCCCGCAGGCCCTCGTCGGCGCCGTGCAGGACGTCGTCGGCGACGTCCCAGGTGCCGCTGCGCCGGCCGCCGATCGCGAAGCGCGCCCCCGAGACATGGTCCCGCACGTCGGCGACATGCTCGGCGAACCGCTCGTCCGCCGTCCGTCGGAGGGCGGACGCGGCGGTACCGCGGGCGCGTTCCCGGATCTCCTCCCGGGAGGAGATCCGCCAGTCGGTGCCGTCCGGGTCGGCCCACCACAGTCCGGCCCGGCTCGACGTCGACAGGGCGATCAGCAGCCGGCTCGCCCCGCGGATCCGCAGGGTGTCGCCGACGGAGTCCCGGATTCCGTCCCCGTCCACCGCGAGCGCCGCCACCGCGACGTGGTCGAAGCCGTCGGCCCCGTGGTCGAGGTAGCGGTGCGGCGGCTCCACCGCCGGTTCGTGTGCCGGCGCACCGTCGACCGGCGCGACCACGTCGAGGACGATGCCGGTCGCGCTGGTGTGCCGGCCCACCTCCCGCAGCGGCGTGGTCAGCCGTACGTCGACGTCGAGCACCGGGCCGGCGGCGACGTACTCGACGAAGAGGCAGCCGGCCGGCGCGGAGACGTAGGTCCGGCGGTTCACGGACGCGCCGCCGACGACCAGTGACTCGGTCAGGTACGCCTCGTCGAGGTCGAGCACCCGGGCCGGTACGCCGTCCGCGACCGCCCCGCCGTGCGTGGCCAGTTCCAGGTCGACGAAGGGCAGGAACTCCTGCGAGTACGGGCCCTCGAAGGTCATCAGCAGTGCCTCGGCCCGCCGCAGGTCCCCGGCGTCCATCGCCGACCGGATCTCGGCGAGGCGGTCGGGGCCGGCGCCGCCGGCGACCAGCGCGGCGAGCGCCTCGGCCGGCCCGTCCGGGTGTCCCGACCAGACGGTCGCGTCGTTGACCTGGATCCGGGCCCGGGCGCCGCCGAAGGCCATCGCCCCGATCCGTCCGTTGCCCAGCGGGGTCGCCTCGACCCACTCCCGCGCGGGTCCTCGCCAGGCGAGGCGCAGCGTCCCGGCCATCACTTGATCCCGGAGAAGCCGATGGAGTTGACGATCCGCCGTCCGAAGACCATGAAGAGCGCGAGCATCGGCAGGGCCGCGACCAGGGTGGCCGCCATCAGCCCCGCCCAGTCGGGTTGCGCCTGCGGCGACGACTGTTTGAACACGGCGAGCGCGAGGGTGAGCGGCTGTACGGACTCGTCGCTGGCGACCAGCAGCGGCCAGAAGTAGTCGTTCCACATCCCGATGAAGCCGAGGATGGCGAGGGTGGCGATCGGCCCGCTGCTCATCGGGAGGGTGACCCGGAACAGCACCCGGAGCCGGCCGGCGCCGTCGAGCAGCGCCGCCTCCTCGGTCTCGGTCGACAGCCCGAGCATGAACTGCCGGAGGAAGAAGATGTTGAAGGCCGAGAAGAGCGCCCCGGGCAGGATCATGCCGGCGAAGGTGTTGAGCAGGCCGAGTTCCTTCACGAGCACGAAGTTCGGCAGCAGGGTGAGGATGCCGGGCACCATCAGCGCGGTGAGGAAGAGGCCGAACATGAACTCGCGGCCGCGCCAGTGCAGCCGGGAGAAGGCGTACGCGGCCAGCGTGGAGAAGAAGACGATGAGCGCCGTGGAGACGCCGGCGTAGACCAGCGAGTTGACCAGGTAGCGACCGAGTTGGACGGAGGCGCCGGAACCGCCCTCGGCGATCGACTCCTCGGTCGTCGCGAGCCCGAGTACCCGCCTGAACGGTCCCCAGGTGAAGTCGACCGGAAGGATCGAGGCCGGGTCGGCCATCATCGCGTAGTTGTCGGAGAGCGCGGTCCGCAGGATCCAGTAGAACGGGAAGACCGTCACGAAGAGGACGCCGACCAGGTAGGTCCAGGCGGCGATCCGGCCGAGGCTGAGCCGGCGTCGGCGGGTGGTGGTGGGGGTGGTCATGCGTTGGTGTCCGATTCGCTCGCGCGCAGCAGGCGCATCTGGAGGAAGGTGATGACGAGCAGGATCGCGAAGAGGGAGAGCGACATCGCCGAGGCGTAGCCGAAGTCGAACTGGCCGAACGCCTTGCTGTAGATGTACATCTGCAGGACGTTCGACGCGTTGGCGGGCCCGCCCTTCGTCGCCACCTGGACGATGTCGAAGACCTGGAACGCGCCGATGACGTTGAGGACGAGCACCAGGGCGAGGATCGGCCGGAGCAGCGGAAGGGTGAGCCGGCGGAACATCTGCAGCTCGCCCGCGCCGTCGATGCGCCCGGCCTCGTAGACGGTGGGTGGGATGGTCTGCAGGCCGGCGAAGATGATGATCGACGTGTAGCCCATCTGTTTCCACACGTTGATCAGCGCGATCGAGGGGATCGCCCACTCGCGGGAGGTCAGGAACTGCACGCCGTCGCCGCCGAGCGCCTCGATGGCGATGTTGACGATGCCGAGCTGGGTGTCGAGCATCCACGACCAGACGGTGGCGGCGACCACCCCGGAGATGAGGAACGGCAGGATGATCAGGCCACGGATGACCGTCGACGAGGTGAGCCGGTGCAGCACCGCCGCGGTGACGACCGAGACGGCGAGGCTGATGGTCACCGAGAGCACGACGAAGTAGACGGTGACGCCGAGCGAGCGCCAGAAGACCTCGTCGCCGACGAGTTCCACGTAGTTGTCGAGGCCGACCCAGGTGGGCGGGGTGAGGACCTTGAAGTCGGTGAAGCTCAGGTAGAGGCCGCGCAGCGTCGGGTAGACCGCGAAGACGGCGAACCCGACGAGCGCGGGGGTGATGAGCAGCCAGGCGAGCCGGGCGTCCCCGCGGTGGGCGGGGGAGTTCGCGTTGATCGGCCGTCGGGCCGTGCTGCCCCGCCGCGTCGGCCGCCGGGCCGGCCGCGGGTCGCGGGTGGGTGTTTCCAAGAGCGCCATTGGTCTTCCTGCTTCCGCGTGCTCGACCCGTCGCGGGCTTCCTCGACGGCCGGCGTCTGGGCCCCGGCCCGGTCCGGCAACTTGCCGCGTCAGCCTAAGCATGATTAATTTACGCCGTCAAGTAACTGTTTCTGGAGGCTGTGACCCATGCTTTCCGGCGCTGACGCCGTACTCGCCCTCCGTGCCGGCGGCACGGCCTTCATCGTCGAGGTGCGCCATCCCGCCCCCCGGGTGCTGCACTGGGGGGCGGATCTCGGTGCGGTGGGGGAGGAACTGCACGAGGATCTCCGGCTCACCGCGGAACCCGCCGTCCTCAACAACTCACCCGACGAACCCCGGGTGCTGACCGTCTGGCCGACCGAGTACGACGGCTGGTCGGGAGTTGCCGCGCAGACCGGGAACGCCGGCGGCCACGCGACCACCCCCCGGCCGGTGCTCGACACGTACCGGATCGACGTACCGGACGACGGGATCGGCGGCACCATCGAGTTCCACTTCGTCGACCGGGTCACCGCGCTGCGCTCGTCGGTCGGCTACGACCTCGACCGCTTCGGTGTGCTCGCCGTCCGGATGACGGTCGAACGCGACGCCGCGCTGAACAGCTCGACCGGCCACCTGCCGTACACCCTGGACGGGCTGCTCGCCCTGCTGCCGGTGCCGGAACGCGCCACCGAACTGCTCGACTTCACCGGGAAGTGGTGCCGGGAGCGGGCTCCCCGGCGTACCCCGTTCGGCTTCGGCACCCACCTGCGGGCCACCCGGCGCGGCAAGCCCGGCCACGACTCGCCGTACCTGCTGGTCGCCGGCACCGAGTCGTTCGGCTTCGGCCACGGCGAGGTCTGGGCCACCCACCTGGCCTGGAGCGGCGAGCAGACGTACCTGGCGGAACGGCTGCCGGAGGGAGCCGGCGCCTTCGCCGCGGTCACCGGCGCGGGGGAGTCGCTGCGCTCCGGCGAGGTCATCCTCGCCGACGGCGACCGGTACGCGGCGCCGACCGTGCTGTTCGTCTGGTCGGACCAGGGCACCGACGGTGTCGCCGACCGGCTGCACCGCCGGCTGCGCGCCCGACCCGGCCACCCCGGTACGCCCCGACCCCTGGTGCTCAACACCTGGGAGGCGGTCTACTTCGACCACGACCTCGACCGACTCACCCGGCTGGTGGAACGGGCCGCCCGGGTCGGCGTCGAGCGGATCGTGCTCGACGACGGCTGGTTCCACCGGCGGCGGCAGGCGGACGCCGGCCTCGGCGACTGGTTCGTCGACCGGGACGTCTGGCCGACCGGACTCGGCCCGTTCGTCGAGGTGGTCCGCGCCCACGACATGCAGTTCGGGCTCTGGTTCGAGCCCGAGATGGTCAACCTCGACTCGGACCTGGCCAAACGGCATCCGGACTGGGTCCTCGGCCCCGCCGTCGGCCTCGGCCCGAGCTCGCGGCAGCAGTACGTGCTCGACATCGCCCGGCCCGAGGCGTACGGCTACCTGCTGGACCGGATCGACGCCCTGGTCCGCGAGTACGCGATCGACTACCTCAAGTGGGACCACAACCGGGACCTGCTCGAGGCGGTGAGCCGGACCGCGGACGGCGAACGGCCCAGCGTCCGGCGCCAGACGCTCGCCCTCTACCGGCTCCTCGACGAACTGCGTGACCGGCACCCGGGACTGGAGATCGAGACCTGCTCCGGCGGCGGCGGGCGGGTCGACCTCGGCATCCTCGACCGCACCGACCGGGTCTGGGCCTCGGACTGCAACGACCCGGTGGAGCGGGTGCGGATCGAGCGGTGGACCCGGGCCCTCGTACCGCCGGAGCTCATCGGGTCACACCTCGGCTCGGCTCGGGCGCACACCACCTCCCGGACCACCGACCTGTCGTTCCGGCTGGCCGGGTCGCTCACCGCGCACGCCGGCATCGAACAGGACCTCACCGTGGTCGACGACGGGGAACTCGCGACCATCGCCGCCTGGTCGGCCATGTACCGCGAGTTCCGGCCGCTGCTGCACTCGGGGCGGGTGGTGAACGCGGACCTCGCCGACGAGGCCACCGCGCTCTACGGCACCGTGGCCCAGGACGGTTCCCGGGCGCTGTTCACCTGGGTACGGTTCCAGACCTCGGCGGCCGGCCAGTCCGGACGGGTCCGCTTCCCCGGGCTCGACCGGACCGCCCGCTACCGGGTGACGGTCCGGGAGGAACTCGGCGCGGCCAGCCGGCACCAGGGCCGGGATCCCGAGTGGGTGGCCCGGGCCGTCGAGGCGCCGATCGAACTCTCCGGTGCCGTGCTCGCCGGGGCCGGCGTACCGATGCCGACGCTCAACCCGCAGCAGGCGATGCTCATCGAACTGGAAAGGACCGTATGAACACCCCGACCATCCTCTTCGTCGGCGACAGCGTCACCGACTGCGGCCGGCGCGACGACCCGGCCGGGCTCGGCGACGGTTACGTCCGCGAGATCGCCGACACCCTCGGCGGGGCGGCGTCCGTGGTCAACCGGGGGATCAGCGGCGACCGGAGCCGGGACCTGCGGGCCCGGTGGGACCGGGACGTGGTGGCCGCCCGGCCGGCGCTGGTGAGTGTGCTCGTCGGGATCAACGACACCTGGCGTCGCTACGACAGCGACGACCCGACGCCGGTGGCGGACTTCGCGGCGAACTACCGGGCGCTGCTGGCCCCGCTCGCCGCCGTCCGGGTCACGCTTGTCCTGGTCGAGCCCTTCCTGCTGCCGGTGTCGCCGGAGCAGGTCGCCTGGCGGGAGGACCTGGAACCGAAGATCGCCGTCGTCCGCGACCTCGCCCGGGAGTACCAGGCCGCGCTCGTACCGGCGGACGCGGCGCTGAACGCGATCGGCGACCCGGCCGGGCTGGCGCCGGACGGCGTCCATCCGGGTCACCGGGGCCACCGGGCGCTGGCGGAACTCTGGCGGGACCACGCGGCGGAGGCGGTGTCGACGGTGCTCCGCCGTTGAGCTGGACCGCCGGCCCGGTCGACGCCGTCCGGCTCCGGAGAGGCACCCTCCGGGGCCGGGCGGCGTTGCCATGACGCGGCCGGCGGCCTCGGTTCAGTCGTCGTCGACCTGGGTGAAGGTGACGGTGTCGGAGAGGTAACCCGGGAAGCTGAGGGTGAAGACGAGCACGTTGTCGACGGTGTCCGCGTCCTGGACGCTCCCCACCGCGTAGCCCTGGGGGAGGTGCCAGTTCGTCGGGGTGAAGCGGAGCATCACCGGCTGGCTTATCCAGCCGCCGCTGCCGCGCATCGACATCCCGAGGTAGGCCGCCTCGGCCGGCGGGTGGCTCAGGCGTACCCGGAAGCCGGCGCCGGTGCCCTCCGGGACGAACTCCGACTCGGGATCGGCGATCACTCTCGGAACCTCGTCGACGGTGGCCCGCGCCGGCCCGGCGGGGGCGACGATCGCGACGACGGCGAGGGAGAGCGCGCTGACGGCACCGGCCCAGCGGCGTACGGGAATGGCGGGCATGGGACTCCTTTCGGCGGGAGCGGACGTCACGGCGGCACCGCCAGAGCCCACCAGCGGTGCTGTTTCGGGTGCCCGTCCGCGCGAACGTATCGACAGTCTCCCATGGCTCGGGAACGCTTCGTATCGTTGTCCGCCGATTGACAAAGTTTAAATCCCAAACTTAATATCCGGGCGTGTGGACGGCGCCCGGCCTCCGCGCGGCCAGACCCGAAGGAGCATCATGGCCGGCTTGCGAAGCACAGTGCGGGGAGTCCGCTGGCGGCTCGGTCTGGTGGCGGCCACCGCCACGACCCTGGTGGCCGGCGTCGGCCTGGTCGCGGCGACCGGCGCCCAGGCGGCGGCCGGCTGCCGGGTGGCGTACACGATCGCCAGCCAGTGGCCCGGCGGCTTCAGCGCGACCATCGGCGTGACCAACCTCGGCGACCCGGTCCGCGGCTGGAGTCTGGTCTGGACGTATCCGGCGGGGCAGCGGGTGACCCAGGCGTGGAACGCCACCGTCACCTCCTCGGGCAGCCAGGTGACCGCGACCGACGTCGGCTACAACGCCGCCATCGGCACGAACGCGACGGTGTCGTTCGGGCTCAACGGCTCCTGGACCGGCGCGAACACCGCGCCCACCTCGTTCACGCTCAACGGCGTCGCCTGCACCGGCAACGTCGGCGGCACCACCCCGCCGGCCACCACCCGGCCGCCGACCACCCCGCCACCCACCACCCGGCCACCGACGCCACCACCGGCGACCGACCCGATGGCCGCGGTCGCCGCCATGCAACCCGGCTGGAACCTGGGCAACTCCTTCGACGCGGTCGGCGCGGACGAGACCGCCTGGGGCAACCCTCGGGTCACCGAGGCACTGCTCGACAACATCCGGGCACAGGGCTTCAACAGCATCCGGATCCCGGTCACCTGGAGCAACCACCACGGCGCCGCCCCGGACCACCAGATCGACGTGGCCTGGCTCAACCGGGTACGGGAGGTGGTCAACTGGGCCCTCGCCGACGGCTTTTACGTGATGATCAACCTGCACCACGACTCGTGGCAGTGGATCAACACGATGCCGACCGACCGGGCAGGCGTGCTCAACCGCTACACCGCGCTCTGGACCCAGCTCGCCACCGCGTTCCGGGACGCCCCGGCCCGGCTCACCTTCGAGAGCGTCAACGAGCCGCAGTTCAGCAACAGCTCCGGCGACGCCCAGAACGCGGCCCTGCTGCACGAACTCAACACCCGGTTCCACCAGGTCGTCCGGCAGTCCGGCGGCAACAACGCCACCCGGCTGCTCGTCCTGCCCACCCTGCACACCTCGGCCGACCAGGCCCGGGTGGACGAACTGGTCGCCACCTTCACCGCGCTGAACGACCGTAACCTCGTCGCGACCGTGCACTTCTACGGCTACTGGCCGTTCAGCGTCAACGTCGCCGGCGGCACCCGGTTCGACGCCACCGTGCAGCAGGACCTCACCGACCAGTTCGACCGGGTGTACAACGCTTTCGTCGCCCGGAACATCCCGGTGATCATCGGTGAGTACGGCCTGCTCGGCTTCGACCGGCACACCGGCACCATCCAGCAGGGCGAGAAGCTGAAGTTCTTCGAGTTCCTCGGCCACTACGCCCGCCAGCGACGGCTCACCACCATGCTCTGGGACAACGGCCAGCACTTCGGGCGTACCTCGTTCCAGTGGAGCGACCCCGAACTGTTCGCCCAGATCCGGTCGAGCTGGACCACCCGCTCCGGCACCGCCTCCAGCGACCAGGTGTACGTGCCGCGCACCGGCACGATCAGCAGCCGGAGCCTCACCCTCAACCTGAACGGCACCACCTTCCAGGGCCTGCGCCAGGGCGCCACCGAACTGGCCAACGGCCGCGACTACACCGTCTCCGGCAACCAGCTCACCCTCACCGCCGCCGCGCTCACCCGGCTCGTCGGCTCCCGGGCGTACGGCGTCAACGCCACCCTGCACGCCCGCTTCTCCCAGGGCGTGCCGTGGCGGATCACCATCCTCACGTACGACCCGCCGGTGCTCGCCAACACGACCGGTACGACGAGCGCCTTCGCGATCCCCACCCAGTTCCGGGGCGACCAGCTCGCCACCATGGAGGCGAAGTACGCCGACGGCAGTTACGCCGGCCCACACAACTGGACCGCGTTCAAGGAGTTCGACGTCACGTTCGCGCCGGACTACGGCGCCAACAGCATCACCCTGAAGCCCGAGTTCTTCGCCGAGGTCAACGACGGTGCCCAGGTGACCCTCACCTTCCACTTCTGGAGCGGGACGACTGTCACCTACCACGTCACCCGGTCCGGCACCGGCGTCACCGGCACCACCGGCTGACCGCCATCGTGGACCCGGCCGGTCCGGTGCCGGCCGGGACCAGGGCACCGGCGGCCGGTCCGAGGCGGTGGCGCCGGCCGGCGGGCTACCGTACCGGCCGGTTCGGTGCGGTAGCGCCGGCGAGCAGGGACTCCGCCACACTCGTCCGGGCGTAGAGCACGTACCGGCCGCGCCGGTACGCCTCGACCAGACCGGCCGCGCGCAGCGCGGTGAGGTGCTGGGACACGCCCCCGGCGGAGAGCCCGGTCTGCCGGGCGAGTTCGGTGGTGGAACCGGGCGCGTCGAGGGCCGCCAGCAGCATGGTCCGGGTCCGGCCGAGCACGGCGGCGAGCGCTGCCGGCGGGTCGAGCCGGTCGCGGCTCCACAGCCGGGCCACCCCTCGGGGCGGATAGCGCAGGGTGGGCTGCCAGGGCTGGTCGAGCCGGGCGAACACCCGGGGCCAGACGAACACCGACGGCACCAGCAGCAGCCCCCGACCGGCCAACTCGACCGAGCGCGTGACGTGGTTGTTCACCACGTGCAGGGTGTTGTCGTGCCACCGTATCCGGGGGTTGAGGTCGGCGAAGAGGAGCCGGGTGCCGCCGTCGGTCAGCCGGTGGGCCCGGTACCGCACGTCGTCCTCGAGCAGCCGGAGCAGCCGTGGCCAGTGCGGCGCGAGCACCAGGTCCCAGTAGCCACGCACGACCTCGACGAGTCGACGCAGGCCGGCGACCGGATCCGCGTACAGCGGCTCCAGCGAGCTCGGCCGGGGACCGGGCATCTTGTCGAGAATGTCCCGCACCCGGTCCGGCTCCATGGCCGACAGTGACCTCAGTTCCAGCTCCAGGTCCGGCGACGGCACCACCGGAGGCGGGCTGATCAGGCCGGGAATGCTGCGGGTCGGCACCGGTACCAGGTCCGACAGCATTCGCCAGTCGAGGTCGGTCTGGGCGAGCCGCCGTCGGACCTGGGCACTCCACTCCGCGTGCATCGGGTGGGCGTCCGGGTCCTTGACCACCCGTACGCTCGCCACGACCTCCCACAGCGGGGAGAAACCGAACCGGATGTCGGCCAGGTCGCGTGCGGTGAAGACCAGCCGGAGCATGCCGCCCTCCCGTGGATTCGGCCCATCCTAAATCGTCGTCGACGCAGGACCCGGCTCGGCAGGGTCGACGCCGTGACCATCCGACGCCGCATCGACGTGCGGGACCGGCGCCCGCCGGCCCCCGAGCCCTCGCCCAGTTCGCTGTTCCGGGACGACGGATTCCGGAAACTCTTCTCCGCCGCCGCGGCCAGTACGGTCGGCACCCAGGTCAGTTTCGTCGCCGTACCGTTGGTCGCGGTGATCGCCCTCGACGCGACGCCCGGACAGGTCGGTCTGCTGGGGGTGCTGAAAACCGTCGCCTTCCTCCTGGTCGGCCTGCCCGCCGGGGTGTGGCTGGACCGGATGCGTCGGCGTGGCGTGATGATCGGCACGGACCTCGCCCGGGCGGTGCTGCTCGGGTCCATCCCGCTCGCCTGGTGGCTGGACCTGCTCACCCTCACCCAGCTGTACGTCGTCGTGCTGCTCACCGGCGTGCTGACGGTCTTCTTCGACGTGGCGGCCCTGAGTTACCTGCCCAGCCTGGTGGGCCGCGATCGACTGGTCGACGCCAACTCCAAGCTGGTCAGCCTGGAGGCCGCCGCCGGGGTCGCCGGGCCGAGCCTCGCCGGCTTCCTGGTGCAGGTCACCGCCGCGCCGGTGGCGCTCGCGATCGACGCCGCCACCTTCCTCTGGTCGGCGCTGGTCCTGCGCCGGATCCGCCGCCCGGAGCCGCCGCCGGTGCCGGCCGACGGTCGACCGTTGTGGCGCGGCGTCGGCGCGGGGATCCGGTTTGTTCTCGGCCACCCGCTGCTGCGGCCGATCGCCGTCACCGGCGCGGCCACCAACCTGTTCCTCCAGATCGCCACCGTCACGCTGCCGCTGCTGGTGCACCGTGAACTCGGTTTCTCGGCCGGCATGCTGGGCCTGTTCTTCAGCTGCGGCGGAGTCGGGGTGCTCCTCGGGGCACTGACCGCCAGGCGGTTCGGGGAGCGTCTCGGCGTCGGACCGACCCTGCTGGTGTCGGGACTGCTCAGCACGCCGGCCGGGTTCCTGGTAGCCCTGGTCGACCGGGGCGGCTGGCTGTGGGTGGCGATGCTGGGCTGGCTGGTGTTGACGTACCGGATCGGACTCGACAACGTGCTGCTGGTGAGCATCCGGCAGCGGGTCACCCCGGATCCGATGCTGAACCGGATGAACGCCACGATGCGTTTCCTCTTCACCGGCGTGCTGGCGATCGGTGCCGCGGTGGTCGGCGTGCTCGGCGAGGTCGCCGGCGTACGGGTCGGCATGTGGGTGGCGGCGCTCGGCCTCGCGTTCGCCTGGCTGCCGCTGGTCGTCTCGCCGGTGCGTGCCCTACGGGCGGCAGACCGGATCCGGCCCGCCGGCCCCCGTCCCGGTACGGGACAGCGGCGGGCGGGCCGGAGTCGGCTCAGCGGAAACTGAACACGAGCGGGAAGGCGAGTACGACGAACCAGGCCCAGACGGCGTAGACCAGGATGTACCGGGTCTGCCACTGTTCGAGGCGGCCGAAGGGCATCCGGCCCCGGACGAAGCCGAGGAACAACCAGGCCGACCAGGCCAGGTTGGTGAGCAGGATGAGATTCTCGCCCAGCGCCGCCGTCTTGTTGGGGCTGAAGCCCCACTCGGTGATCCGGCCGGTGATCGCCACCAGCACCAGGACGTCGATGACCAGGGCGCTGACCACGAGCGCGAGCTGCAGCCGGTCGAACAGGCCGGGCCGGGCACCGGGGTCGCGGGCGGAGAGGGCGTACAGCAGCAGGCCCAGCACGACGACGAGCAGCAGGTCGAAGAGGATGAGTGCGTCCCGCTCGACGTTGATGCCGTTGGTGGTCCAGACCATGGCGACCAGGAAGGCGAGCAGCGCGGCCACGAACAGCGGGGTGAAGACCCGGGTCAGTACCGGAGCCATGTTCTCGATGACGCTCTGCTTGGCCTCCACCAGCCAGGCCGCCACGACCACCGCCGCTGCCGCGCCGCAGGGCAGCAGCCACGCCTGGATGAAACCCTCGGCGTCCAGGCCGATGGCGTTGAAGGTGCCCACGGTGAAGGCGGTGAGCACACCACCGCCCAGGCCGATGAGGGCGAAGTAGATCAGCCATTCGCCGGTGAACCGGATGAAGTCCATCCGGCGTCGGTCCGAGCGCCAGTCACCGCCGACGTAGGCGACGCCGACGACCAGCCAGAGCGCCAGCGGCAGGTGGATCGAGGTGAGGATGACGCTCTGCGAGTCGTCGGCCAGTGGGTACGCGTTCGCGCCGACCGCGCCGAGCACGAAGAGCGCGGCGAGCACCCCGATCACCCGGGGGCTCACCCGGCGCTGCCAGGCGAAGTACGCGGCCAGCGCCGGCAGCGCGAAGAGGCTGAGGTTCCGCGCGTAGAAACTGCCCTCGTCGTCGAAGCCGATGCCGAACAGGCCGGGCACCTTGACCGAGAGGGCCGCGAGCGCCGCGCATGCCACCATGACCGGCAGTTCCCGACGGGTACGGGCGGCTGCGGCCGCGTCCGGCTCCCCGGGGAGGACGAGCTGCTTCCACAGCCGTTCGGAGTGCTCGCGGGCGAACTCGCGGGACAGTTCGTCGAAGCTGCCCATGCGTTTGACGCTGATCAGGAACGCCTCGTCGGTGCGCAGGCCCGCCTCGGTCAGCTCGGTGATCTGGCTGCGGAGGTGGTCCTCGAGCTCCTCACCGTCGGTGTGTCGCAGTTCCCGGCGGCGGCGCAGGTACGTCCGCCACTCGGCGATCTGCCCTTCCAGGTCGTATTCGCTGGCGGCGGTCATCGTCCCAGCTCCCAGGCGGGTGCGGGGATCGGGGTGAGTGCCGACTGGGTGTTGTTCCAGACCCCACGCAGGGCGTCGACGACGGTGGCCCACTGGCGGCGCTGTTCGGCGAGCTCGGCCCGGCCCTGGTCGGTGATCCGGTAGTACTTGCGGCGCCGTCCCCCGGGTGGGGTCTCCCAGAACGACTCGACGTGTCCGAGTCGTTCCAGTCGGTGCAGCAGGGGATAGAGCAGACCGTCGGTCCACTCCAGTTCCCCGCCGGACAGGTCGTTGACCTGCTTGAGGATCGCGTAGCCGTAGCTTTCGCCCTCGGCGAGGATCCCCAGCACGAGTGGCGTCGCCGAGGCCGCCACGAGGTCCTTGGTGATGTGCATGTCTGCCCCTAACCCTAGAGCTGCAATGCATAGTAGTTCTAGGTATCAAGGACGCGCAATCCGGCCTCCGACGGAAGGGGCGGGGGAGGGCGGACCAGGGCGTACGCCGTTGCGGATGGCCGGCGCACGCCCCTGACGCCTGGGAGGTGAGGCGTCGCGAGGGCACGCTTTTTCTCGGCGGCGAGACGGTGAAGATGCTCGCGCTCTCGGTGACCGTCTACGCCGGCACCGGCTCGCCCCTGCTGGCCGCGCTGGCCTACGTCGCCGGCCTCCTGCCCTACGCCCTCGGCGGCACGCTGCTGCTGGCGTACGCCGACCGGTGGCCGCCGCGAGCCGTGCTGGTCGGCTACGACCTGGTCCGCGCCGCGGTCGCCGCTGGCCTGCTGTCGCCCACCACGATGCTGGTGCTGGTGTTCGTCACCGGCATCCCCAGCGCGGTCGCCTCCGCGGCGCGCGGCGCGCTGCTGCCCGAACTGCTCGACGGCGACCGGTACGTGCTCGGCCGGGCCGTGTTCTCGATGGCCGCCGGCGGCGTGCAGGTGCTCGGTTTTGCCGTGGGCGGGATGCTGATCGCGGCGCTCGGTCCATGCGGCGCGCTCTGGATCACCGTGGCCAGCTGCCTGCTCTCCGCTGCGCTGCTGCGCCTGCGGCTGGCCGAGCAGCCGCGTCGCGGCACGGCCGCAGGGCACGCGGTACGCGAGACCTGGCGCGGCCCGGGCCGGTCACCGCGGCGCTGCTGCTCGCCGTGTCCGGGTTCGGGGTCGCGTACCAGTTGGGGCTGGCCCGGCGCTTCCGGTCGGCGGCGCCGGAGGCGAATCGAGGCCAGGCCTTCGGGCTGGCGTTGACCGGGACCATGACGTTGCAGGGGCTGTTCGCGGCCGGCGGCGGGGCGTTGGGCGAGGTGTCCGCGCCCGGCCTTGTCGTCGGCGCGGCGGGCGCGGCGTCCCTGCTGGCCGTGTTGGGTCTCTGGCGTGTGCTGACGTCGCCGAGCGCGTAGCGGCGCACGAGGAGCGGTCGATAACTCCACCAGCCCTGTCACGCTGTGGACGAGCCTACCGTTGCGGGGCAGGCCCGGGCACAGCCGCGAGCGGCCCGGGCGTCGACAGGGAACACCTCCGGGAGGATCGATGGACTTCGGGCTGGACGCCACGACGCTGGCGATGCGGGAGCGGCTGCTCGCCTTCATGGACGAGCGGGTCTATCCGGCGGAACCGGTCTTCGAGGAGCAGATCCACGGGCGTACCGACGACTGGAGCGTGCCGCCGGTGGTGGCGGAACTCGCCGCCGAGGCCCGCCGTCGCGGGCTGTGGAACCTTTCCTGTCCGGCGAACACGGCGCCGGCCTGACCAACCTGCAGTACGCGCCGCTGGCCGAGATCACCGGGCACAGCCCGCACCTGGCGCCACCGGCGCTCAACTGCGCGGCCCGGACATCGGAAACATGGAGCTGCTCGCCCAGTTCGGTACGGCCGAGCAGCGTGAACGGTGGTTGGTGCCGCTGCTGGAGGGGCGGATCCGCTCGGCGTTCGCGATGACCGAGCCCGACGTCGCCTCCTCGGACGCGACGAACATCGCGACCCGCATCGTCCGCGACGGCGACGACTACGTCATCAACGGTCGGAAGTGGTTCAGTTCCGGGGCGATGAACCCGCACTGCGAGATCCTGATCGTGATGGGCAGGACCGACCCGGACGCGCCCCGGCACCGGCAGCAGAGCCAGATCCTGGTGCCGCGGGACACCCCGGGCGTGACGGTCCGCCGCAGCCTGCGGGTCTTCGGGTACGACGACAGCGACCACGGCGGGCACGCCGAGCTCGACTTTGTCGACGTACGGGTCCCGGTGACCAACCTGATCGGCGGACCGGGTGACGGGTTCGCCATCTCCCAGGCGCGCCTCGGACCGGGCCGGATCCACCACTGCATGCGCCTGATCGGCATGGCCGAGCGGGCGTTGGCGCTGATGTGCCGCCGGGTCACCGACCGGGTCGCGTTCGGTCGGCCGCTCGCCGAGCAGGGTGTGCTCCAGGAGTGGATCGCCGAGTCGCGGGTGCGTATCGAGCAGTGCCGGTTGCTGGTGCTCAAGACCGCCTGGCTGATGGACACCGTCGGCAACCAGCACGCGCACACCGAGATCCAGGCCATCAAGATCGCCGTACCGTCGGCGGTGGAGTGGATCCTGGACCGGGCGATCCAGGCGCACGGCGCGGCCGGGGTCAGCCAGGACACCCCGCTCGCCCGGATCTGGGCCGGCGCCCGGGCACTGCGGCTGGCCGATGGGCCGGACGAGGTGCACCGCCGTTCGCTCGCCCGTCACGAACTACGTCGACACCGGCCGATCGACACCTGAACCCCGGCCCGGGTTCACCGGGCCGGGGCGTCCACCGGGGTCAGGCCGGAACGATGTTGTGGTTGACCCGGAACAGGTTCAGCGGGTCGTACGCCTTCTTCACCGCCTGCAGCCGCTGGTACGTCTCCGCCGGGTAGGCGGTCGGCACCGTGGCCGGGGTGGCGTCGGCGGTGGAGAGGAAGTTGACGAAGCGTCGGCCGGTGTCCCAGGGCCGGACGGCGCCGATCAGCGTGTCGAGGTAGCCGGTGAACGCCTCGGCCTGGTCCGGCCCGCCGATCGCGACCGCGTACAGGCTGTAGCCGGCACCCCGGGTGTCGATCGGGTTCCCCGGTTCCGGACGCCGGTCCAGCGCGCCGCCGAGGTGCCGGATCTCGAGGATGGTCAGCGGGCTCGGCGTGTCCGGGCCGGCGAGCGTGACCAGGGTGTCGACCAGTTCCGGGGTGAACTCGCGCAGCAGGGCCGAGCGGTCGACGATTGGGATCGGCATCGGCGGGTCGTTGTGGATGGTGCCGATCTGCGGATAGGGCAGCTCGGCCACCGAGTCGATCAGTGTCGGTCCGAGTGCGCGCAGCGGCGCGACCAGCCGGGCACCCTCCTCGGCCGGTCCGACGTACCCGATCCGTACGTGCACCACGAGCTGACCACGCAGCGGTTCCGGCACCTCCGGGGCCGGCGGCAGCCGCAGCAGCGCGACCGACGAGGTCAGCTCGTCCGGCGCGGTCGCCGTCCAGCGGCCCCAGGCGACCAGCACCTCGGCGGCCCGGTCGCCGGGGAAGAAGAGCCCGCCGCCGTAGATCCGGGTGATCGGGAAGAGGTCGAACTCAAGCGCGGTCACCACGCCGAAGTTGCCCTTGCCGCCGCGCAGCGCCCAGAACAGCTCCGGCTCGGTGTCGGCGGTCACCTCCCGCAACTGGCCGTCCGCGGTGACCACGTCGATCGCGCGTACGTGGTCGGCGGCGTACCCGAAGGTGCGGCCGATCGGGCCGAGCCCGCCGCCGAGGGTGTATCCGACGGCGCCGACGGTGGTGGACGAACCGTTCAGCGGCGCCAAGCCGTGCCGGGCGGCCTCGTCGATGACCCGCTGCCAGCGCACCCCGGCGCCGACCCGGGCGGTACGCCGGTCGGTGTCGATCGTCACCGTCTCCATCCGCCGCGTGGTGACCAGCACCGCGCCGGTCGAGGCGAGCGCGGAGTGGCCGGTGGCGAGGATGGCGACCGGCAGGCCGTGGGCCGCCGCGAACCGTACCGCCGCCTGGACGTCCGTCGCGCCGGCGGCACCGACCACCAACGCCGGCCGGTGCGGTACGGCGAGGTTGTAGCCGGCGCATTCGGCGGCGTACCCCTCGTCGTCAGGGAGCAGGACCGGGCCCACGGTGTCGGCGGCGAGCTGGGCGACCGCGCCCGGCGCGAAGGATCCGGCACCATCTGACGGGAGAACAGTTGAACTCACGGAGGCTTGCCTTTCACTGCAACGGCCTATTCGCCACCATTGAAGCAGGAAATGGCGTTCCCGCTGCCGAGACGAGCCTCACAAGGTTGGCTAACCAGAGGTCTTAACGGCCCGTTCAAAATTGTTGTGCGGCGGCTCCACCCGCGCTTGGCGGTGGTGCGTGGACGCCGCCCGGCGGGCGCGTAACGCGCCTGCCTTATGACGATTCCCACAGGCTTCCATGGCGCACCAGCGCCGCCGTCCCGGCCGTGACGTGTCCACGAATATCAGATAACAGTCGGGGGAGCCGCACTCCCGGATGCGCCCGGCCAGGTCGCCGGTGAAGAGCCGGATCGCGTCGCGCGCGATCGTGGAGAGCACCGCGTTGCCGTCGGCCGGGGTCAGCCAGGTCTGGTCGCCGTCCGGGGTGGCCTGCGGGACCAGTGGTGCCGGGCGGGCGATCTGGTTGATCTCGGCCAGGTCGTCGGCCTGCCGGCGTCCGGTACGGGCGCTGTCGCGGCCGAGCCGCCACAGCGCGTTCCGGAGCCGGTGCGCCGTCCGGAGCTGGTCGGCGCTGACGTGGACGGTCGCCGGGTCCAGCCGCAGGCGGGAGAGTCGGAGCCATTCGGCCAGGTCGGCCGGCTGGTGGAGGACCTCGTAGCGGGCCAGCACCCCCGGCCCGCCGGTGGTCAGGAACTCCAGGCACAACGCACCGGGGTCGAACAGGTACGCGACGCCCTCCGGGGTGCGCAGGGTCAGCCCTGCGGCGGTCGGCGTCATGTGGTTACTGTAGTCGCCGTGCGTACCGGTTGAACCGGTACGCGTGGGTGGGGTGGCGGGACCCGTCCGGTCGTCAGGCTCGGAACTCCCGCGGCCGAATCCACCCGCCCCATGTCCGATCAGTTGGTGTCAGCGTGCGGAAAGGCGATCCAAACGGAATCCGGGAAAGGCGCGGACGAGATCGGAATGAAGCTCGATGTCCGCGACCATATCCAGAGGTATTTGATCCCCGCGCCATGGACACACAAGACCTGGACCGGATTCACGCCGGTTGACCGACAACGGTTGGCCGTCGGAATGACCGCCGATCTCTTTCCGGTGGACCGTCGATCCGGACAGTAGGTCCGCGTATCACCCGGAGGTGACCGAATGAGCCGGGACCACGAAGGTGAACAGGCCGTCCAACGGATGGCCGGCGAGGGCGGCCCCGGATGGGGCTCGTCCATGTTCGACGCGGACGTCGGCGCCTTCGCCGGCCTCGTCCGGCAGCAGCGCCTGGTCGCGCTCTCCGGTGCGGACGCCGAGGGGAACCTCTGGTGTACGACCCTCGCCGGCGACGAGGGGTTCGTCGACAGCCCCGACCGCCGGACCCTGGTGGTCCACGCCCTGCCGCCGGTCGGTGACCCACTGCGGGACGCCTTCGTCGAGCCCGGGGACTTCGGCATGGTCGTCCTCTCGCCGCAGACCCTGCTCGGGTGAAGGTGGCCGGCACCGTCCACCGGGACGGGGACCGCCTGGTGCTGCGGACGGAACAGGTGGTCGGCAACTCGTTTTTCATGACGCTCGGGAACATCCACCTCGATCCCCGGTGCGGACTGGTCTTCCTGGACTGGGAGACCGGTCGCAGCCTGCAGTTGAGCGGGACCGGGCGGATCAACTGGGATCCGGGGCAGGTCGACCGGTTCCCGGGGGCCCGGCGGGTGGTCGAGTTCACCGTCGACCACGTGGTCGACATCGAGGCGGCCAGCCCGCTGCGGTGGCGACTCGAGGCGTACTCGCGGCTCAACCCGCCGGCACCGGCCGGCGCGTTCCCCGGGGAGCCGCACCCGGCGGGAGCGTCCGGCCCGACGTCGCGCTGAACGGCGTCCCGTGGTCCGCCGCCGGCCCGGGCGGCCCCCGCGCTCCTTCCACGCGGGTGGCCGCCCGGGCCGGCACTCAGGCGGTCACCTCGAACGTGTCGTTGTGGATCACGCGGTTGCTCTCGTAGAAGCGGTTCAGTTCGTTGCCTCCGCTGCTGTTCTCGAAGGCCGGGATGTAGCAGGCGTTCCACCCGCCGCTGTCACCGGGCTGCCGGATGTCCAACCAGCCGACCTGGCAGCCGCTGAAGGTCCGCCCGTACGTGTGTCCGCCGGTGAAGGCGCCCTGCCGGGTCGACCGGAACGGGTACTCGTCGCAGCTGTATCCGTCCGGCGCCCGGTACTGGCCGGGGCAGGCCCGGTTGTGGTTCTGGGTCTGGTCGAACGAGTCGGTGGTCCGGGTCAGGATCCGGGGCAGGTTGTGCTCGAGTGCCATCCGGATGTGCTGCCGGTAACTGCCGTTGGCCGGGCTCGGGGTGTAGACCGGCCGGACCGACGGATAGACGCAGCCCGGCTGGTTCCATCCGGGTATCGCGTTGTCGCAGCGGAACTCCGGACTCGACGCGCCGACCGCGTTGGAGAACTGCGGATTCCAGGTGGCGTTGAGGAAGTAGTAGTAGAGCATCATCGAGGCCTGGTGGACGGCGCCGGGCGCGGTGGCGGTCGTGCCCGCGTTCAGGATGAAGTTCGCCTGCGCCCCGACGTAGTCGAAGCGCTGGGTGCCGCCGCCGGTGAACCCGCTGCAGCCGTACTCGCAGTAGCCCTCGTGGGTGATGTAGGTGCCGGCGACCTGGCCCAGCAGACCGGTGGCCCGCACCGTGACGTTGTACCGGGGCCGGCCGTCGATCGACCCCAGGTCCGCCATGAACGTGGTGGTCATGTCGATGATGCCGACCAGCGCCCCGGACGGGACGAGGAAGACGTAGAGCGTGACGGGTGCGGTGGCGCAGGCGCCGAACCGGGCGAACTCCCAGGCACCGTTGCCGCAGTTGACCGCGGTGGTGCCGGCGCCGGACGGCGCGGTCTTGGTGGGCGCCGCCTCGCGGGTCAGCTCACCCATCTCGACACAGATCGCGGTGCCGCCCCCGGCCGTGGCCCGGGTGGCGGCCTTCGCGAGTTCCGGCGCGCAGCTGTCGGGCAGCGACCGGTGCGACAGGGCGGGGTCGGCGGGCGCTGCCGAGGCCGGTCGCCCCGGCAGCAGGGCCACGGCGCACGCCACGGCCGCGGCCAGCGCGAGCAGGCGCCGTCGTACGGTGGGATCGAGCATTCGTCCTCCTCAGGCTCGGTGGCGCCGCCGGCCGGAGGAGTCCCGACGGGCGGCTGGCCCGCAACCTACTGAGGCGGATTGGACGGCCACTGGAGCCGGACTGGACGCCATCGCCCCCGTACCCGGTCATTTCTCTCCATGTCGCGCCACGGCCACAATCCTGCGGTATCACCCCGAAAGTCGGGCATACTACGCGGGTGACGCCGGTATGTCGGAACGGTTTCTCCCCGGTCGACGGAGCCGAGGTCATCCACCGGGGCGTTTGCCCCGAATCTGTCGGGGCACAGCAACCGGTTGACAGAACAAGCAAGCGACGGACAGGAGAAGGATCGACGTGCCCGAGCACGGCAGCGAGAGCGAGAACCCGGCAATCCCCTCCCCGACTCCGAAGCGGAGCCGACCGAGGGCCAACCAGGACTGGTGGCCCAACCAGCTGAACCTCCAGGTGCTCCACCAGCACTCACCCCGGGCCAACCCGTTGGGCGAGTCCTTCGACTACCGGGAGGAGTTCAAGAAGCTCGACGTCGAGGCCCTGAAGCGGGATGTCATCGAGGTGATGACCACCTCGCAGGACTGGTGGCCGGCGGACTACGGCCACTACGGACCGTTGTTCATCCGGATGAGCTGGCACTCCGCCGGAACGTACCGCATCGAGGACGGTCGGGGTGGCGGCGGTGACGGCGCCCAACGCTTCGCCCCGCTCAACAGCTGGCCCGACAACGCCAACCTGGACAAGGCCCGCAGACTGCTCTGGCCGGTCAAGCAGAAGTACGGCCGGAAGATCTCCTGGGCGGATCTGCTGGTCTTCGCCGGCAACTGCGCCCTCGAGTCGATGGGCTTCAGGACCTTCGGGTTCGGCTTCGGGCGCGAGGACGTCTGGGAACCCGAGGAGATCTTCTGGGGACCCGAGGACACCTGGCTCGGCGACGAACGCTACAGCGGAGACCGGGAACTCGCCGCTCCGCTCGGCGCCGTGCAGATGGGACTGATCTACGTCAACCCGGAGGGGCCGAACGGCACCCCCGACCCGCTGGCCGCCGCCCGGGACATCCGCGAGACGTTCCGCCGGATGGCGATGAACGACGAGGAGACGGTCGCCCTGATCGCCGGCGGACACACCTTCGGCAAGACCCACGGCGCCGCCCGCGCCGACGAGTACGTCGGACCCGAGCCCGAGGGCGCCCCGCTCGAGGAGCAGGGTCTGGGCTGGCGGAACAGCTACGGCACCGGCAAGGGCGCCGACACCATCACCAGCGGACTCGAGGGCGCCTGGACCCCCACCCCGACCACCTGGGACAACAGCTTCTTCGAAACCCTCTTCGGGTACGAGTGGGAGGTCTGCGAGAGTCCGGCCGGCGCGAAACAGTGGAAGCCGAAGAGCGGTGCCGGGGCGGACGCCGTACCCGCCGCCCACGACCCCTCGGTCCGGTACGCCCCGATGATGGCGACCACCGACCTCGCGTTGCGGGTCGACCCGGTCTACGAACCGATCTCCCGACGGTTCATGGCCAACCCGGACCAGTTCGCGGACGCCTTCGCCCGCGCCTGGTACAAGCTGCTGCACCGGGACATGGGCCCGGTCACCCGCTACCTCGGTCCCTGGGTGCCGGAACCGCAACTGTGGCAGGACCCGGTCCCGCCGGTCGACCACGAACTGGTCACCGACGCGGAGATCGCCGCCCTGACCGATGCCGTGCTCGGGTCCGGGCTCTCCGTCCCGCAACTGGTCTTCACCGCCTGGGCGTCGGCGGCGAGCTTCCGCGGCACCGACCTGCGCGGCGGGGCCAACGGGGCGCGGATCCGCCTGCAACCGCAGCGCGACTGGGAGGTCAACGAACCGGCCGTGCTCGCCACCGTGCTGCCGGCCCTGGAACGGATCCAGCGGGAGTTCAACACCTCGCGATCCGACGGCCGACGGATCTCGCTCGCCGACCTGATCGTCCTGGCCGGATCCGCCGCGGTCGAGCAGGCGGCCCGCAACGCCGGCTACGAGGTCACCGTCCCGTTCGCGCCGGGGCGTACCGACGCCACCCAGGAACAGACCGACGTGGCGTCGTTCGCCGTCCTCGAACCGCGGGCGGACGGGTTCCGCAACTATCTGCGGGCCGGACAGAAACTCTCCCCGGAGACCCTGCTGCTGGACCGGGCCAACCTGTTGACGCTGACGGCGCCCGAGATGACCGTCCTGGTCGGCGGTCTGCGGACGTTGAACGCGAACCTGGGGCAGCTGCCCCACGGCGTGCTCACCGACCGGCCCGGCGCGTTGACGAACGACTTCTTCGTGCACCTGCTCGACCCGGACATCGAGTGGAAGGCCAGCGCCTCGACCGAGAACGTGTACGAGGGTCGCCGCCGTACCACCGGCGAACCGCGCTGGACCGCCACCGCCGTCGACCTCGTCTTCGGTGCGAACTCCCAGCTCCGGGCCATCGCCGAGGTCTACGCCAGTGCCGACGGGCAGGAGAAGTTCGTCCAGGACTTCGTCGCCGCCTGGGTCAAGGTGATGAACCTGGACCGTTTCGACCTCCGCTGACCCACGGCCGCCCCGGGCAGTCACCACTGTCCGGGGCGGCCTCCGACCCGACCGGCGGTGCGGGCCACCGAGCCGTGGCGCCCGCACCGCCGGCTTCGCTCTCAGCCGGAGAGGGCGAACGGAATGGTGACCGTCGACTGGGCGCCCTGGGCGGCGGTCGCGTCGACCCGCAGCGTGGTCGGTGCCGAGCCGATCGCGTTCCAGACCTCCAGACGGACGCAGCCGCGGTTCAACGCGGCGAAGCCACCCGAGACGCTGCGTATCCCGGCTGCCTGGGTGTAGAGCTCGGTGCCGGGCAACGGGTCGGTGGCGAAGTAGGCGTACGTCTCGGTCCGGCCGTAACTGCCGGAGCCGGTGAAGTCGTACGAGATCCGGGCCTGCACCCCGGCCCCGACGGCGGTGCCCGCGTCGACGTGCAGCGCGAAGCCCGTCGCCCCACCGGCCTGGTACGTCCCGGTCAACCCGCACAGCCGGTGGGTGACCGGGTTGCTCGGGGTGCCGTCGTGGTTGCCGTTCGCGGCGGGCAGGGTGACCGTGCCGGCCCCGGTGCCCGGGCTGCCGGACAGTGCCCCGCCGGACCGGACGAAGAGCCGGTTGCTGGTGGTCGGCGGTCCGGTCGGCGTCGGCGTGGGGGTGGGGGTTGGCGTGGGGGTGGGGGTCGGCGTCGGGTTCGACGGGCCGCCGCCGGCGTTCCCGCCGCTCCAGGTGTGCGCCCCGGTGGTGGCGGTACGGCCGGCCGGCACGGTCAGGGTCCGACCGTCGGAGAAGGTCACCGTGATCGGGTTACCCGTGATGTTCGAGGCCACGTAGGTCCGCGCCCCGCCCCGGGTGAAGACCGCGTAGAGCGGGGTGTTCGCGGTGACCGTGGTGTCGACCTGGCCGAGCGCCGCCAGGTTGCGCAGCCAGTGGAAGGTGTGGGCGCGGCTCTCGCCCTCCTCCGGCGGATATCCCGGGTTGGCGCGGAAGGCGGCCAACGCCGCGTCCGGGTCGCCCAGCGCCCGGAACGACCACAGGATGTCCTGCCACACCGTCGGCGGCCCGCCGTTGTTGGTGACCAGCTCGGACCAGTTGGTGTTGACGTAGGCCGGCCGGTAGCCGAGATAGAGCGAACCACCGGTGATCGGCAGCATGTTGATGCCCTGGATCATCTCCGGTTCGGCGCTGAACCAGGTCGCGTACGCCCCGCCGTCGCCCCAGACCATGCCGACCGTGCGGTGCCCGAACGCGGCCGGGAAGTTCTGGTCGGCCGAGTCGAACCAGTACTCCTGGATCGCCTGCGCCTGGGTGGTGTAGATGAACAAGCCGGCGTCCCGGACGGCGGTGTTGCCGGTGGCCAGTCCCCACTGGATCAGCGCGCTGGCGAAGTTCATCCCCTCCGAGGACGACTCCTGGTTGTTGCCGGCACCGAACGAGCCGTGCCCGGAGGCCCAGTCGTGTCCCGCGTAGATGTCGAAGTCCCGCAGGAACGGGAACATCGGATCGGCCCGGTTGATCCCGTTGGCGTCCCGGATCAGCAGGTCCACCATGCCGCCGTACCGGTCGGCGGCGGCCCAGCCCGGGTCGAACCTGGCCAGCGTGGCGGCGGCCGCGATGTAGTAGCCGTAGTGGAAGTGGTGGTCGTTCAGCTCCTGGTCCGAGCCGTACGACGCCGGGTAGCCGACAAGCGTTCCCCAGGCCCGGTCGTAGTGGAACAGCCGTCCGGTCTCGCCCGGGGAGGCGGTGAACCAGTCGGTCAGCCGGGTCCGGATCGCGTTCAGCAGCAGGTCCCGTTGGGCGGTCCGGCCGAGCAGGTCGGCGATCTCGGCGAGCCGGGCGGCCCGGCCCAGCCCCTTGCCGGTCCAGTAGGTGTCGTTGCCGAATCCGGCCAGCGGGTCACCGGTGGCGGCCTGGTCCAGGTAGCCGCCGAGGGTGGCCAGGTCGGCGCCGCCGGAGGTGGCCACGGCGGGCAGTTCGGGCAGGATCCCGTGGTAGCGGATCGCGGTGCCGAACGAGCCGATCCCGACCAGGGTGCGCAGCGGACCGCGCGGCGAGACGTACGTCTGGGGGATCGGCGAGCCGCCGGAGAGGTTCTTCCACTGGTGCGGGTAGAGCGCGGCGACGGTGTTCCGTTCGGTGCCCTCCCGGGCGGTGGTGGTCAGCGTGTACGTGCTGTGTACCGTGCTGGTCGCCGGGTCGAACCGCCAGTCGACCCGGGTGCCGGTGACGTGCGCGTGGGCGTACCGGCCGTAGCTGTCGGCCAGGGCGGCCCGGTCGGCGGCCGGGGTGCCGGTGGTGGTGGGGAGCAGGGCGACGGAGAGGTAACCCCGGCCGGCCAGGGTGGAGGTGACGGTGTTCCCACTGACCGTCCACGTCGCGCCGCTCGGGGCGTACGCCATGTAGTCGTGGCCCCGGACGGTGAACCCGATCCGGTTGCCGCTGTTGCTCCAGACCGTCGGTGTCGCACCGAAGCCGAGCTGGGCGTTGCCGCCGGTGACCTGGGCGTAGACGAACGGCAGGCCGTGTCCGATGGTGGCCCGCAGGCTGCGGCTGCCGTCGGACCACCAGGGCGAGACGGTCCAGTCGGTCCAGCCGTCCACCAGGACGTCGGGGGCGTTCAGGCCGGTCATCCCGAGGGTGAACTCGGTGCTGTACGGGTAGTGGTACTCGCCGACCGTGGTGGGGGTGCCGGAGACGGTGGCGGTGGTGGGGTAGCCGACGCCGAGCCCGCCGGCCGCCGGCTGGAAGGACATCGGGTGGGCGTGCAGCGGCGGGGACCAGGCGCAGTCGGTGCGCTTGAACAGCAGCGCCGACCACCAGTCGTTGGTCGGCACGGCGCTGGCGGGGGCGTTGGCGGTGACGTACCGCCGGGGGTTGGTGGCGAGGTCGGCGCAGCCGGACGGGCCGGCGGCGCCGGCGGGGCGGGCGGTGGTGTAGCTGCCGGCGCCGAGCGGGTCGGCGCCGGCGCCACCGGGCGCGGCGAGGGTGACGGCGACGACGGTGAGGGCGACGGTGACGGCTGCGGCGGCGAGCGCGACCAGGCGGCGGCCTGGCCGGTGGGGACGGATCATGATGCCTCCGGGCGGGGCGGCACGGTCGGGAGGACTTCCCGGCTATTGCTGGATTGTTGCGGAAAGGCCAGCAAAGACACAGAGATCCGTCGATTCGGTGCCCTGATTTTCACATCCGGACAACCGCCCCGAATTTCGGTAATCCCGCCACCCGGACCCCGTCCAGGCCCGCCCGCCGCCCCGTAGGCGGCGATGTTGCCGCTACCGGCAGTCGCCTATGCTGGTGCGGTGGGTGAGCCGGCGGAGGATCTGGGCCGCCTCGAGGCCTTCACCTACCTGACCGTGCCCGAGCGCGCGGTCTACCTCGCCATCATGCGCCGGTTCACCTCCTCCCTGATGACGGATCTCTCCGCTCAGCAGGTAGTCGAGGAACTCGCCGCCCAGGGCGTCGACCTTTCCCTCGACACCGCGGTCAGCCGGTTGAACCAACTTGTCGGCTGGGGCAATCTACTTCCGAGCTCGCACACCGTTCGGGTGAAGAGCATCGAGGAGTACCGGCGGGCCCGGTCCCGCTACCAACTGTCGCCGCTCGGGGAACGGGTACAGCGGCAGGCGGACGAGGTGCTGTCGAGCGTCGACGCCGCCCGGGAGATCAGCCGGGAGTTGCTCGGGCTGATCGCCAACGGTCTGGGCGACCTGGCGGACCGTCTCGAACAGCCGGGCGGCCTCGATGCCGCCACCGCCCGGGAGACGGTCGCCACGATCTTCGCCCAGTTCTGGACGTTCCGTGACTCGGTGCGCGACTTCTACGCGTTTCTCGGCCAGGTGCTGGCCCGGTACGACCTGGACAGCGCGGAGTACCTCGGGTTCAAGGACCTTCTGCTCGACTACGTCGAGTCGATCACGGAGGAGATCGTCCTTCTCGCGCCGCGGATCGAACGTCACCTGCAGCGCCTCTGGCCATACCTGCCAGGGCTGTTGGCGGGCCTGAACGACGGCGGACTGGCCGGCGCCGCCGCCGACCTCGGTGTCGCAGTACACCGCAGCCGAGGACACGACGTTGCCGACTGGACCGCTTTGCGTGCCTGGTTCAGCGACCTCGACGGTCGCAGAAGCGAGGTGACCCAGCTCCGGGAGGCCACCATGCGGGCCCTGCAGTCCCTGCTCGCCAACGCGAAACGGATGGTCCGCTCCACCGGGCACGGCGCGTCCCGGCGTCGGGAGCTGCTGCGCCTGGCGAACTGGCTGGACAGCGCCGACGAGGAGACGGCGAACGACCTCTACACGTCGGCGTTCGGGCTCTACTCCGCCCGGCATCTTGGCATCGCCGCCGATCCGCAGCGGGTAGTACCCGCGACGGCCAGCTGGTGGTCGAGCCCTTCGGTGCACGTTCCCGTCGCACTACGGGACCGTGGAGTCCGGGCGCCGCGCGGCCGTGCCGCCCGGATCGCCGACCACCGCGCGCAGCAGCAGGCACTGGTCGCAAAGGCCGCGGCCATCCACGAACTGCGGGTCGCGGCGGCGGCGGAACTGCTGTCCGCCGCGCCGGACCTGGGTGCCGTGTACCTGTCCAGTCCGGCCGTGCATCTTCTGCTCGAACTGATGGCGCAGGCCCTCGGTGCCGGCGATCCTCTGCTGGGCAACGCCGTCACCGTGGTCGTCGACCTGAGTCTGCGTTGCGAGCTCCTCAGCAAACCGCGGAACGTGCTGACCCTGCGCTCGCCCGCCGGGAACTTCACCGCCCAGGACGTCGACATCTCGATCAGTCGCTTGGTGGACGCCGGTGGCTGACGAATCCGACATCGCGTTGGCGACCGAGCGACGCCGGGCGGTACGAGCCCTGCTGGCCTCGCCGCTGCTGCTGACCGACAACGACGATTTTGCACTGGTCCGTCGGCATGCCGAGTGGTTGAAGAGCTGGTTCGGCAACTTCCTCGGTTACCGGCTCGTCGTGGAGGCGGGTTTCGCTCGGCTCTTCAAGCCGGGTCTGGGCCCGGGGCGGGGGAGACCGTTGCTGCGGGCGACGGGACCTTTCACCCCACGCATGTACGCCTACCTCACGCTCGCCGTAGCGGTACTGCTCACCGGACCGGAGCAGGTGCTGCTGTCACAGCTCATCGCCGACGTGCGGTCGGCGGCGGTCGAGGCCGGCATCGGACTCGGCGACGCGCAGCGTCCCACCGAACGCCGTGCGCTCAGCGCCGCGCTTCGGCAGCTGGTGTCGTGGCAGGCACTGCGCGAGGAACAGGGCACGGTCGCCAGCTTCGCCGACACCGACGACGCCGAGGCACTGCTCACCGTGAACCGCGACATCGTCGCCCATCTGATGGCCACACCTCCGGGACGGGCCGCCACACCGGCGGACTTCCTCCGGAGCGCGGCCGAGCCGGGTCCGGGCGGGCCACGACACAGCGTGCGGCGGCGGCTGGTCGAGGAACCGGTGACGTACCTCGACGAGCTGACCGCCACGGAGCGCGCCTGGCTGCGCCGTGAGCAGCGGCGTGACGAGCGGTCCTTCCTGGAATACGCCGGTCTGCAGGCCGAGCTGCGCACCGAGGGGGCGGCCCTCGTGGACCCCGACGAGGAACTCAGCGATGTGCAGTTTCCCGGAGTCGGCACCGTGGCCCAGGCCGCATTGCTGACGATCGGGATGCTGGTCGAGCAGGTACGCCCTGCCACAGGACAGCTGACGATCGGGGCACCCGTACCGGCCGACACCCTGGACCGGATACTTGCCGATCTGACCGACCGGCACGGCCGACGGTGGGCGGGCCGGTACGTCGACGATCCACTGCTGCTGCGAGAGGCGGTCATCGCGTTGCTGACCAGCATGGGACTCTTGGCGCGTTCGGCGCCCACCGTCGCCGACACCGACTCAGACGAGACAGTAGCCGCCGAACGTGCGGTCGACGCCCGTGCGGCCCGGGGCGAGGCACCCGCTGGCACCCTGGTGCTACTCGCGGCGGCGGCCCGCTACGCCCCGAACGAGGCGGTACGGTCATGAGCCCGGCGGCGGTGGCGGCCAGCCGGGCGGAGACCACGCCGGAACATCCGTACCGGTATCGGCTGTACCGGGCCGGGATCTGCAACGTCTGGCAGTACGACGACCAGGTGTTCCAGTTCGAGGGCGGCCGGCTGCTGCTGCGTGGTAAGAACGGCGCCGGCAAGTCGAAGGCCCTCGAACTGCTCCTGCCGTTCCTGTTGGACGGCGACGCCAAGCGTCTGGACGCCACAGGCGCCGGCCGTACCACCTTCCGCTGGTTGATGGGTGAGGGTGCCAGCGGGGTGAACCGGCAGGGGTACGTCTGGCTGGAGCTCCGGCGAGTCGACGAGCACGGTTCGGCACAGTTTCTGACGCTGGGGGCGATTGTTCGATGGTCGTCCTCGACCAGCGAGGCGCGACTCACCTACTTCATCACCCCGCTGCGTGTCGGTGTCGACGTCGACCTGGTGGTGGACCGGCAACCCGTGCCCATCGAGCGGCTACGGGAGATGCTGGGCGAGTCGGCCCTGCTGGGTAGCGCCCGGGACTACCGTGCCCGGGTGGGTCGTGAACTCTTCGGAATCGGCGACCCCGGCCGGTACCGCAACCTCGTCCACCTGCTGTACCGGCTACGCCGCCCCACCATCGGCGACCGGATCGAAGCCGGACAGCTCACCACCGAACTGGGCGAAGCACTGCCGCCGGTCGACGATGACGTGCTCGACCCGGTCGCGCACAACCTCGACGACCTGGAAACCGTCCGCTCCGATCTGGGCAGGCTGGAAGCCACGCATTCGGCGCTGGCCGACCTGATGACGGCGTACCGCGGATATCTTCGCGGCGAGCTGCGTCGTCGGGTGGCGGCGGTCGACGAGGCCCTGTCCCAGCTCCGCGCCCAACGCCGCCAGGCGGGCCAGGCGGAGCGGGAGGTCGCGACGGCGTTCGAGGCGGAGCAGGCTGCCGCGGCCGAGGTCGAGCGCTGGGAGCACGAGGGGCGGCAGGCTCGTACCGAACTCGAGGCGCTCCGTGACAGCGCGGCGTACCGGGCCGTTCAGGAGCTGGGGCAGCGCCGCATCGCGGTACGGGCACTCGAGTCGGCGGCCCGATCCGCCGCGCACGCGGTGGACGCCGACCGGCAGACGTACACCGATGTCGCGGCGCGGCTTGTCGCGGAGACCGAACGGCTGGCGGCCACCGTCACCGAGTTGCGTGAGGACCACCGACGCATCCGTGGGCTCGCCGCCGAGTCGGGCCTGGACACCGCGCATCTCGGCGCGGTACCGGAACTACGTCGTACCGGTGTGCCGGCGGCCCCCTCGACCCAGGTTGTCGACCACCGCCTGGCGGCGCAGGAGTTCGGCGAGCATCGGGTGCGGGTCACCGCGGCAGAAGAAGCGGTGCGCGCCCGACGGACGGCGGTCGCCGACGTACGCCAGCGACTGGACGAGGCGGACGCGGCCGCCGTCGTCGCCGCGCGGGCGGAAGCCGACCGCGACCTGCTCGACGGGCAGCAGGGCGAGACCCAGGACCGGTTGACCGAGGTGACGAACAACCTCGTCGCGGCCGGCGGTGTCTTCGCGCGCGCCGTGCAGGAATGGATGGCACTGCCGGTTCTGGCCGACGCGGATCTCGTGGCGGTACGGGAGGTACTGCTCGGCGACGATCCGCTGCGGGCGGAGACGCCGGCCGAGGTCCGCGCGGCCGCCGAGGCCGCCCTGGCACCGCTGCGCGCGGCGGCTGAGCACCGGCGCGACAGCCTCCGGTCCCGGCGGGCAGAGCTCCAGGCCAGCATCGACGAGGTACGGGAGGAGCATGGTCGGTGGAGTGCGATGAGCGATCCGGAACCACCCCGGTCCCGGTTCCGGACCGACGTCCCGGCGCGTCCGGGCATCCCGCTGTACCGGCTGATCGATTTCGCCGATCACCTTGACGATCGGCAACGGGCTGGGATCGAGGCGGCGCTTGAGTCGAGCGGCCTGCTCGACGGAGTGTTCACCGAGGGCGCCGCGCTGCGGGACGCGGTCAGCGGCGAGGTGTTGCTGCGCCCCGGCCAGCCCGTCGCCGCACCCACCCTGCAGGAGGTGCTGGTGGTGGTGCCCGGAGCGGAACACGTGACGGCTCTGCTTCGCAGCATCGGCCTCGGACCGGCCACGAGCGCCGGCAGCTGGATCGCCGACGACGGCCGGTGGCAGCTCCATGTGGCCCACGGCGCCTGGACGAAACCGGCGGCGGAGTACGTCGGCGCGGCCAACCGCCAAGCCCTGCGCCGGCGGCGCCTCGCCGACCTGCGGGAACGCCTCGAGACCCTGGCATCCCGCCTCGCCGATGTCGACCGACAGCTCATCGGCAACGATCGTGAGCGCGACGCACTGGCCGCGGCAATGCGCGTCCTGCCTGACGGTGCCGAGCTGGTTCGGGCCTGGGCACGTCGGGACGAGGCGGAGTCCGCCGTGCACCGGCTCGCCCGCCAGGCGGCGGACGCGAGGCGTCGGGCCCGGGAGCTCCGCCGTGTCGCCGACGACCGCCGGGCCGCCGCACGCTCCGCGGCCGAGGCCCACCTGCTTCCCAGCGAGCGGGACGGGCTGAACGACATCGACCAGCGTCTGCGACAGCTCTCGGCAGAGCTACCCCGGCACGCCAGGTCGATCGGACAGTTCGCCGGCCAACTCGTGCCGTACGAGTCTCTGATCCAGCGGCGCGTCGAGGCGGCCGATCGGGTCACCAGCACCGCTGACGAGGCTCAGCGGGCGGCCGAGGCCCACGCTGCCGCGCAACAGGCGTTCGCCGTGCTCGAACGGTCACTCGAAGCCGAGCCTGCGGAGATTCACCGGCAGGAGTCCGCTGCCGAGGAGCGTCTCCACGGGGCCGACAACCAGTTGCCGGCTGCCCGCCGCGTCCACGAGCACGCCCGGGACCGTCGGGTCCGGGCCGAGGAGGCGCGAGACCAGGCCCGCAGACTGCTGACCGACCAGGAGCAGGTCGCCCTGGCCGCCGGCACCGCTCTGCCTCGGGTGCTGACCCTGCCCGGCGTTGGTCCCGCGCTGGCGCTGAACCGCGACGTGCCGGTGGAGTTGGGCACGGGCACGCCACCGGAGCGGATCCGGCAGCTGGATCAACTGGCCAGCCTGCTCCGCGACCTACTCGGCCGGCCTCAACGGGACCTCAGCGAGAACGCCCTGCACCAGCGCTACAACGATGTGCGCAGCAGACTGCCCGGCGGCTTCGACCTCATTTGGGAGGACCGGGACGGGGTCAAGGTCATAGAACTCGCCGACGACATTGGGCAACACCCGGCCGCGGTGGCGACCGGGCGTCTCGGCGCGGAGCTGGAGCAGAAGCGTTCTGCGGTCGCCGAGCGGGAGCGGCACGCGTTCGAGCGTTTCCTTCTCGGCGAGTTGGGGGACGCGCTGGCGCGGCAGATCCGTTCCGCCGAGAGCCTGGTGTCAGCCATGAACGCCACCCTCGCTGGGGTCCGTACCTCCCACGGGCTCGGCGCCCGGCTGGTCTGGACGTTGAGAGACGACGCGGACGCGGACGTCCGTACCGCCGTGGCCCTGCTCAGGACTCCGCTCGAGCTGCGGAGCCGGGACAACAACGATCGCCTGCGGGAGGCGCTCTCCCGCCGGGTCGAGGACGCGCGACGTGCGGACCCGTCCGCCGGTTACGCCGTGCACCTGCGTACGGCACTCGACTACCGCAGCTGGTTCGGCTTCACGGTCAGGGTCACCGACCAGGCCAACCCGGACCGCGAACGCACTCTGTCCGCGCGTACCGCTATGTCGCAAGGCGAGCAGCGGGTGGTGTCGTACCTGGTTCTGTTCGCCGCTGCCGCCGCGCATTTCACCTCCGTCGGAGACGCGTATCCGCAGGCTCCACGGCTGATCCTGCTCGACGACGCGTTCGCCAAGGTCGACGAGCCGACCCACGGTCGTCTGCTGGGCCTGTTGGTGGACCTCGACCTGGACGCCGTGCTGACGAGTGAACGGCTCTGGGGCTGCTTTCCGGAGGTGCCGTCGCTGGGTATCTACGAATGCCTCCGCGATCCCACCCAGCCCGGCGTCGCCACCCTGCACTTCCGCTGGGACGGCCGCCGCCGCACAGTGCTCACCTCATGATCCCGGTTGGTGCGCTCCAGTACCTGCGGTCGCCCGGGCTGCGACCGCTGTGGACGGCAGTACACGCTCGGCTGGTACGCAACGGTCGAAGAGTCGGCGGACGGGTGACCCTGAACGGGCTCGGCGACGAGGAACGCGAAGCCCTCGGCCGGCTTCTTGGCCAGCCGGTCGGTGCAGCGCACACGGTCACCCTTGCCGACCTCGATCAGCGGCTCTGGACGAGCGCCGCAGGAACCGGGCTGCTCGGAGTGGTGGAAGCGGTCGTCGGTCCCATTCCCGACCTACGCGTCGACGCCGCGACGGAGCGGGCACGGCGGGCGCTGCTGCGGGACCACGCCGACGCCGCCCTGATCGCCGCCGGCCTGGGTGACCGTCCCTGGACGTCCGAGTGGCTGGATCGGCTGTGGCGGCAGGGACTACCGGCCCGGCTACCAGCGGCGGAGGTACGCCGGGTAGTCAGCCAGGCAGCCACGACACTCGGGCTGACCGTGGGCGAGCACGCGCGTACCTGGTCTCGCGGCGAGTTGGCTCAGCTGGTTACCGGTAGCGCGCACGGGCTCGACGATGACAGCCCACTGACCCGCCTCGTCCTGCGAGGGCTCGCCCTCGCCCTCACCGGTACCCCCGACTACCCGTCGGGCGCGGTGGAACGCCGGGCCCTCTGGGATGCCGCCGGGGTGGCCAGCGACACCGTCGCCACGACGGTGCTCACCTACGGACTGCGTCCCCCGGGCGACGGTTGGCTTCGGAGCCGTGCCGACGCCGGCGCCGAGACACACCTGACACTGCGGGAGATCCGCCGTCTCACACCCCTGCGGCTGGCCCCACAGACCGTCTACGTGTGTGAGAATCCACGGGTCCTTGAGGCTGCGGCGGAGGCCGGTTCCAGTACGGCGATCATCTGCACGTTGGGAAATCCCAACACCGTGACGTTCGCTCTGCTCGACACCGTCATGGCATCGCCGGACGTGCATCTGCGCTACCACGGAGACTTCGACTGGCCCGGCATCGCTATCGCCGACCGCGTCATCCGGCGCTACCGCGCCCAGCCCTGGCAGTTCACGGCGGTCGATTATCAGCGGGCCGTGGCACAGGCCGTCGAGCGGGGAACGCCGAGGCAACCACTTGCCGGCCGCCCGCTGCCGACCCCGTGGGATCCGGTCCTCTCCCAGGTTATGGCGGAGACCGCCACGGCGATCCACGAGGAGGCGGTGATCGAGAGTCTGCTCGCCGACCTCGGGTGCACCGCGCGGTAACCGTGCCGGGCCGGCCGGGGCGGGGACGGGTGGCCAGGACGTCAGCGGCGCGTCATGCGGCCGCCGGTACAGCTTCTCCAAGGAAGTGCTACCGGCGGCCGCAGTGGCCAACGACCTCAGTCGGCGGTTACCGGCGGGCTCACCAGTTGGCGCAGTAGCCGACGCTGACCGTGCTGGCGCCCGGCTTCAGGGTCCGGTTCCAGCCCACCCCACTGATCCGGTACGTGCCGTCTGCCTGGACCTGCCGCTGGAAGTTCCAGGCGTCGTAGATCTCGCCGTCGAGTTCGAGGTAGCCGTACCAGTCCACGGGCTGCCCGGTGGGGTTGGTGGCGACGACTGTCGCACAGTAGCCGCCGCCGCTGTCGGAGTCCCACCGGGTCATGTTCCGCAGCACGATGTCGACGTTGCCGGTGGTCGGGCCGACCAGCCGGCCCACGCCCCAACGGGCCGTGGCCTGGTAGCCGGTGCCGACCGGGTCGGCCCAGTTGCGGATCGCGGCACGGGCGCCGTCCGAGGCGTCGTTGACCTGGAAGTCCAGGCCGTGGAAGGTGTCCGGGCCGCCGTACTCCAGCAGGCTGATCGCCGCCTCGACGGTGTAACCCGTCCCGGTACGGACCGCCGCGCTGGTCAGCCGGCCCGCCTGGAACGCCTCGTCACCGGTGCCGAACGAGACGACGTTGTCGGCGTTGATCCGGATCTGGGTGTCGTCGTAGCGGTAGGGACCGTTCTTGGCGTTGCCCGCGTCGACGTAGATCTCCACCGAGTCCTGGACCCACGGGTCGGACCCGGAGACGTCCACCACCGGGTCGGCGACCTCGGCGAGCACGTAGAGCGTCCGGTCCCGCCACAGGGTACGGACCGTGGCGATCGCACCGTCCGTGCCGGAGACCTGCTTGGTGGTGGTGACCGCCCGGGCGTCGGCCCAGGCGTCCTCGACCGCACCGTCCACCTCCGGCGCCGTCCGGGCCTGGGTGACCTCCAGGTACGACAGCGGCTCGACCAGGGTCAGCGTGCCCACCGCCCCCGGGGAGTTCCAGCCGGCCGTCTCCCCGTTGTCGGCGACCCGGACGTCCAGGGTGCGGGTGTCGCCCTGGGCCGCCCCGGTCAGCGGCAGGTGGGCGACGACCGCGTAGCCGCCGTCCCGGTCGGCCGCCACCGCGGGTACGTCGCCGGTGCCGTCCCGCGCCACCGTGTACGTCCGGTCGGCCAGCACGAAACTGACCTCGTCACCGGCGGAGGCCGCGGGGTCGTCGACCGACACGTAGGCGGTCAGGTGGTCCGGGGCCCAACGCAGCTGGAACCGCGCCACCTCCTCGATCGGGTGCAACGGCAGCTGACGCCAGGTCAGGTCGGCGGTGGCCGCCCCGGTGAGGGCGACACTGCCGGCGAAGACGTTCGCGGTCCGCAGTCGCGCCGGCAGTTCCCCGTCGACCGCCCCGTGGTACGCGGGCTTGGCCCGGAGGCTGTCGTCGAAGACCAGCGGGGCGCCGTTGCCGGACCGCCAGGACCGGCCGTCGGTGAGGCCCCAGACGGTGACCACGGAGAGGTGGTCGGCGTACGCCCGGAAGATCCGGAACGCGTCCCGGAAGAAGTACCCCTGCTCGATCAGGTTCGCCTGGGTGACCGGGGTGCCGGTGGTGACGTCGAGTTCGGTGACCGCCTGGGTCACCGGCAGGTCCTCGAACGCGGCCAGCGCGGACTCGAGGCTGCTGACCGGGGTGGCCAGCGACACGTGGAACTGGTGGCCGACCCCGTCGACCGGCACGCCACGGGCGACCAGCCGCTCCACCAGCGCCCTGTACCGCGCCTGCTTGCCGCTCTGTTCGGTGTTGTAGTCGTTGATGAACAGCTTCACCGGGTCGGCGCCGGCGACCGCGTGGACGTCGTTGAACGCCTGGTCCGCGTACTGGAACGCGAGGTCGATGAAGTTTTCGCCGAGGATGCGGTACCACTCGCTGCGGCGCAGCCCGTCGGCGAACTCGCCGCTGTCGCTGACCACCTCGTTGACCACGTCGAAGGCGTTCACCGGGTTGGTGTCGGAGCCGAACGGGCCGTACCGGTCACTGAGCGACTCGGCGACCGCGAAGATGTGCGTACGCAGCCGGTCGCGCAGGATCTGCTGGTCGGCGGCGGAGGTGCCGAGCGGGGCGCCGGCGGAGTCCTGGAAGAACCACGGCGGGGTCTGGCTGTGCCAGACCAGCACGTGCCCGTAGAGGCCGAGGTTGTTGTCCCGGGCGAAGTCCGTCAGCGCGATCGCCTGCTCGTGCGGGCGGAAGGTGCGCTCCGCGTCGTACCACGCCTCCGGCTTCATGTGGTTCTCCGGCGTGATGTTGGTGAAGTGCCGGGTCAGTAGCTGGGCGGCGGCGCCGACCGTCTCGCGGCTGTCGATCGCGACCCCGACCGGGAAGTCGGTGGTCTCGTGGATCGGGGTGAGGGTCTCGATGACCGGCGGCTGCGGCACCCGTACGACGATGTCGTCGACGAGGAGGTCACTGGTGTTCCCGGTCTCGCCGTCCTGCCAGCGGGTCTCGAGGTAGAGCAGCGCGCTGTCGGCGGCCGGCATCGTGAAACTCGCGGTCACCTCGGTCCAGCCGGTGTTGGTGATCCCGTCGAACTGGGCGAGGGTGCTGAACGACTGGCTGTCGCCGGCGGTGCTGGCCAGGCTGAGCCAGACCTGGTCGGTCGGCTGGCCCTCGGCGAACCGGAGCCAGGCGCTGAACTCGTAGGTCGCGCCGGTCTCGAACAGGCCGCCCACCTCCCGGCCGAGGCCGGCGCCCTGGTTGACCCGGTCGCTGACCAGGGCCGCGGCCGCGCCGCCGTGCGCGACGTCGGTGCGGGCGACGGTCGGGGCACCGGGGCCGCCGTCACGCGGACCCCAGCCGTCGAGCCCGTCCTCGAAGTCCGTGTTGATCACGACCGTGCCCGGCTCCGGGCCGCCGGTGCCGTCCGGTGTGGTGATGCTGACGTCGTCGAGCAGGTACGGCGTGGTGCCGTCGGCCTCGACGTAGAGGGTGGCCGAGGTCAGGCCGGCGGGCATCGTGTAGCTGCCGCCGATCCGTACCCAGGTGTCCGCGGTGGTGGTGACGTTGTCACCGACCCAGGTGTAGGTGTTGTCACCGCCGGCGGCCGGGGTGGCCTCCACGGTGAAGTGGACGCCCGCCGAGCCTTCGGTACCCGCCGGAAGTTTCGCCCACGCGCCGATAACGTACGTCGCGCCGGGTTCGAACAATGTGGTCACACTGGTCGCCGTCCCCTGCCAGTTCGCGGTGCGGTCGGTGACCGAGAGGCTGCTGCCGCTCTCCCGCCCCTCGGGCGCTGTGGCGAGCGTGACGGGTCCACGTGGAAGCCACGGGGCGTACGAGTCGGATTCGAAGTCGTTGCTCAGCACGACCCGGTCCGCCGCCTGGGCGGGCGTCGCCACGGCAACCGACCCGACCAGGCTGAGCAGGCAGGATGCCAGGAGTGCGGGCAATTTTCGGGATGGTGGACTCGAGCGGTCTTTGCGGCGCATGAAGGGGCTCCCTACCCGGGCGGGACGGCGCGTGGGTGGTGCCGGGAAACGTTCCGGCAGATCCAGACGCGCGAATGCTAACCGGGCGACGGTGGCTGGTCGAGACGCGCCGTCCGATCGGCTGACGGAGATCCGTCGGGTCGGGTACGACCCCGAAAGTTTCGGGGTCTCTGTCGTCGGGTGTTTCGGGGCCGGGCGTGCTGTCGGTGCGGGAACCGGGCGCCTGGCTCAAGTAATCCTCAAGATCCGCTTCACCTGGTCCGTCGCCGCGAGAAATGCACATACGCTCACCTGCACCCCGCCCGGCCGCGGCCGGGCCGGCCACGGTACCAACCACAGGCCGCAAGAGAAGGAGGGGAGAATGCGACGTACGCGATCGCGTATCGCGCTTCTCACGCTGTCCGCCCTGGTAGGAAGCGTTCTCATGGCAACCCCGCCGGCAGGTGCGGAGCCCGGCACCGCCACGGCGGGTCCGGCACGGTCCGACCTGGAGGGTCAGGATCCGGTACGCCTGGTACGCGTCCAACTGACCGGCGCCGACATGCTGGACAAGGTGGCCGCCGCCGGCTTCGACCTCGAGCACGGGCTCCGGCGGGTGCCGGCCGGCATCGAGGGCCGGGCGGTGGTGACCGCCGCCCAGATCGCCGAACTGACCGCGATGGGCGTCGAGATCCTCGGCGACGACGAGGGCTTCGTCTGGAGCGACGAGGCCGACGGCGGTCTCCGGAACTCCGGGGCGCGGTACGCCCAGCCGGCCGCCGCCGCCCAGGCGACGGTACGGGTCGTCCGCGCCGACTGGTTCACCACCAAGGGCCAGGGCTTCCTGTACGTCGAGGCGCGGACCACCGAGGGGCAGCAGGCGGACCCGGTCGTCGGGATGCAGGTGGAGAACAACTCGGGCCGGGGGACGCCGTTCGACTTCGCCCGGACGATGAGCCGGTTCGTCGACTCCGGGCAGTACATGTTCCACCGGGACCTGTTCAAGCTCGACAAGCGACCGAGCCAGATCCGGGTCACCAGCTCGACCGGTGGGGTCGCGGTCGGCGACGTCTCCGACTGGCTCGAGGACGCCCCGCCGCCGCTGACCGAGAACCAGGGCTACCGGTACGACTTCGTCGACGGCTACCGGACCCCGCAGCAGCTCTACGCCCGCGCCCACGAGATCGCCCGGCAGTACCCGCAGATCGCCGAGATCATCTACCTGCCGAACCGGACGAACGGCTACCAGCGCAAGGCGCAGGCCACCATCGGCGGCACGGGCGAGTCCGCGGTCGTGGTCAGCTCGGCGGCCTGGGGACACGAGGGCGGCAACGACGTCACCGTCGAGTTCGTGGACCGGTCGGAGGCGGATCTCCCGCTCGGCGTCGAGGTGAACGGCACGGCGGTCCGGGTGCTGCTGGCCACGGACGCCGCCGGTGCGCCCGCGAGCACCGCCACCGAGGTGGCGGCGGCGCTGGAGAGCGGCTCCCGGGGGCTGGTCGACCGGGCGCACCCCTACCGCACCAACGCGGGCACCGGGATCGTCGCGCCGACGTCCGGTCCGGTCGCGCTGACCGACTTCCTGGACCAGAAGCGGGTCGGGGCGCCCGAGGGTGAGGTGCCGCGCGGTCCGGCCACCATCCCGGTGCTGCGGATCGGCAAGCACCGCGACGGCCGCAAGCCCGGCGTGCTGATCCAGGCGCAGGACCACGCCCGGGAGTGGGTGCCGGCGACGACGTCGCTGGAGTCGGCGGAGCGGCTGGTGCACAACTACAAGACCGACCGGGAGACGAAGAAGATCGTCGACAACACCGACGTCTTCTTCATCCTCTCCAACAACCCGGACGGGGCGAACTACAGCTTCTACAACTTCGCCTCGCAGCGCCGGAACATGACCAACCACTGTCCGGACGCGAACGCCGACCCGGCCCGGCGCAACTCCTGGGGTGTCGACCTGAACCGGAACTACCGGGTCGGGTCGGGCCACGACGGCTACTCGGGCGCGTCGACCAGCTGTGTCAGCGACACCTTCCAGGGGCCGGAGAAGCTCTCCGAGCCGGAGGCGAAGAACATCATCTGGCTGGTCGAGCGGTACTCCAACATCAAGTTCATGATGTCGGTGCACTCCAACGGCGGCCAGCTGTTCTGGCAGCCCGGGGCGTACATCGCCGACGGTCGGATCACCACGCCCCGCCCGCCGCTCGGCGACGAGGCGTTCTACTGGCAGTCGGCGGCCCGGATCCTGTCGCAGGTCAAGGCGCACCGGGAGACCGTGGTGACGCCGGAGAACGTCGGCGGCTCGTCGGACGTCCTCTACTCCTCGGCCGGCAACGTCCGCGAGGACCTGTACCACACGTACGGGATCTACGCCTTCGGCTGGGAGGTCGGTGGCTCGGTCTACAACCCGGCGACCGGCAACTGGCAGGGTGGCTCGTTCCAGCCGCCGTGGGACGGGGATCCGGCGCTGGTCAGCGGCCACGCCGAGACGATGGAGTACGCCAACGGGATCATGGAGATGTTCCGGGTCGCGGCGGAGTGGGGCCAGGACAGGAAGGATCCCACGTCCCGGCTGCTGCCTGGCGGCGGAAAGTACTCCGGTCCGGTCGACGTCCGGTTCGAGACGAACGAGCCGGCGACGATCTACTACACCACGGACGGCAGCCGGCCGACGCTGCAGTCGCCGCGCTACGAGGCGACCGAGTTCCGGGAGCCGGGCCAGGTGTTCCACGTGACCGAGACGACGACCTTCAAGTGGTTCTCGGTCGACGCGGCCGGCAACGTCGAGCAGAACTACGACCCGACGAAGAAGCACGGCCGCGACCGCTACCGGACGGCGACGGTCACGATCCGCTGACGCCAGCCTGCTGACCACTGCCCCGTCGGTGCGGTTCCCCCCGTACCGGCGGGGCAGTGTCGTGTCCGCCGACGGGCCGCGCCGAAGAGCTCAACGCGGCTCGGGGCTCACCAGACCGGTCTCGTACGCGGTGATGACCAGCTGTGCCCGGTCCCGGGCGGCGAGCTTGCTGAGCAGACGTCCGATGTGGGTCTTCACGGTGCCGAGCGTGACGTACAGCTGTTGGGCGATCTCCGGATTGGACAGCCCTCGGGCGACCAGGGACAGCACCTCACGTTCCCGATCGGTGAGCACACCCAGACTGGGCGACGGGCCGGAGACCGGTCGGCCCTGGCGGGCGAACGCGGAGATCAGTCGCCGGGTGACCCGGGGGGCGAGCAGCGCCTCGCCGGCGGCGACCACCCGGATGCCGGCCAGCAGTTCGGCCGCCGTGCCGTCCTTGACCAGGAATCCGCTGGCCCCCGCGCGCAGCGCGGCGTAGACGTACTCGTCCAGGTCGAAGGTGGTCAGGATGAGCACCCGTACCGAGGAGGTGTGGGGATCCGCGCAGATCCGTCGGGTCGCCTCGATCCCGTCCATCTCCGGCATCCGGACGTCCATCAGCACCACGTCCGGCTGGTGGTGCCGGGCCAGCCGGACCGCCTCGGTGCCGGTGCCGGCCTCACCCACCGCGACGTAGCCCGGTGACACCTCGAGCAACGCCCGGAAACTCTCCCGCAGGAGGCCGTGGTCGTCGGCGAGAAGCACGCCGATGTCGCGGACGGACTGTCCGTCCGGGTCGGACGACGGATCCGTCATGCGGGCTCCTCCACGGGGTCGTACGGGATCTCGGCGACGACCTGGAACCCGCCCTCCGGCCGCGGACCCGTGCTCAGGGTGCCGCCGTACATCGTCACCCGCTCGCGCATCCCGATGAGGCCCTGCCCGCCGGTCGGCCGGCCGGCCGACCGGGACGGGCGTCCGTCGTCCAGGACCTCGATGTGTACGCCGCCGTCCCGGCCCCGAACCGTCACCTGGCAGTGTCCGGCGTTCGCGTGCTTGACCACGTTCGTGAGCGACTCCTGGACGATCCGGAAGACGGTGAGGTCGACCGCCGGGGGCAGCGTGTCGGCGCCGTCCAGCCGCAGGTCCAGCCGGAGCCCGGCGGAGCGTAGCCGGTCGGCGAGGTCGGACAGGTCGGCGGTCCCGGGGGACGGGCTGAGGTCGACGGCCGGGTCGTCTTCGGAGCGCAGCACGTCGAGCACCCGGCGGATCTCGGTGAGCGCGGACCGGCTGGTCCGCTCGATGGTCACCAGGGCGGCCCGCGTCTCGGCCGGCCGCTCGTCGGCGATGTGGTTGGCGACGGTGGCCTTCACCGCGATCAGGCTCATGCTGTGCCCGACGATGTCGTGCAGCTCCCGGGCGATCCGTAGCCGCTCGGCGGCGACCGCGTCCCGGGCGAGTCGGCGGGCCAGGCCGGCCTGGACCGTCCGGCGCCACCGGAGCAGCCGGCCGACCACCCAGGCCGTGGTGAGCAGCACGGCGACCGTGCCGACCTCGACCTGCCACCACAACGGCACCTCACTACCGGGCGCGTCGGCGGTGCCGATCCCGGTCCGGTGGTAGAACCACGTTATGGTGACCGCCGGCGCGACCAGGCCGCCGGCGAGCGCGACGGTCGCGACGACCGGGCCGGCCGAGGTCGCCACCGTGTAGAGCGCCAGCACCACCGGGGCGTACGTCACCCAGATGACCCCGGGTCCCACCACACCGAACGCGGTCGCGGTCGCGGCGACCACCGTCACGCCGCCGAGCACCGCCACCGGCCAGCGGCGGCGGACCGCCAGGGGCAGCGCCACGGCGGCACCGGTCAGCCAGACCACCCAGGCCGGGCCGGTGAAGGACGGGCCCGGCGGATCGAGGGTGGCGTGGATCGCCAGGTACGCCAGGACGCCGGCGACCGCGGTGTCGACCACGGTGCGGTGTACCTCGGATCCGGCAGCCGGCGCCGGGACGGGACCCCGTCTGGAACCCATGTGCCCACCGTATAGCGGCGACGGCCGTAGGGGATCCGACCGTGGTCGGACACGGGTTTCCGACCGTGGTCAGACGCGGCTGGACCCGCACCGCTGGAACCATTTCCGCCATGATCCTGGTGAGGGAACTGTCCAAGCGGTACGGACCCACGCCGGCGCTCGACCGGTTGTCGTTCGAGGTCCGTCCGGGTGTGGTGACCGGCTTTCTCGGCCCGAACGGGGCGGGCAAGTCGACCACCCTGCGCATCCTGCTCGGCCTGCACCGTCCGACCTCGGGGCAGGCGTTGATCGGCCATCGCCGGTACGACCAGATCCGCCACCCGATGCGTGAGGTGGGTGCGGTGCTCGACGCCGACGGCGCCCACCCCGGCCGTACCGCCGTCGGGCATCTCGCCTGCCTGGCCCGCAGCAACGGGATCGGCCGGGCCCGGGTGTCCGAGGTGCTGGAGCAGGTCGGCCTGGCGGGCGTGGCGGACAAGCGGGTCGCCGGGTTCTCGCTCGGCATGCGGCAGCGTCTCGGGATCGCCGGCGCGCTGCTCGGCGACCCGGGCGTGATCGTGCTCGACGAACCGGTCAACGGCCTGGACGCGGCGGGCATCCGGTGGATCCGTTCCACCCTGCGGTCGCTGGCCGCACAGGGCCGTACGGTGTTGCTCTCCAGCCACCTGATGAGCGAGATGGCGCTCACCGTCGACCGGGTGCTGGTCATCGGTCGGGGGCGACTGCTGGCCGAGACCTCGGTGGCGGAGCTGCGTGGCCGGTTCGCACGTGACGTGCTCGTCCGGTCGCCCCGGACGGCCGAACTCGGTCGCCTCCTGACCGGTCTCGGCGCGACCGTCACCGGCACCGACGACGGCGGTCTGGTCGCGGTCGGCGTGGACGCGCCCACGATCGGCGACGCGGCGGCGTCGGCGTCGATTCCCCTGCACGAACTGACGCCACGCGGCGCCACGCTCGAGGACGTCTACCTGGAGTTGACCAGCGAGGCGGTCGAGTACCCGGCTACCACGGAGAGGACGGCACGATCATGACCATGGTCTGCGGCGGCCCGACGACGGGGGAGACCGGCGGCGGGTCGCCACCGGTCGTGTCCCGTGCGCGGGTGTTCCGGGCCGCGTTGGCCGCCGAGTGGTGGAAGCTGCGGACCGTCCGGTCGACGTACGGGTTCCTCGCCGCCGCGATGCTGACCACGCTGCTCGGGCTGCTCGTCCTGTTCCTCCTGATCCGGTCCTTCGACCAGGCGACAGCGGCGGAGCAGGCGGACTTCGAGACGGCCGACCCGACCGTGGCGGTCATGCCGTTCGTCGGGTTTTTCGTCGGGGCGATCGGCGCCATGGTGGTCACCGCCGAGTTCCGGACCGGCGCCATCCGTCCGGGCCTGCTGGCCGTGCCGCAGCGGCGGATCCTGTTGGCCGCGAAGGCCACGCTGGCCGGCGCGGTGAGCCTGCTCAGCGGACTGCTGTTCGGACTGTTCGCCTTCGCCTGCGCGATCCTGCTGCTGGGTGACCGGCCCGCACCGCTCGACCCCTGGCCGACCTGGACGGACGCGCTGCCGACGGTGTTCTGCGCCGCGCTTGTCGTGATGGTCACCAGCATCGTGGCCCTGGGCCTGGGTTTCGTGCTGCGCTCGACCGCGTCGACACTGGTGACCCTTGGCGCGCTTGTTCTGGTGGCGCCGGCATTCGCGCACTTCCTGCCGACGACGTGGCACCTGAGGCTCAGTTCGGTCCTGCTGCCGAACCTGGTCCCGCAGCTCACCGGCGCCGACCACCCGTACCTGTTGTCGCCCGCCGGCGCGGTCGCCGTCCTGGTCGGGTACGTGGTCGTGGCGCTCGGCGCGGCGACGCTGCACTTCGGCCGGCACGACGTGTCCTGATCCCAACCTTCGACAGCCCGGCCGGGCCGCTGGTTCCTGGCCGACCGCCGCGCCGAAGACCTCGACGCGGCGGTGCGCGGCGGCCCGGCCCGGCCGTCGGACCGCCGGGGCCCCCGGCGCCTCAGCGGGATTCGATCCGACCCGGCGGATGGGTGCCGGCCCGCAGTTCGGCGCTCGCCGCCGTCCAGGCGGTGTCCCCGGGGTAGCGCACGCTGCGCAGGTAGGCCCAGCTGAGCCGCTGGATCAGCGCGACGCGTTCGGGACTCTCGTCGGTCGTCTCCGCGGCGTGGGGACCGACGATTCCGCCCAGGGAGTGTTCGGCGCCGAAGAGGGTGAGCAGGCTCTTGGGACCGGGGCTCCGGCGTGGATGCCCCGGTACGGGACATCGCCGCCCGGGCCGGCGTCGGGGTCGGGGTCGGGGTCGGGGTCGGTACCATCTGCCGCCACTTCCCGACCCGGGCCGACCTTGTCGTGGCCGTTTACCGGCACCAGGTCGAGGCCTGTGCCGAGGCCGGTTCGGTCCTGCTGGCGACCAGCGACACCCCGTACGCCGCGCTGGTGCGGTGGATCGACCTCTTCGTCGACTTCCTGGTCACCAAGCACGGCCTCGCCGAGGCGATGCAGTCCGACGAGGCCACCTTCGGGAGCCTGCACGCCTACTTCCTCGACCGCCTCGTCCCGGTCTGCACCCGGCTGCTCGACGCCGCCGCCGTGGCCGGCGAGATCCACGCCGACCCGGCGTCCAAATATGGAAGATCGTGAATGATTTGGCCCGGGCTGTGGCGCCGCCGGGGCGCGGTCGTCTACCAATGGGACCACCCGAACAACCGTCGCCTGCCGGCAGCGCGCCACCACCACACCGGGCCGTCCCCCGTCCGACGCCGCGACGGTTCCGTCCGTTTTCGGAAAGGACCCCGCAGTGAGACGCGACAGGCGACTCCACACCCTGGTGGCGGCGCTCACCACGACCGCGGTCGCGGTCGTGCTGACCACCACGGTGACCACCACCCCGGCCGAGGCGGCACCGGTCACCGTCACCAACGGCACCCAGTTCACCGACACCAACGGCAACGTGCTGCACGCCCACGGCGGCGGTGTGCTCAAGGTCGGCGCCTACCACTACTGGTTCGGTGAGAACCGCAACCCGGACAACACCTTCCGGGCCGTCTCCGTCTACCGCTCGACCGACCTGCGCACCTGGGAGTTCCGCAACAACGTCCTGACCCAGTCGTCCGCCGCCGAGTTGCAGGTCGCCAACATCGAACGACCGAAGGTCATCTACAACGCCAGCACCGGCCGGTACGTGATGTGGATGCACAAGGAGAACGGGTCGAACTACAGCGAGGCGCGGGCGGCGGTCGCCTCCTCGGCCACCGTCGACGGCGCCTACACCTACCACGGCAGCTTCCGGCCGCTCGGCCAGCACATGTCGCGGGACATCACGCTCTACAACGACAACGGCACCGCATACATGATCTCGGCCGCCGACGAGAACTACGACCTGCACATCTACCGGCTCACCCCCGACTACCTCGGGGTGGCGGGCCTGGTCGGCAACTTCTGGAACGACGCCCACCGCGAGGCACCCGCGATGTTCAAACGCGGCAGCACCTACTTTCTGCTGACCTCGGGGGCGACCGGCTGGAACCCGAACCAGGCCCGGTACGCCACCGCGTCGAGCATCTCCGGCCCGTGGACCGGCTGGACCAACGTCGGCAACTCGACCACCTTCAACTCCCAGCCGACGTTCGTGCTGCCGATCCAGGGCACCTCCACCACCAGCTACCTGTACATGGGCGACCGGTGGGCCGGCGCCTGGGGCGGCCCGGTCGGCGACTCGCAGTACGTCTGGCTGCCGATCAGCTTCCCGTCGGCGACCAGCATGAGCCTGAACTGGTATCCGTCGATCACCATCGACGTGGCGGCCGGCACCGTCGTCGGCAACGCGCCCACGTACCACCGGATCACCAACCGCAACAGCGGACGGGTGATGGACGTGGTGAGCAGCTCCACCGCCAACAACGCCGAGGTCAAGCAGTACGCCTGGAACGGCGGCGGAAACCAGCGCTGGGAGTTCCAGGACGCCGGCGGCGGCTACCTCCGCCTGGTCAACCAGAACAGCGGCAAGTGCCTCGACGTCGCCTCCGCCTCGACGGCCGACGGGGCCAACATCATCCAGTACACCTGCGGCAGCGGTACCAACCAGCAGTGGCAGTGGGTCGCCGTCGACGGCCACCACCAGCTGCGGGCCCGGCACAGCGGCAAGTGCCTGGACGTGGTCAACCGGGGCACCGCCGACGGCGCGGACATTCAGCAGTACGCCTGCACCGGCGGTACCAACCAGCAGTGGACCCGTACCCAGTCCTGACCACGCAGTCCCGACCGGGGGCCCGCGCCCTGGCGCACCGTGGGTGTGGCGCCCGCGGTGCACCGGGCGTCGGCCGTCGCCCGGCTCAGGAGGTCAGCCGGAAGGTGGCGTCGTCGCGCCCCCGCGCGTCGCTGATCAGGTCCAGCCGGAGCAGGAAGTTGTTGTGCCGGATGTGCCGGTCGGGATAGTTGACGGACCGGAACGACACCCAGGAGGAGTTGGCGAGCCCGGCGACCTGACGGAACGAGGCGTCCTCGGCGAACGTGGTCGTGCCGTCGTGGGCGTCCAGCCGGAAGTCGAAGCCGTAGTGGCGCAGGTAGTGGTTCGGGAAGTTGACGGACTGGAAGGAGATCGTGCCGGCGCCGCCGGTCAGCCCGGGTACGAGCCGGAACTGGGCGTCCTGCTCCGGGCTGACGTTCGCATCGAGGCGTACGTCGTAGTCGGCGTGTCGGACGTAGCGGTCCTGGTGGCTGTAGGCCTGGATCCGGTTGACCGCGGTGCCGCGCCACCGGGCGAGCACCCGGTTCTGCTCGGCGGCGGTCAGGTTGAGGATGGAGCCGTGGCGTTTACGGGTGCCGCCCAGGTGGTAGGACCCCGACGCCGGGATCCGGTAGCTGCCCGGACTGGACGGGTTGACCGTCAGGACGGGCAGGTAGCCGCGACCGGAGGCGTACTGGTCCAGATAGAGCGTCCACTCGTCGCGGTTGTTGAACCGCAGCCACATCGGGCCCTCGACCTGGGCACCGGTCAGTCCGATGGCGGCGAGGTCGCCGAGCCTCGTCCACGGTCCGAGGACCGAGTCGCTGCCCTCGATGGTGATCTGGTCGTCCCGGGAGGCGCGGACGTAGCGGTGGTTGCCGACGCCCGCCGGGACCTCGACGATCTGGGTGTCGATGGTCTCCTGGCTGCCGCCCCGGTCGATGTACACCTGCGGCGTCGTGATGCTGCGGAAGTTCGTCGTCCGCGCGTGGTAGACGCGGTGCTTGAACACCCCGTTCAGGGTGGCCTTGGTGGCCCAGTAGAGGACGTAGTCCCCGGTGGCCGGGTTCCAGATCGCCTCGGGCGCCCACGCGTTGCGTCCGTCCGGGATCGTGCCGGCGACGTTGAGCAGCCACGGCGCCGACCAGGTGACCAGGTCGGCGGACTCCCACACCACGAGGTTGCGGCTGCCGTTGTTCTGGGCGTCGTTCCAGTCCTGGCCGCAGCCGATGCACAGGTCGGTGGCGATGATCCAGTAGCGGTCGCCGGCGGGGGAGCGGACCAGGGCGGGGTCCCGTACCCCACGGGTGCCCACGGTGGAACGCAGCACCAGCCCACCGTTGTTCAGGTCCGTCCAGCGCAGGCCGTCCTCGCTGTGCGCGAGATGGATCTGCTGTCCGGTGGCGGACTCTCCGGTGAAGTGGGCCATCAGGTAGCCGGTGAACGGGTCGAGCGCGGCCGCCTGCTTGGGCGTCGCCGCCGACCAGGTGCTGAACAGCAGACCGGCGGTGGCGAGGACGGCGGCCAACCGGGTGAGGATCCTCGACATCGGCTCTCCTCCTGGGGACGGGGTGACGGTGCTGGGGGAGGCTTCTAGCTGGTGATCCGGAAGGTGGCGTCGGCGCGTTCGGTCGCGGTGCCGACCGGGTCCAGCCTGAGCTGGTAGTCGTAGTGCCGGATGTACCGGTCGGGGAAGTTGTAGGACTGGAACGAGGCGGCGGATCCGTCGGCCAGCCCGGCCACCCGGCGGAACGTCGCGTCGGCGGCGAACGCGGCGGTGCCGTCGTTGCGCACCAGCGCGAAGTCGTAGTAGGCGTGCCGCAGGTAGTGGCCGGGGTGGCTCACCGACTCGAACGACACGTGACCGCCGCCCGCGTCCGCCAGGCCGGGCACGATCCGCCACTGGGCGTCCGCGGCCGGGCTCACGTTCGGATCGATTCGGGCGTCGAAGTTGACGTGTCGCACGTACCGGTCGGGGAAGTTGTACGACTGCATCCGGTTGACCGGGATCGTGGGCGTGCCGACTCCGACACTGGTCTGGGTGGCCCGCTGGATCGTGCCGTCCGGGTTGTGGGTCAGATACTCCATCGACAGCGCCCGCCGGTAGCTGCCGCCGCCGGGCAGCGCGTTGCGGTGGTACGCGATGTACCAGCGGCTGTTGTACTCGGCGATCGAGTGGTGGTTGGTGTTGATGTTCGTGGCGTCGAGGATGACCCCTCGGTAGGTGAACGGTCCGAGCGGGTTGCCGGCCGTGGCGTACGCGATCTGCCCGGGCCAGCCGGTGGAGTACGAGAAGTAGTAGGTCCCGTTCCGCTTGTGTAGGAACCCGGCTTCGCCGAACGCGCTGCCGCCGTTGATCGTCACGTTCTGCACGGCACCGGAGGTGGAGATCATGTCGTCGTTGAGCCGGACCACCTTCGGCGCCCGGGCTCCGCCGAAGTACAGGTACGCCTGCCCGTCGTCGTCGACGAACACGGCGGGGTCGATCGGCTCCTCGCCGGTGTTGGCGTCCCGCCCCCGCTCGATCAGGGGGTTGCCGCGTGGGTCGGTGAACCCGCTGGTGGGCGACGTGCTGCGGGCCACGCCGATTCTGGTCCGGTCCACCGGCAGGTACAGGTAGTGGTAGCCGTTGCGTTGCACCGCCGACGGCGCCCACGCGTTCGCCCGCGCCCACCGGAAGCCGCCGAGGGTGAACGGGGCACCGTGGTCGGTCCAGTCGACGAGATTGCTCGACGAGTAGACCCGCCAGGCGGTGGAGTCCCAGTAGGTGCCTCCGTTCGTCGCGTCGTCGGTGGCGTAGACGTAGACGCGGCCGCCGGAGACGAGCATCGACGGGTCGCCGGAGAACCGGCTGACGATCGGGTTGGCCGCCCGGGCGGGTGTGGCGGGGCAGACGGACGACGTCGCGACCACGGCCACGCCGGCGGCGAGCAGGTAGGCGGCCAGGCGCCTCGGCGTACTGGTCAGTGGGCGGACGCGCACAGCGGGTACCTCCTCGTGGGGACGGTTCGGCCGAGCGGTCGGAGGAGTCGCCCTCGTCGGGCACCTCCGTCCAGGTCGCGATCAACGGCGTGCGGCAGACCGGCGAGGCGGCCCTGGTCGGACCGTGCAGCCGGCCGACCGGCCCGGGTGCGCTCCGGGCAACCGCGGGTGATTCGGTGACGGACCGTCGGTGTTAGCGGTAACAGGGAGAGGGGGACAAGTACGCGGAACGGCTGGCCGGTGGCGGAGTCGGGGGCCACGCCAGCTGCCGGGTGGTGCGATGGATGAGCGGAACGCCCGGGGTTGACCGGTGCGGTCAATATAGCGTTATCTGTGAATGTTAGCGTTCTCATGTGTGCTGTCAAGTGGCGGGACGGGCACGATCCGCCCCCGCCCCGGGAGTCGAGTCGGACACCGCCAACGCCGGACCGTTCAGCCCTGCTCGGCCCAGTCGCCGAGCGACCAGTCCCGCACCTCGGGCATGTCCTCGAGATGCTCCACGACGTACGCCGCGTGCTCGGCGAGCTTCTGCTCGCACCAGGCCTTCAGCTCGCTCGCGCCCCGGGGCATCCGTCGGGCGTTGTTGATCGCGTCCAGCACCAGGTGGTAGCGGGATGCCCGGTTGCGCACGGTCATGTCGAAGGGGGTGGTGGTCGTCCCCTCCTCCACGAAGCCGCGGACCCGGAACCGGTCGGCGTCGGGGCGACCGTGGACGAGCTGGTGGATGGCGCCCGGATAGCCGTGGAAGGCGAACACCACGTCGACGGTGTCGGTGAACAGCGCGGTGAACAGGGTCGGATCCATCCCGTGCGGGTGGTCCTTGGGGCGGATCAGGGTCATCAGGTCGACGACGTTGACCACCCGTACCCGCAGGGCCGGCAGCCGTTCCCGGAGGATCTGGGCGGCGGCGACCGTCTCCATGGTGACCACGTCGCCGGCACAGGCCAGCACGATGTCGGGGTCGCGGGTGCCGTCGTCGGTGCCCGCCCACGCCCAGATGCCGGCGCCACGGGCGCAGTGCGTGATCGCCTGCTCCATGGTCAACCACTGCAGCTGCGGCTGCTTGTCGATGACGATCAGGTTGATGTACGACCGGGACCGGAGGCAGTGGTCGGCCACCGACAGCAGGCAGTTCGCGTCCGGCGGCAGGTAGACCCGGGCGACGTCGCCGCGCTGGGTCAGCACCACCTGGATCAGCCCGGGGCCCTGGTGGGAGAAGCCGTTGTGGTCGTTGCGCCAGGCTGTCGAGGTCAGCAACACGTTCAGGCTGGGCACCCGGGCCCGCCAGGGCAGCCGGTGGGCCTCCTGCAGCCACTTTCCGTGCTGCACCGTCTGCGAGGCGCTGACCATCGCGAACGCCTCGTACGTGGCGAACACGCCGTGCCGTCCGCTCAGGGTGTAGCCCTCCAACCAGCCGTGACAGTTGTGTTCGGAGAGCACCTCCATGACCCGGCCGTCCCGGCCGACGGAGACGTCGGTCTCGGTGACCCGCTCCATGAAGGCACGGTCGGAGGCCTCGAAGACCGCACCGAGCCGGTTGCTGTTCGTCTCGTCCGGGCAGAACAGCCGGAACCGGTCGGGGTTGCGCCGGTAGACGTCCCGCATCAGTTCACCGAGCCGGCGGGTCGACTCGGCCCGCAGCTGTGCCGGCCGCGCCACGTCGACCGCGTAGTCCCGGAAGTTCGGAAGGTCGAGGTCCCGGGTCAGCAGCCCGCCGTTCGCGTGCGGGCTGGCACTCATCCGCAGGTCACCCGCCGGAGCCAGGTCCCGGACCACCGCCTGGGGTGCGCCGGTGGAGTCGAACAGCTCCTCCGGCCGGTACGACCGCAGCCAGGACTCCAGCAGGGCCAGGTGCGCCGGGTTGTCCCGTACCCCGGACAGCGGCACCTGGTGCGACCGCCAGGTGCCGGTGACCTGGACGCCGTCGACCTGGTCCGGACCGGTCCAGCCCTTCGGGGAGCGCAGCACGATCAGCGGCCAGCGGGGCCGCTCACCGTCCCAGCCGCCGGTCCGCGCCGCGTGCTGGATGGCGCGGATCCTTCCCCACGCCTGCGCCAGCACCGCCGCGAACCGGTGGTGCATGCCCGGCAGGTCGGCCCCCTCCACCTCCAGTACGTCGTAACCGTGCCCGGTCAGCAACGCCCGCACCTCGGCCGGGTCCTTCCGGGCCAACACCGTCGGACCGGCGATCTTCGCCCCGTTGAGGTGCAGGATGGGCAGGACGGCGCCGTCGTGTGCCGGGTTGAGGAACGACACCCCCTTCCAGGACCCCTCGAGCGGGCCGGTCTCGGCCTCGCCGTCGCCGACGACGGCCACCGCGAGCAGGTCCGGGTTGTCCAGCACCGCGCCGAAGGCGTGCACCAGCACGTAACCGAGCTCGCCGCCCTCGTGGATGGAGCCGGGGGTGGTCACCGAGACGTGGCTGGGAATGCCTCCCGGGCTGGAGAACTGGCGGAACAGCCGGAGCATGCCGGCCTCGTCCTGGGAGACCGCCGGATAGATCTCGCTGTACGTTCCCTCCAGGTAGCCGGCGGCGACCAGGGCCGGTCCGCCGTGCCCCGGGCCGGCCAGGTAGATCGCCCGCTGACCGGTCTGCCGGATCAGCCGGGAGACGTGCGCGTAGATCAGGGACAGACCGGGGCTGGTGCCCCAGTGGCCGAGCAGCCGGGGTTTGATGTGTTCGGGGGCCAGCGGCTCACGCAGCAGCGGATTGCCCCGCAGGTAGATCTGGCCGACCGTCAGGTAGTTGTTCGCCCGCCACCAGGCGTCCAACTGCGCGACCTCGGCGGTGGTGGGATCCCGGAGCGTCCGTACCACCTCGTCCAGGTCGACGTGCCGGGACTCCTGGTTCGCTACGGCAGTCACCAGTGTTTCCTCCTCTTCCCGATAGGTTGTCCGCTTCCGTACCGCGCTGTCCCGCCCCCGGAGTCCACGCGCCCACACCGCGGGCCGAACCGCTCGACCTGCGACAGGACGAGCCGTCCGCACCGGTGGCGTGCCGTCCCCGGCGACGCGTTGTCAGGCGACGCCGGTGAAGGTGGCCCGCCCGGATCCGAGATCGACCATCCGGGTGTCGTCGAAATCGAAGCCGAGTTCGTCTGTCACCTCGACGACGCCGCTGACCTGGGCGGCGAGGCGGCCGGCGATCTCCACCGAACTCCTGCGGTCCATCTGCCCCGTCAACCGGACCACGCCGTCGCGCACGGTCACCTGGACGACGCCCTCCTCGATCGCCAGGACCCGGCGCAGCACCTCCCACACCACGTCGTGGCGGATGTCGCCGTCCGGGCGCAGGTGCACCTTGAGCAGGTCGCCACGGGTGACGATCCCGACGAGCCGCCCCAGGTCGTCGATCACCGGCAGGCGCTTGACCTGTCGGCGGTTCATCGTCTTCGCCGCGACCACCACCGGGGTGTGCGGATAGACGGTCACCGCCGGTGTGGTCATCAGCGGGGTGGCGGTGGCCGCGTCGGCCTTGATCCGCGCCGTCCGGCGTCGCCGGCCCTCGAAGACGGGCCGATCGTGGGACTGCCCGATGAGCTCCACCTTGTGCAGCAGGTCACCCTCGGAGACCACGCCGAGCACGTACCCGAACTCGTCCACCACGGGTACGGCGGCGATCCTCCGACTGGTGAGCACGTCGACGATCTCCCGGTACGGAGTGTTCTCCCGGACCGTGGCGACGTCCGTACTCATCACGTCGCACACCTGCCACGTCCTCATCACGACCTCCCTCGTCGTCCGCCACTCGACCGTAGAACCCCGACACGGCGCCCGGGCAGGGCGCAACGGCACGGGCGGAGGGGGACCTGTGGCCGGTGCGTGGCAGGCCGGAAGGCCCTGCCCGGCCGGCGGCGGCCGCCGTTGACTGGACGGGACGAGACGAACTTCGGGGAGGTCGGCGATGGCCACCACCACCATCCGGGCACCGGCGCCCCGTACGGCTGTCGAAGGGCTCGCCGGAGGAGCGACCGCCGAGGGGGGCAGCGTCCGGATCCGACCCGTCCGCCCGGGCGACCGACCGGGACTGGCCGCGCTCTACGACCGGGCCGCTGTCGACGACCTGCGGATGCGGTTTTTTGTCGCCCCGGGACGGGCGACGCTCGCCACCGAGATCGACCGCCTCTGCCGGAGCCGGTCACCGCGACACAACGCGGTTGTCGCCGAGCAGGCGGGCGTGATTGTCGGTGTCGCGTCGTACGAGCGGAGCGGCCCGACCGACCGGCGGGCCGAGTTCGCCGTTTTTGTCGACGGACGGCGGCGCTGTCACGGCATCGGCACCCGGCTGTTGCGGCAACTGGCCGCCATCGCCGGCGCGGACGGCGTGGACGAACTGGTCGGCGAGGTCCTGCCCGGCAACCGCCGGATGCTCCAGGTGGCGCACGAGCTGACCGCCGACGTCCGGTTCCGAGGCGCGGACGGCGTCGTCGAGGTGCGACTGGGCACCCACACCAGCGCGGACGGGCTCAGGGATCGCCGCCGGCCGCGAGCGGTCGGCTCGTATCCCAAGGGCCGAAGGTCCCGTCGGGCCCGGACCGCCGACCCGTCGGAGAGCGGACCGAGGCCTCTGCCACCGAACCCGTGCCCGGCGTGGAATAGAGGTGGGTCCGGACGGAACCCCGAGCTGATCGGAAAGGACGTGGCAGCCATGACCGCGATGGCAGAGCGGAACACCGTACAGACGACCGCTCCGGCGGTCACCGACGAAACGACCGGGACAGCCGCGCGGACGGCGACCCGGTACGTCTGGGCCGGCGTTCGGCTGGCCCTGGGATGGACGTTCCTGTGGGCCTTCGTCGACAAGGTCATCGGGCTCGGCTTCGCCACCCCGGACGGCAAGGGGTGGACCGACGGTGGCAACCCGACCAGGGGTTTCCTCAGCGGCGCCGAGGGCCCCTTCGCGGGCCTCTACCACGACCTGGCCGGCACGGCGTTCGCGAACTGGGCCTTCATGCTCGGCCTGCTCGGCATCGGCCTCGCGCTGACCCTCGGGATCGGTATGCGGATCGCCGCCGCCGCCGGCGCGCTCCTGTACGTGATGATGTGGTCGGTCGCGCTTCCCCCGCAGACCAACCCGTTCATGGACGAGCACCTCGTCCTCGCGGGGGTCCTCGTCGGACTGGCCCTGACCGGAGCCGGCCGGACGCTCGGGCTCGGCGCCCACTGGGCGAGGCTCCCGCTCGTCAAGCGCCTGCCCTGGCTGAAGTGACCACATCCGACCAGCGACACCGGGGTGCCGTCGCGGACGGCGCCCCGGACGTTCCCCGGGTCGGCCGGGCATCCGACGCCGCCCCGTACGGTCCCCACCCCCGGTCGGGCACCGGACACCGCCGGGCAACGGCCCCGGGGCCGGTCGATCACGCACGCTGCCTGACCGCCGTCCCACCCGACGGGGAATCGATGAGGAGAACCGTCATGAGCGACCCCGGATACACCCACGCCGACCTGCGCGACGCCGTGCCCGCGGCGGTTCGGGCGCCGTCGGTGCACAACACCCAGCCGTGGCGTTTCCGGCTGCGGGACGGTGGCATCGAGGTGCTCGTCGACCCGCGGCGGCGGTTGCCCGTCAACGATCCCAGCGGATGGGCGGCCCGGATCAGCTGTGGGGCCGCCGTGTTCAACCTCCGGCTCGCCCTGGCCGTCGCCGGCACCCCCGCCGAGACGTGCCTGCAACCCTGTCCGGCGGAGCCGGACGTGGTGGCCCGGCTGACCCCGACCCGACCCCGTCCCGCCACCCCCGCCGAACGTGCCCTGCACGAGGCGATCGCGCGCCGACACAGCAACCGGGCGCCGTTCTGGCCCAACCCGGTCCCCGCCGAGGCGCGCTGGCAGTTGCGCGAGGCGGCCCGCGCCGAGGACACCTGGCTGGAACTGGTGATCGGGTCCGCGGCGGTCACCGCCGTCGCCGCCATCGCCAACGCCGCCAACCGGGTCCTCGACCGCAACCCCGCCTACCGGGCGGAGCTGGTCGACTGGATCCGGCACCACGAGGCGCCCGACGGGGTGCCGGTCACCGCCGGCGGACCGCCCGCCGAACCGTACGACCTGCTGCCCCAGCGACCCTTCGGGGTGCGTACCCGGGCTCCCGGCCGCGACTTCGAACCCGAACCCCTCGTCGCCGTCCTCGGCACGCCGGGCGACACCGCCACCGACCAGGTCAACGCCGGCCAGGCCATGCAACGGGTCCTGCTCGCCGCCACCGACGCGGGCCTCGCCGTCTCACTGCTCTCGCAGCCCATCGAGGTACCCGCCGCCCGGGAACAGCTCCGCCTGGCCCTCGGGCGCGCCGGCGCGCCGCAGATAGTGATGCGCATCGGGTACGGCCAGCCCGGCTGGCCCACCCCCCGCCGCGACGTCGCGGAGGTCATCGACGCCGAACCCGCTCGACCCTGACCGGGTCGGCGCCCGGGTCCCGGTGCCCCGAGCGGGCGTCGTCGTCGGCCGGGGGTCGTACCTGGTCACCGGGAAGTGGACGGTCCTCCGCACACCGGCGTCCGTGGCGGGGGAGGATGAGGGCAGAAAGGAGAGATCAATGAGCGATGCCGAACGTTCCGCCACGACCATCCTCACCGAGGCCGCGGAGGCGGCCGGGTACGCGCCGTCGGTGCACAACACCCAGCCCTGGCGCTGGCGGGTCAGCGGGGACGCGCTGGACCTGTACGCGGTGCGGGAGCGGCAACTCCGGGCCGCCGACCCGGAGGGGCGGCTGCTGACCGTCAGCTGCGGCGCCGCCCTGCACCATGCCGTGGTCGCGGTGGCCGCGCGGGGCTGGTCGGTGACGGTGACACCGCTGCCCGACCCGGCCGATCCGGACCACCTGGCCCGGGTCGGGCTCGCCGGACGCACCGAGGTGGAACCGGAGGCGGTGCGGCGGTTCGAGGCCGTGCGGTTGCGGCACACCGACCGTCGGCCGGTCAGCGACACCCCGGCCAGTCCGGAGGCGGTCGCCGCCGTCGGTCAGGCGGTGACGGCCGAGGACGTCCAGTGGCATGTCCTGACCGACGACCAGGTCCTCGAACTGGCCGCCGCCGCCTCGCACGCCGACCAGGTGGAGGCCGAGGACGAGGAGCAGCGCACCGAGTTGGCGTACTGGCGTGGCGGGGACCGACCGGCGGGCGCCGGCCTTCCGGACGAGGTGGTCCCGGCCCAGGCGCCGCAGACCACCGTTCCGGGCCGGGACTTCGTACGGGCCGGGACCCTCACCGTCGGCCCGGGGCACGACCGCGCCGCCCGCTACGCGATCCTGTACGGCCCGGGCGACGAGCCGGCGGACTGGCTCCGGGCCGGCCGGGCGCTGTCGGCCGGCTGGCTGACCGCGACCGAACTCGGTGTCACGGTGCTGCCGTTCAGTTCCGTCATCGAGCTGCCCAGTCTCCGGCAGGTGCTGCGGTCCGTGATCAGCAACCTGGGTTATCCGTACCTGGTGGTACGCCTGGGCACCGCCGCCCCGGAGACCGCCGGCCCGCCGCACACCCCCCGGCTGCCGGTGGCGCAGACCATCGAGGTGGTCGGCAACTGACCGGCCCAGCCAGTGACCGGGCCGGATCGCGGTAGTTCAACGAGTCGCCCGTCAACGCCGCCGCCCACCACACCCCCCGGACCCGGCGACCCGCGTCGACGGCTAGGTCGCCGCAGGCCGAATCGCCGCGGTGGCTGCCCTTCGTGCCCGGTGCGTGAGTACCGCGAGCCATAGACGTGAGTCGTTTGACGTATGACGATGTTAGCGCTAACTTTCAGGCACGGCGTCAGCCGGCTGCCGGGAGCCCTGACGACGCAGCGCAGCAATTCGCGCGGACCCGCTGTGATCGCCGGCCGTTGACCCAGCCGGATGTCGGGCGGTGCCGCGTCGCTGTCCCGGACCATCCACCGTGCCGACGCCACCACCGGACGGCGGCACCCTCGGGCGCATGCGTCCGTCCTGCTCGCGTGTGCCCTCCCGACCGAAGGAGTGGACCATGAAGACCATCGGTGAGGTTCGTCCCGCCTCTCCGCAGAGACGTCGCTGGCGATCAGGGCTGGCCGCCGCCGCGGCAGCGGTCGTCGCGGCCGGCACGCTCGTCGCGGTACACGCCGCGCCCGCGTCCGCGGCCACAGTGGACACCAATGCCTGGTACGTCCTGGTGAACCGGAACAGTGGCAAGGCCCTGGACGTGTACGGCTCGGCCACGAACGACGGTGCGCGGATCAGCCAGTGGACCCGGCACAACGGTGCCAACCAGCAGTGGCAGTTCGTCGACTCGGGCGGTGGCTTCTACCGGCTGAAGTCCCGGCACTCGGGCAAGGTCCTCGACGTGCACAACTGGTCGACGGCCGACGGCGGCGCCGTCGTGCAGTGGTCTGATCTCAACGGAACGAACCAGCAGTTCCGGCTGGCCGACTCCGACGGGGGCCACGTCCGGTTGATCAGCCGGCACAGCGGCAAGGTCGTCGAGGTGCAGGGCGCGTCCACGGCGGACGGCGGCAACGTTGTGCAGTACGCCGACTGGAACGGGGCGAACCAGCAGTGGCAACTCGCCCGCGTCGACGGCGGCGGCGACCCGCCGCCCACCGGTGGCAGCGGGTGCGGCAAGGCCCCGACGCTGTCGAGCGGCACGCACACGATCCAGAGCAACGGCAAGAGCCGCCAGTTCATCCTGCGGGTGCCGACCAACTACAACAACACCAACCCGTACCGGCTGATCTTCGCGTTCCACTGGCGGGGCGGCACCATGCAGGAGATCTCCTCGGGCGGCACCAGCGGGACGGCCTGGTCCTACTACGGCCAGCAGGAACAGTCCAACAACAGCGCGATCCTGGTCGCGCCGCAAGGGCTCGGCAACGGTTGGGGCAATGCCGGCGGCGAGGACGTGACGTTCGTCGACGACATGGTTCAGCGGATCGAGAGCGCGCTCTGCGTCAACCCGAGACAGCGCTTCGCTCTCGGCTTCAGCTGGGGTGGCGGCATGAGCTACGCCCTCGCCTGCGCCCGGGCCGGCGTGTTCCGGGCCGTCGCGGTGATCGCCGGAGCCCAGATCAGCGGGTGCAGCGGCGGTAGCCAGCCGATCGCGTACTTCGGGCTGCACGGCATCTCCGACAACGTCCTCAGCATCTCGCAGGGGCGGTCGCTGCGGGACACCTTCGTCCGGAACAACGGCTGCGCCGCACAGAACCCACCGGAGCCTGGTGCCGGCAGCCGGACGCACATCACCACCGCCTACTCGGGGTGCCGGTCCGGCTATCCTGTGCAGTGGGCCGCGTTCGACAACGGGCACATGCCGGGCCCGGTGGACGGCACGTACGCCGAAAGCGGCATCACCACGTGGACCAAGGGTGAGATCTGGCGGTTCTTCGCGCAGTTCTCCTGAGCCGTTCGGCAGACCGACGGGCGGATTCCCGGTGAGAGGGGCGCCGGCAGGCGCCGCGTACCGGGTCCGCCCGTCGGTGTGTCACCGCTGGAGACGGTCGGGACTGCCCGTTCCGCTGCGGCGGACGAGCCAGGCCTCGGTGATGTGGGTGAACATCGCCTCGGCGGCGCCCTCCGGGTCGTGGGCGGCGATGCGTTCGTAGATGCGTCGGTGTCCGCGGTTGGAGGCCACGCACAACGCGCGTTCGGTCCGGCCCATGTACCGGGCGGTGTTGACGACCTGGCTCTCCAGCGCGCGTACCACACCGCGGGCGATCCGGTTCCCGGACGCCTGCATGATGATGTCGTGGAAGCCGCGATCCTGCTCGTGGTACGCGACATGGTCGTCGACGAGCTCGTCCATCCGCTTCACCTGCGCGTGTAACCGTTCGATGGTCTCCTGGTCGGCCTGCCGGGCGGCGACGTTCGCCATGTCGGACTCCAGGACCCGTCGGGTCGCGACGAGGTCGTCCAGGATGGCGAGGCTGTCGTCCTCGGCGATGGTGGCCGCGAGCACGAGTTCGTCGAGCATGTCCCACGCCGAGGGGGAGGTGACCATGGTGCCGGCACCCTGTCGGACCTGCACCAGCCCCTTCTCCTGAAGGATCTTCACCGCTTCCCGGACGACGGTCCGGCTCACCGAGAAGGTCTCGCAGAGTACCGGCTCGGGTGGCAGCGCCGTCCCGGACGGATGTGTCCCGCGGACGATGCGCTCCACCAGTTCGGCGGTGACCGCCCGGGCGAGGTTGGCCGGTCGTCGTGTCCACGCCGGCGGTGCCGGGGCGTTCACGGTGGTCTCCTGCGATGGCGTCATGTCCCCTCCGGATGGCTCACCGCGCTGGCGACCCGGTGTTGTTGGTCAGTGTACGGCGGACCGTTGACGCGAGACATCATACGAGTTACGTTTCCGTGTATTCATCACGCCTGACGGCCGGACCACCGGCTACCCCCACGTTCAAAGGGTGACAACGATGAAACAGCGAGCAATGTGGTCCGCCGTCCTCGTTGTGGGACTGGCGCTGACCGGTTGTGGGAGTGCGACAGGGTCGGACCCGTCACCGGGCGGGTCCGCGGACAAGCTGGTGGTGTGGGACTGGAAGTCCGGCGAGGCTTCCGCCGCACCCTACATCGAGAAGGCGAAGGCGGACTTCGCCAAGAAACATCCGAATGTGCCGGTCGAGTTCGTCGCGCAGCCCTTCGACCAGTACTACACGCTGCTCGGTGCGGCGATCCAGTCCGGCAAGGGTCCGGACGTCATCCTGTTCAACGGCGGCGGCCAGATCCGGGACCGGGTCGACGCGCTGGTGCCGCTGGACGAGTACGTGGCCGAGGACAGGCAGCGGCTGGCCGGCTGGGACGCGTTCACCAAGGACGGCAAGACCTACGCCGGCCCGGTGACGCTGCAGGGCCACCCCATCTACTACAACAAGGCGCTCTACGAGAAGGCCGGACTCGACCCGGCGCGCCCGGCGGCCACCTGGACCGAGTTCGTCGCCAACTGCGCCGCCATCGCCAAGGCCGGGGCCAAGTGCTTCGCCCTCGGCAACAAGGAGGGCGCCGGGATCCAGTTCTGGCTCTCCGGCCTGGGCTCCGGCATCCTCACCGCCCAGGAGTACGACAACTGGATCGCCGGGAAGCGCGACTGGAGCTCGCCCAACGTCAAGCGGGTCTTTCAGCTCTGGAAGGAGGCCGGCGACGCGGGTCTGAACAACGACGGGGCCAACTCGACCGCGATGTTCAACGACGGGTTCGCGATCTTCCAGTCCGCCAAGGCCGCCCACGTCATCGGTCTGATGTCGGACGTGGGGCACTGGCAGGACTTCAACGAGTTCCTGACCGCCGACAAGCTCGGCGTCATGGACGCCCCGGTCGTCACCGCCGGAACCACGCCGAGCCTGGCCTACGACGGCGGTATCGGCTACGGGGTCGCCAAGTGGACCAAGGACCCGACGGTGGCCGCCGACCTGGTGCGGGCGCTGACCTCGACCGAGGCCCTGAAGGCCTTCTACACCGGCGCCGGCGCGATCGCCGCCGACACCACGATCGACGTGTCGCAGGGCGGTCCGGCCGTCGCCACGATCGTCTCCGAGATCAAGAGCGGCAAGCCCGCCCTGCACGTCGCGCTCTCGTCCAAGACCCTGGACCTGATGGGTCGGCTCTCCCAGCAACTGCTCAGCGGCTCGATCACCGTCGACGAGGTGGTGAAGCAGCTGGCCGCTTCCGACCAGGCGGGCTGAACACGTGCCGATCGGAAACGTACAACCGTCGGTCCGCCCGGCCCCGACCCGGCGGACCGACCGGGCGGCCGGGGCCCCCCCCCCCCCGGGGCGGGCCCCCCCCCCGCGGGGCGGCGGCCCGCGCTCCCAGCGCTACGCACCCGACCTCCAGGTGGCGCCACCCCGCCTGATCATCGTGCTGCTGCGGCTCTACCCACTGCTGCTCGGAGTCAACTTCTCCTTCACCGGCGACGGTGACCGCAACGGGGTGGCGGTCGGGTTCGACAACTATCTGGAGCTGTTCCGGGATCCGCTGTTCCGGACCGCGCTGGGCAACGTGGGACTGCTGGTACTGCTGCTTCCGGTGGCGGTGGCGATTCCCGGGCTGCTCGCGACGTTCATCTACCTCCGGGTGCCCGGCCACCGGCTCTACCGCGGCGTCTACTTCTTCCCCGCCGTGCTCTCCCCGGTCATCGTCGGTGCGATCTTCAACCTCCTGCTCGCCTTCGACGGTCCGCTCAACTCCCTGCTCGGGGCGGTCGGTGTCGCGCCCGTCGACTGGCTCGGAGACCCGGACCTCGCGATGTTCATGGTGGTCGGCGTGCACGTCTGGGCGACGTTCGGCATGGGGCTGGTGGTGTTCCTCGCCGGCTTCGCGACCCTGGACGCCGCGCTCCTGGACGCGGCACGGATGGACGGGGCGTCGTTACCCCAGGTCATCTGGCACGTGATCGTTCCGGGCCTGTCCCGCACCATCCAGTTCGTCTTCGTGACCACGATGATCGGAATGCTGACCTCCATGTTCGGCCTGCTCTACGTCATGACCAGCGGTGGCCCGGAGGGGTCGACGTACCTGCCGGAGTACTACATCTGGATCCAGCAGGGACAGATGAACCGACCGGCCCTCGCCTCGGCCGCCTCGACGATCCTCTTCGTGATCATGCTGGTCGTGGGGCTGCTGCAGATCAAGCTGCTCAGCCGGGCCGGAAGGGAGGCGTGATGTCCCGCCTCCGTCTGGGCCGGTGGATGGTCGCCGTCCCGATGGCGCTGCTCGCGCTGGCGACGATCTACCCCCTGCTGTTTACCGTCAACGTCGCGATGAAGACCCGGCGTGGGTACATCCTCGACCGGTTCTCCCTGACCGACGCTCTGCGCTGGGAGAACATCAGCACGGCGTGGACCAGCGTCGGCATGGGCCGGTACTTCGTCAACTCGCTGCTCGTGGTGACGTCGTCGGTGGTCCTCCTGCTGCTGTTCGGCTCGATGGCCGGCTTCGCCCTGAGCCAGTTGCGGTTCCGTGGTTCGAGGGCGCTCTTCCTGGGCTGCCTCGCGGGACTGTTCGTGCCGTTCCAGGTGATCATGGTGCCGCTCGCCCGGATCATGGCGGACAGCGGCCTCATCGACACGTACCCCGGACTGGTCCTCGTCTACGTGGCGCAGTTCCTGCCCTTCACCGTCTTCCTGATGACGAGTTACTACCGGGGCATCCCGCCGGAGATCATCGACGCGGCCCGGATCGACGGCAACAGCGTGTACGGCGTGTACCGCCGGATCATGCTGCCACTGGGTACTCCGGCGCTGCTGTCGGTCGGCATCCTCAACGCCCTGTTCTGCTGGAACGACGTCCTGATGTCGCTGGTGATGATGCCCTCGGCCGATCACCGGACCCTGATGGTCGGCGTCACCTCGCTACGCGGGCAGTACTCCGACGACATCCCCACCTTCGCTTCCGGGGTTCTGATCGCCGCGGTTCCCGTCCTGGTGGTGTACCTGTTCCTCCAGCGGCAGATCGCCGACGGCGTCGCCGCCGGTTCTACGAAGGGCTGACATGCGGATCACCGGATATCGGACACTCACCACGATCCAGGAGTGGGGACGGCCCGTGGGCGACGCCAACGGCGTCATCCCCGACGGGGTGGTCCCGGTGTCGATCGTCATCGTGGAAACCGACGAGGGCATCTCGGGGGTCGGTCTCGGACCGGATGTGGAGATCGAACGGATCTTCGCGGCCATCGAGGGCGAGGATCCCCGCGCCGTGACGACCCTCTACGACCGCATGCTGCGGCACACCTTCAAGGCGGGCCACGCAGGCCCGGTGTTCGGCACCATCGGTGCGCTCGACACCGCCCTGTGGGACATCAAGGCACAGGTGGCCGGCGAGCCGCTGTGGCGGCTGCTGGGCGGACGTGACCGGCGGGTTCCCGCCTACGCGTCCGGCCTGGACATCGGGCTGACCGACGACGAACTCGTTTCGGCGTACCAGGTCTACGCCGGGTACGGACTGCGGGCGGCCAAGCTCAAGGGCGGCCTCGACATCGAGCGCGACCGGCACCGCCTCGGCCTGGTGGCGGAAGTGCTGACCGAGGCCGGGCACGGCCTGCGGCCCGGTCTGATGCTCGACGTCAACGAGGCGTGGAGCCGTAAGCAGGCCGTCCGGCACGTTTGCGAACTCGAACGCACCCTCGACCTCATCTGGATCGAGGAGCCGGTCCGGCGCTGGGACGCCGAGGGGCTCGCCGCCGTCGGTCGTGGGATCCGCGCGTCGGTCGCCACCGGGGAGAACCTCACCGGGCTCGAGCAGTACCGTCCGCTGATCGCCGCCGGGGCGGTCGACATCGTGCAGACGGCCGCCGTCTGGGGAGTCACCCACTTCCTGCGGGCGTCCGCCCTGGCGCACGCCCACGACCTGCCGGTCAGCCCGATCGGCAACAGCCCGATCGGGCTGCTGCACGCCGCGACGTCGGTGCCCAACCACCTGACCAGCGAGTTGCAGGACCTGGCGCCACCGGTCGGCGTCACCATCGACCTGCACGTCGAGGACGGTGCCTTCGTCCTCGGTGACTCACCCGGCCTGGGCGTCCGGGTCGACGAGGAGCGGGTCCGGGCTGCCGCCCGGGGCCCGGAGCCGCAGACGTCCGAGGGCCCCCACGTCCGACCGGAGCGAGCCGGCCGGCGGCTGCTGGCCGGTGTCGACGGGCTCACCCCGGTCCGGCGCCTCGGCGGCGCGCCGTTGCACGCCCACAACGACGTGTCACCCACCGTGCGCCACTGACCCGGCCGCCGCGCGGGTGCGACAGAAGAACCCGTGGGTGCACCACCACGGTGGTGTCCCCACGACCATGCCCGGCCGGTACGTCGCCCGTACCGGCCGTCCGGACGGAGGATCGATGAAGGCAGTGGTCTACCGGGGTGCCCGTCACCTCGGCGTCGAGGAACGCGACCCGGAACAGCCGGGGCCCGGTCAGGTGCGGATCGCCGTGGCCTACACCGGGATCTGCGGCACCGACCTGCACATCTACCACGGGGACATGGACGCCCGGGTCGGCGCCTCGGCGATCATCGGACACGAGATGTCGGGTCGGATCGCGGCCGTGGGGGAGGAGACGAGCGGCTGGTCTGTCGGTCAGCCCGTCACCGTGATGCCGACCAGGCCGTGTGGACGGTGTGCCGCCTGCCGACGGGGGAACTCCCACATCTGCCACGCCATGAACTTCCTCGGCATCGACTCGCCGGGCGCCATGCAGTCCTCGTGGAACGTCCCGGCGGACCTGGTGCTGCCACTGCCCGAGCAGCTGCCGCTCGACCACGCGGCGCTCGTCGAACCGGTCGCGGTCGCGGTGCATGACGTGCGGCGCGGAAACGTGACCGCCGACGACCAGGTCGTCGTGGTCGGTGGTGGGCCGGTCGGGGTCCTGATCGCCATCGTCGCGCGGAATCGTGGTGCCCGGGTGCTGCTCGTCGAGCCGGACCCGTTCCGGCGCGCCGCCGCGGACGGGATGGGGATCGAGGCGGTCGACCCGGGGGCGACCGACGTCGTGGCACTGGTGAACGACCGCACCGCCGGCGCCGGCGCCGACATCGCCTTCGAGGTCTCCGGCTCCGCCGCCGGGGTCGGCACGGCGGTCGACGTCCTGACCACCCGCGGCCGGCTGGTGATGGTGGCGATCCACCCCCGGCCCAGGGAGGTCAACCTGCACCGGTTCTTCTGGCGCGAACTGGAGCTGCTCGGCGCGCGACTGTACCAACGGGACGACATGGCCGAGGCGATCCGGTTGGTCGCCTCCGGCGTGATCCCGGCGGCGCAGGTCATCTCCCGGGTCGAGTCGGTCGAGGCGGTGACCGCCGCGTTCGAGGCACTGGAGGGCGGCGGCGTGCTGAAGGTGCTGCTCGACTGGCGGGAGGAGAACCGGTGACCGCCCTGTTCGACCTGTCCGGACGGACCGCCGTGGTGACCGGCGCCCGGCGTGGCATCGGCCTGGCCATGGCCGAGGCACTGGCCCTGGCCGGCGCCGACGTCGTCGGCGTCTCCGCCCAGCTGGAACCGGACGGGAGCGAGGTGGAACGCCGGGTACGGGCGGCCGGCCGCCGGTTCACCGCGCTGCGGGCCGACCTCGCCGACCGGGCGGCCGTGCACCGGTTGGCCCGGGACCTCGTCGCGCTCGGGCCGATCGACATCCTGGTGAACAACGGCGGCACGATCGCCCGTACGCCGGCTGCCGAGCATCCTGACGAGATGTGGGACCACGTCATCGAGGTGAATCTGAGCAGCCAGTTCGTGCTGAGCCGGGAGATCGGCCGGAGCATGGTGGAGCGGGGCCGGGGAAAGATCATTTTTACCGCGTCGCTGCTGAGTTTCCAGGGCGGTATCACCGTACCCGGCTATGCCGCGTCGAAGTCCGGCGTGGCCGGGCTGACCAGGGCGCTGGCGAACGAATGGGCGCCCCTCGGGGTGAACGTCAACGCCATTGCGCCCGGTTACATCGCCACCGACAACACCCGGGCCCTGCGCGACGACCCCGAGCGTGACCGGGCCATCCTCGCCCGGATCCCGGCGGGCCGGTGGGGCGACGCCGACGACCTCGGCGGCGCCACGGTGTTCCTGGCCTCGGCCGCGTCGGACTATGTCAACGGGATCGTGCTGCCCGTCGACGGCGGATGGCTGGGCCGATGACCGGCGGTCAGAACCCGGCAGGCCCGGGCATCGTCGACGCGCACCACCACCTCTGGGTCCGGGCCCGCCATCCGCAGCCCTGGATCGACCCGTCGACCATGGCGGCCATCTCCCGCGACTTCGAGGTCGTCGACCTCGCCCCGCTGGCCCGTACCGCCGGGGTCACCGGGACCGTCGTCGTGCAGTCCATCGCCTCGGTGGCGGAGACGGTGGAGCTGCTGGGCGTCGCGGCGGACAGCACCCTCGTCCGGGGGGTCGTCGGCTGGGTGGACCTGACCGCCGCCGACGTCGCCGACCAGCTCGACCGGCTGCGGGCGGCCCGGGGCGGGGACCGGCTGGTCGGCATCCGCCACCTCGTCCAGGCCGAGACCGACCCGGCGTACCTGGACCGTTCGGACGTCCGTCGGGGGATCGCCGCGGTGGGCGCCGCCGGCCTGGTCTTCGACCTGCTGGTCCGCGAGCACCAACTGGCCATGGCGACCCGCCTGGCACACGACCTGCCCGAGGTACGGTTCGTCCTCGACCACCTGGGCAAGCCGACCCTGGGCGGGGCGGATCCGGTGGACTGGGCCCGGGACCTGCGGGCCCTGGCGGCCTCGCCGAACACGACCGCGAAACTCTCCGGCCTGGTGACCGAGGTACGACGGACGCACTGGACGCCGGAGGACCTGCGGCCGGCGGTCGCCACCGCGCTCGACGCGTTCGGGCCGGACCGGCTGATGTTCGGCTCCGACTGGCCGGTGTGCCTGCTCGCCAGCTCGTACCAGCGCTGGGTCGACGCCCTGGCGGAGACGCTGGGCGACCTCGGTGCGGTCGAGCGGGAGCTGGTCTGGGCGGAGACGGCACGGCGCGTCTACCGGTCGGGGGCGTGGTGAGGTCCGCCGCGCCGCCGCGCCGCCCGGCGGTACGCCTGACCGAGCTGGGGTTCGGTGCCTCCCAGGGCGGCAACCTGTACCGGGTGACCACCGACGAGGAGTTCGCCAGCGCGGTCGACACCGCCTGGGAGGCGGGCGTCCGGTACTACGACACCGCACCGCACTACGGACTCGGGTTGTCCGAGCGCCGGCTCGGCGCTGCGCTGCGGGGCCGGCCACGCGACGAGTACGTGGTGTCGACGAAGGTCGGTCGGCTGCTCGTACCCACGCCGGAGGACGCACACCGGCGTGACCCGGAGGGGTTCGACGTCCCGGCGAGCCACCGACGGGTCTGGGACTTCAGTCGTGACGGGGTCCGGCGCTCGATCGAGGCGAGCCTGGAACGCACCGGCCTGGACCGGATCGACGTCGTCTACCTGCACGACCCCGACGACCACTGGGAACAGGCCGCGACCGAGGCCGTACCCGCCCTGGTCGACCTGCGGGACCAGGGCGTCGTCCGGGCGGTCGGGGCCGGCATGAACTCCTCGGCGATGCTGGCCAGGTTCGTCCGCGAGACCGACGTCGACGTGGTGATGTGCGCGGGGCGCTACACCCTGCTGGAGCAGGGCGCCGCCGGTGACCTGCTGCCCGCCGCGGTGGACCGCCGGGTGGGCGTGGTGGTCGCCGGCGTCTACAACTCGGGGCTGCTGTCCCGGGACCGGCCACCGACCGGGGCACGCTACGACTACCGGCAGGCCCCGGCGGAGCTGGTCGAGCGGGCCCGCCGGATCGCCGCGGTCTGCGAGACGTACGGCGTCACCCTGCCGCAGGCGGCGCTCGCCTTCGTCCGCCGGCACCCGGCCGTGGTCTCGACGGTCGTCGGGGTACGCGACGGAGGGCAGGCGGCCGAGGCGGTACGGCGCTTCGCCGCCCCCGTGCCGGACGAACTCTGGGACGCGTTGACGGCGGACGGTCTGCTCACCGCCCCGCAGCCCGGCTAGGGTCGGCCGACGTCCCGGTCGGAACCGCTCCGGTCGCTCCGGAGGCCGGTCCCGACCGGGACGTCACTGGCTGTCGGGCCGGGTCAGGCCGCGGTGAACCGCCACTGCTGGTTGGTGCCGGTGTGGCAGTTCCACTGCAGCAGTCGGGCCCCGTCGGTGGTGGCGGCGCCGTTGACGTCCACGCAGTGTCCGCTCACCACACTCTTCACCGTGTACACCCCGGAGGTTCCGGTCGGGGTGGCGGTGAACTTCTGCTGGTTGCTGTTGTTACAGGTGGCCTGCTGGAGGAAGGCGCCCGGCGCGGTGGAGGCGCCGATCACCTCGACGCACTTGCCGCTGTGCACCGCCTTCAGATAGACCGCACCACCACCGGCGTCGACAGCCTGCCACTTCTGGTTGTTGCCCCCGGTGGCCGCCCACTGGTGGATCTGTGCGCCGTCGGCGGTGGAGACGCCGCTGACGTCCATCAGCTTGCCACTGTGCTGCGCGGTGAGCGTCCAGGTCCGGCCCGCCACGCCGCCGCCGCTGCTCGGTACCCCGACGCCGTTACCGCCGAAGGTGTGCGAGTCGAGGTCGAACCAGTTGTTCGCGCTGCCCTTGAACACCAGGTAGAGCGTCTGGGTTCCGGACAGGGCGGAGACGTTCACCGGTGGCGTGGACTGGTAGTTGTCCCAGCCGCCGGTGCTCGGCACCGGGGTGGTGGCCAGCAGCGTCCCGGTCGGCGAGCCGGCACGGAGTTCGATCGAGCCGCCACCGGACGGCGACGACAGCCGGTAGCTGACGGTGGTGATGCCCGACAGGCTCATCGGGGTGAAGGCGATCCAGTCGTTGTTGGAGATGTCTCCGACGCGTTTGCCGCTCTCCGCGCCGGCCTGGTCGACGATTCGGGTGCCGGACTGGCTGGTGTGGTACTCGGCCTGCTTGTGCTTGGGCTGGAGGATCGCCTGTGCGCGGCCGGTGAGCGGGGCCGCTCCGCCGGCGCCGCCGTTGTCGGTGTAGTGCGCGTTCAGCACGTAGAACAGGTTGGCGCCGTCGGGGTGTCCGCCGAGCAGGTCGGTGGAGATCGTGCCGGAGCAGCCGGGGTAGTCGGTGGTCTCGTGTGCGTGGTCGTCGTGGCCGAGCGCCGGGTTCAGCACCACCCTGCTGCAGTCGATCGTACCGCCGTCCGGATCTGTGACACTGATCTGGTACGACACCCGGTCACCGAAGGTCAGCATGCCGCCGTTGGCCGGGGTGGTGATGGTGACCACCGGAGCGGTGTTGCCGACGGTGATCTGGACGTTGGAGAAGCCGGTCTTTCCGCTGCTGTCGGTGACCTTCAGCTGGGCCGTGTAGTTGCCGTTGGTGGTGTACACCTTCGACGGGTTGGCCGCCGTCGAGGTGGTGCCGTCGCCGAAGGTCCACTGGTAGCTGAGCGTGTCACCGGGATCGGGGTCGGCGGTGCCGGCACTGCTGAACTGGACGGTGAGCGGGGCGTTGCCGTTCGTGGGCGTACCGGTCGCCTTGGCGATCGGCGACCGCCCACCCTGGATGTAGTCGATCCGGTAGAGCCCGGAGTCGCTGTTCCCGCCACCGAAGTTGGTGCCCCACTCCAGCAGGTAGAGCGAGCCGTCCCTGCCGAACTCCATGTCCATCGGCTTGTTGAAGTTGCCGGCCGGCAGGAACGGGTTGGTACGGGTCACCGTCGTCGCCGGGTCGAAGTGGACCTCCTTGACGTAGTTGCGGGCCCACTCGTAGAAGAAGTGCACACCGTCGTAGTACGGCGGGAACTTCGTGGCCGACGGGTTCGCCGGGTCGTACCGGTAGACCGGTCCACCCATCGGGGCCGAGCCGCCGGAGCCGAGTTCCGGGAAGTTCGGCGAGGTGCCGTAGCCGTACCAGATCTGGGGTGCGACGACCGGCCGCAGGCTGGTCAGACCGGTGTTGTTGGGCGAGTTGTTGACCGGTGCGGCGCAGTTGAACTTCGTGCCGACCACACCGGTGTCCGGATTGTACGGGGCGTAGGGCTGGTTGTCGCCGTGGCAGAACGGCCAGCCGTAGTTGCCGGCCGACTTGATCACGTTGAGTTCGACGAGCCCTTCCGGGCCCCGGTTGGTGGTCGGGGGGTTCCGGTCGGGCCCGTAGTCGGCCAGGTAGACCCAGCCGTTCGCCGGGTCGATGGAGAACCGGAACGGGTTGCGGAAGCCCATCGCGTAGATCTCCGGCCGGGTCTGGGCCGTGCCCTGCGGGTAGAGGTTACCCGTCGGAACGGTGTAGCCGCCGCTGGCCGAGGGCCGGATGCGCAGCAGCTTTCCCCGCAGGTCGTTGGTGTTGCCGGCGGTGCGGGCGGCGTCCAGGTTGGCCTTTCCCGGCCGCCAGTCGAGCGGGGCGTAGCCCTGCCAGTTGGGGTCGAGGTTCGGCGGCGTGTCGTCGCCGGTGCCGATGTAGAGGTTCCCGTCCGGGCCGAACTCGATGTAGCCACCGGTGTGTCCGGGCTCGGGGAACGTACGGTCGCGGTACCCGGGAATGTCGATGATCGTGACCTGGCTGGACATGTTCAGCGTGTCGCCGGTCAGCGTGAAGCGGGAGACCCGGTTCACGTCGGTGGCGCTGCTCGCCGGGGAGTGGTAGAGGTACACGTATCCGTTGCTGGCGAAGTTCGGGTCGAGCGCCAACCCGGTGAGGCCGTCCTCGCCGCCGGTGTAGACGCTCAGCGTGCCGGCGGTGACGGTGGTGTTGGTCGACGGCTTGAAGATCTTCAGCTGCCCGGCCCGCTGGACGTAGAGCACCCGCCCGTCGGGTGCCACCGCCAGCGCCATCGGGTCGACGGTGTTGTCGTCGAGGGCACGCTTCTCGAAGTTGCCCCAGACGGTGCCGCCACAGTCGCCCGGTTCGTTGCCGGCGGCCCACTTGACGCCGCCGAGGACGTGGTTGCGGAAGTTCGTCTCGCTGTAGGACTCGATGGCGTGCCCCATCGCGGTGGCCCACACCCGGCCGCCGCTGACGTTGCGGCACCAGGAGATCGGGTGGTCCGGTCCCATCGCCCGGGAGCCGGGGTTGTAGGTGCGTTCGTCGGCGGTGACCAGGACGTGGACGTCACCGCGCGGGTTGCGGTCGAAGTTGTACCACTCCTCGCTGCGGTTCCAGCGGTCCGGGAGGCTGGCCGTCGAGGGATGCTTCTTGTCGGCGACGATGGCGGTGCCGGGCAGCACGCCGGGGGAGTGCTCCGGCATGTGGGCACCGGCGTTCACGGTCTGGTCCCACCACGGGTACTCGCCCTCGATGCCCATGTCCGTGGCGTTGTGGACCGCCACGATGCCCTTGCCGCTGGCGAGGAATCCCTCCACCGCCTGGCGTTGGGCGGCCGAAGTCCAGACCATGCCCGAGGTCTGGAACATGATGAGGACGTCGAAGGTCGCGAGGTTGGCCGGGGTGAAGACGTTCGAGTCCTCGGTGTGTACCAGTTCGAAGTTGTTCGCCGCGGCCTGCTGCTGGAACATCGAGACCCCGGCGGGAATCGAGTCGTGCCGGTAACCGGTGGTCTTGGTGAAGAGCAGGGCGCGGAAGACGGGGGCGGCCGACGCCGGGGGCGCGAGCGCGAGGGACAGTAACAGGCCGGCGAGCACGCCGATGATCAGGGTTTTGCGACGCATGCCGTCTCCTAGTTCGGGGGCAACGGGATAGCGGCCACGGGCCCGGCGGCGCGTCAGGTGGTGCCTGGCACGCGTGGGGGCACGAGTGTGCCGGCCGGTCGTCGTGCCGTTCGCCGCAACGGCAGTCAGCCCCGCATGAAGTCACACAGCGTGACGGGCGCTGGGTGCCCGTCCCGTGTCTGCAAGCTGTCCGGATGCGTTCCACGTCAACGACCGTCGATGTCCGTGCGTCGCGTGCCACGTTGTCCCGAGGTGGGGGCGGCCGTGTCTGGCCCGTCGGGTCGGCGCCGCTGCCGCTCGAGGGGTGGGCCCGGCGGCCGCCTCAGGTCGAGGATTGCGGAGCCGCATCCAAACATCTATCTTCATACGTGTGATGTTTCGCTCGTGTCAAGCGAGTGTTTGCACCGTAAGAACAAAAGCCTCCCCGCCGCCACCGAAAGTTCCTCCTCCAGCGAACGAAATGCCTCGGCGGGCGGCGGGCGTACCACCCTGTTCACTACTATCCGTAAGGGCCTTTGTGATGTCAGATCCACGGCCGTCGCCGCTGCTCGTCCTGCGGGGGATCGGCAAGTCGTTCCTCGGGGTACGTGTCCTCGCCGGTGTCGACCTCGAGGTCCGGCCAGGCGAGGTGCATGCCGTCGTCGGTGAGAACGGCGCCGGGAAGTCCACCCTCATGAAGATCGTCTCGGGGGGGCACGCCCCGGACGAGGGCAGTATCGAGTTCGCCGGTGAACCGTGGACGTTCCGCGGACCGCGCGACGCGCAGCGGGCCGGCATCGGCATCATCCACCAGGAGTTCAACCTGCTGCCGGAGCGCACCGTCGCGGAGAACGTGTTCCTGGGCCACGAGCCGGTGCGTCGCGGTCTGGTCGACCGTCGGGAGATGCTCCGCCGCACCGCGGAACTGCTCGCCTCGGTCGGAGAAACGACGCTGTCGGCCGACAGCCGGGTGGGCCGTCTCGGCGTCGCGCAGCAACAGGTCGTCGAGATCGCCAAGGCCCTCGCCCTCGACGCACGACTGCTCATCATGGACGAGCCCACCGCCTCGCTGGCCGACCACGAGGTCGAGTTGTTGTACGGGCTGGTACGCCGGCTCCAGGAACGGGGCATCGGCCTGCTGTACGTCTCGCACCGGCTCGCCGAGGTCTTCGACCTGTCGGACCGGATCACCGTCCTGAAGGACGGTCGTCGGGTGACCACCGTGCACACCGCGGAAACCACCGCTGACGAACTGGTCCGGCACATGGTCGGCCGGGAGCTGTCCAGCTACTACCCGGACCGGGCCGGTACCGACGAGCGAGGTCCGGTCCGGCTCACCGTCCGTGGCGGCGGAAACCGGAAACTGCGCGATGTCGACCTGGAGTTGCGGGCGGGCGAGGTGCTCGGCGTCGGCGGCCTCCAGGGGGCCGGGCGGTCGGCGCTGGCCCGTGCGATCTTCGGGGTGGCCCCGTTCACGACCGGCGAGGTCACGGTCGACGGCACCCCGGTCCGGCTGCGCTCGGCACGCGAGGCGATGCGGGCCGGCGTCGCGTACGTCACCGAGGACCGCAAGGCCGAGGGCATCGTCGGCCGGCAGTCCGTACTCGACAACGCGCTGCTCGCCAGCCGGGCCGTCTTCGCGGCCCGGTCCGGCCGCACCGCCCGGACGGTACGCGTGCGGGAGTTGCTCGCCGCGGTGGATGTCCGCGCCGTCGACGACGACCAGGAGATCCGCTTCCTGTCCGGCGGCAACCAGCAGAAGGTCGTGCTGGCCCGGTGGCTCGCGCTCAACCCCCGGATCCTGCTTTTCGACGAGCCGACCCGGGGCATCGACGTCGGCGCGAAGTCGGCCATCCACGACCTCGTCCGGCGGCTCGCCCGCGACGGGGCCGCGGTCCTGATGATCTCGTCCGACCTGCCTGAGCTGCTCGGAATGAGCGACCGGATCGTCGTGATGCGGGACGGCCGGATCGCTGGCGAGTTGCCGGCCGGTGCCTCCGAGGAGGACGTCGTCGCGCTCGCGGTCGGGGCCATTCCCGAGGTGGCCGCGTGAGCGCGAGGAGTGAGCCGGGTTTGCGAGCCCCGCAGTCGCGAACGGAGGCTGTCCGGTGAGCGGTCTTCCGCTCCGGCCGGCCCGGCGGCCCGTACCGGGCGTGTTCGTGGCCCTGGCGCTCGTCCTCGCCATCGGCTGGCTTGTCGTGGCGATCGACGGCGGCCAACTGTTCAACCAGTCGACGACAGTGAGCCTGCTGCACGTCGCCGCCGGTCTCGGGCTCGTCGCGGTGGGCCAGACCCTGGTCATCCTCGGCGGCTCACTCGACCTCTCCGTGGCGTACGTGGTCAGCCTCAGCACCCTCGTCGCGGCCGAGACGATGGACGGCCGCGACACCGCACTGCTGCCGGCGGTCGGCCTGGCACTCGCCGTGAGCGCCGGTATCGGGCTGCTCAACGGACTGCTCGTCACCACGCTGCGGATCAACGCGTTCATCGCGACCCTCGGCGTCGGGCTGCTGATCAAGGGCTACCTCGACAACGGGTACGACGGACCCGCCGGCAGTACCGCCCGCTCCCTCGTGCAGACCCTCGGCTATCAGCGGGTCGGCCCGGTACCGCTGTCCTTCCTCCTGCTGGTCGCCGTCACCGCAGCGGCCTGGTTCGTGCTCTCCCGGACCCGGTTCGGCCACCACCTGGTCGCCGTCGGCGGTGACCCGGAAGTCGCCCGGCTGTCCGGCGTACGCAACCACCGGGTCCTCGTCACCGCCCACGTGCTCTGCGCGCTCTGCGCCGGGCTCGCCGGGATCTACCTCGCCAGCCGGCTCGGCTCCGGCGCGCCCCGGGTCGGCACCGAGGGGCTCTACGACCTCGAGTCGATCGCCGCGGTGGTGATCGGCGGCACCGCCCTCGCCGGCGGACGCGGCGGTGTCGTCGGCACCGTCGGCGGGGTGCTGCTGCTCGCCAGCATCGACGCCATCTTCAACCAGCTCGAGGTCGACGCCTTCTTCAAGCAGGTGATCCGCGGCGCCATCATCATCGCCGCGGTCGCCGTCTACGCCCGTCGGGCCCTGCGGAAGGCGGACGGTTAGCCATGCGGACCCTGCGACACCCTCCACTGCCCCGGCGTATCCCGTGGTCCCGCGCCGGCGGCATCCTGCCGATCCTCACCATCCTCGTGGTACTGCTCGTCCTTGTCGCCGTGCGGCAGCCCGACTTCCTCACCCCGCCGTCGCTGATGTCGTTCCTCGGCCGCTCGGCACCGATCATCCTGCTCGCCGCCGGCCAGTACTTCGTGATCGTCTCCGGCGAGTTCGACCTCTCGGTCGGTTCACTGGTCACCGCCCAGGTCGTCGTCGCCGCCCGGCTCATCGACAGCGACCCGTCCCGAACCTGGCCGGTGGTGCTGGTGCTGCTCGTCGGCGGCGCGCTCGTCGGGCTGGTCAACGGTCTGGTCACCACGCGGCTGCGGGTGCCCTCGTTCATCACCACCCTCGGCATGTTCCTGATCCTCGTCGGCGCGGTGTACCTCTGGTCCGACGGAGCGCCGAAGGGCGGGCTCTCCGAGGAGTTCCGCCGATTCGGCCGACGCGCGTTCGAGGACGTGCCGGTGCTCGGTCGGCTGCCGTACGCCCTGATCGTGCTGCTGGTCCTTGCCGCACTGGCCGTGCTGCTGATGCGTTCCGACTTCGGCCACACACTGGTCGCCGTCGGCGACAACCCCCGGACGGCCGAGTTGAGCGGGGTACGCGTCTGGCGTACCCGGACCCTCGCCTTCGTGCTCAGTGGGCTCGCCGCGGCGGTCGCGGCGATCCTGCTCGGCGGCTACAGCGGCGTCTCGTTCCAGGCCGGTGCCGGCCTGGAGTTCGGGGCGATCACCGCGGTGGTTCTCGGCGGTGTCGCGTTGGGCGGCGGTCGCGGTTCGGTGGTCGGCGCGATGCTCGGCGCACTCACCCTTGAACTGCTCTTTGCCCTCATGAACTTCTACGGCGTCTCCGGCGCCCTCAGATCGACCGTCCAGGGCGCGATCATCCTGTGCGCCGTGGCGGTCTCGGCCCTGCGTTCTTCTTCCAGATGAGAGGATTTTCCGTGACACGTCGTTTGGCGGCCCTGGCCGCGGTCACTCTGCTGTCGCTCGTCGGCTGTGCCACCGACGATCCGGGCGCGACCCCGTCGGGGACCCCCACCGGTGCCGTCGGAGCGGGCACCGGGGAGCAGTCGAAGTTCTTCGTGCAGGCCGACTACGACAGGGAACTCTCCCTGCTTGCCGCCGCCCCGACCGGGCCGGCGGACAAGCCGTGGGAGCAGGCGCTCAACCCGACGATGGTGGACACCGCGAAGTTCAAGAAGGCCGGACCGTACAAGATCTGCTTTTCCAACGCGGCGCTGAACAACCCGTGGCGGCAGGTCGGATTCAAGACCATGCAGGCCGAGGTCGAGGCGCAGCGGAGTCGAATCCGCGAGTTCGTCCACGTCGACGCCGAGGGCAAGGACCAGAAGCAGATCGCGGACATCAACGACCTGCTCGGCAAGGGATGCGACGCGCTGATCGTCTCACCGAACACCACCGCCACCCTGACCCCGGCGGTCGAGGCGGCCTGCGCCGCCGGTCTGCCGGTTGTCGTCTTCGACCGTGGCGTGGACACGAAGTGCCCGGTGACGTTCATCAACCCCATCGGCGGCTACGGCTTCGGGCACGTCGGAGCGGAGTTCGTCAGCCAGCGGATGAAGCCCGGCGGCAAGGTGCTCGCGCTGCGGATCCTGCCCGGCGTCGACGTGCTGGAGACCCGCTGGTCCGCCGCGAAGCTCGCGTTCGACAAGGCGAAGGTCGACGTCGTCGGGGTCGAGTTCACCGACGGCGACCCGGCCAAGACCAAGAAGATCGTCGACGACTACCTCCAGCGGTACGGCACGATCGACGGCGTCTGGATGGACGCGGGTGCGGTCGCGGTGGCGGCGGTCGAGGCGTTCCAGGACGCGGGCAAGCCGGTGCCGCCGATCAACGGCGAGGACCAGCTCGACTTCCTGCGGATCTGGAAGGCGGAGAACCTCACGGCGATCGCGCCGACCTATCCGACTTACCAGTGGCGTACCCCGATCATCGCCGCTCTGCGGATTCTCGACGGTCAGCAGGTCTCCAACCCGTGGAAGCTGCCCCAGCCGACGATCACCCAGGAGAACCTGGACGGCTTCCTCGACCCGGACATGCCGCCGCTGCACTACGCCATGTGCGGCTGCACCGACCTGCCCGGATACCCGCAGCGTTGGAAGTAGGTCACGCCGTGTACGCCATCGGTGTCAATCCCTGGGTGTGGGCCTCGCCGGTCGACGACGCGGCACTGGCCGAGCTGGTTCCCCGGATCGCCGGGTTCGGCTTCGACGCGGTCGAGTTGCCGATCGAGCAGCCCGGCGACTGGGATCCGGTCCGCACCCGCGATCTGCTGGCGACGTACGGCCTGGCCGCGGCCGGCGTCTGCGCGGTCACCCCGCCCGGGCGTGACCTCGTGGACGCCGCCCCGGCCGTCGTCGAGGCGACGGTGGCGTACCTGAAGGGCTGTGTGGAGAGCGCGGCGGCGGTGGGTGCGCCCTGCGTCGGTGGTCCGGTCTACGCCTCGGTGGGCCGGACCTGGCGGATGACCCCGGCGGCCCGCGCCGCCTGTTACGCGGACTTCCGCCGGGCGTTGGCGCCGGTCGCCGACCAGGCGGGGGAGCGGGGGGTGTCCATCGGGGTGGAGCCGCTCAACCGCTACGAGACGAGTGTGGTCAACACCGTCGACCAGACGGTGGAACTGCTCGACGGACTACCACCGAACGTCGGCATCATGATCGACACGTACCACATGAACATCGAGGAGGCCGATCCGTACGGCGCGCTCGTCCGGGCTGGCCCGTACATCAAGCATGTCCAGGTCAGTGGCACCGACCGGGGTGCTCCCGGCGCGGACCATCTCGACTGGCCCCGCTTCTTCGCCGCGTTGGACGCCACCGGTTACCGGGGTGCGGTCTGCATCGAGTCGTTCACCGCCGAGAACGAGACCATCGCCACCGCCGCGTCGATCTGGCGTCCGCTGGCACCGTCACAGGATCGGCTCGCCCAGGACGGACTGCACCATCTCCGGCGGATCCTCGGTTGACCCGCCACAGCCGGACATCGGTCACACCACACCACCCCACCCCCGTTCCAGGTAAGGAGACCTCCCGTGTCCGTACCCCGACATCCTGCTGCCCGGCGGCGCACCCGGGTCGCCGCCGCGGTGGCGACCCTGACCACCGTGGCCGCCGCGGCCGTGGTGGCCACCTCCACGCCGGCGTTCGCGGCCACCACCACCCTCTACGCCGCCCCTTCGGGCAGCGGCACCGCGTGCACCGTCGCCGCGCCCTGCTCACTGACCGGCGCGCAGACCGCGGTCCGGTCCCGCACCGGGTCGATGTCCGGTGACATCGTCGTCGAGCTGGCGGACGGCGTGTACCGTCTCACCTCCCCGCTGCGGCTGACGGCCGCCGACTCCGGCACGAACGGCTACCGGGTGATCTGGCAGGCGGCTCCGTCGGCCCGCCCGGTGATCAGCGGCGCCCGGGCGGTCACCGGTTGGTCCCTCGTCGACGCCGGAAGGAACATCTGGCGGGCGAACGTCGGCGCCGGTGTCGACAGTCGGCAGCTCTACGTCGACGGTGCCATCGCCACCCGGGCCCGTACCCAGGTCAACCGCGCCGACTTCACCGCGGACAGCACCGGGATGAGGTTCACCAGCAGTGCGCTGGGCTACCTGAACAACCTGGCCAACGAGAACCGGATCCAGCTGGAGAGCGTCAACTCGTTCACCGACCGGTACGTCTCGGTGCAGAGCATCAGCGGAAACCTGATCACGATGCAGCAGCCCGGCTGGAGCAACAACAACTTCGGGTACGACACCTTCACCAGCCCGCACCGGGCGGGCCCGCTCTACCTGACCAACGCGTACGAGTTCCTGGACGCGCCGGGGGAGTGGTATCTCGACCCGGCGAGCGGTGCCCTCTCCTACATCCCGCTCAGCGGCCAGAGCATGAACACGGTCAGTGTGGAACTGCCGACGCTCCAGTCGCTGGTGCAGGTCGGGGGCAGCTACGACGCGCCCGCCCACCACCTGACCTTCAGCGGGATCACCTTCACCGGCACGAGTTGGCTCGGGCCCAGCAGCAACCAGGGCTACGCCGACCAGCAGACCGGTGCCTACGTCGCCGGCAACTGGAGCTGGCCGGCCTTCAGCTCCTGCCACAACGGGTGCCCACAGTTCGAGGCGACCCGGCCGAACTGGCTCCAGTCGCCCGCCGCGGTCCAGGTCTCCGCGGCGAACAACATCACCTTCACCGACTCCCAGTTCGTCAACCTCGGGCAGACCGCGATCGGCATCGGCAACGACGTCAGCGCGCACGGGAGCGGGGTCGGTCTCGGCGCCAGCAACATCACCGTCACCAGGTCCGAGATCGCCCGCAACTCGGCCGGCGGCATCGTCGTCGGCGGCGTGCGGGCCGACGCGCACCACCCCGCCGACCAGCGGATGGTCAACCGGGACATCACCATCAGCAACAACCGTCTGCACGATCTCGGCGTGGAGCACCGGGGCATCGTGTCGGTGCTGACCACCTACGTCACCAACGCCACCGTCGCGTACAACGAGGTGTACAACATGCCGTACACCGGGATGTCGATGGGGTACGGGTGGGGGGCCAACGACGCCGGCGGCAGCAACCACTACGCCGACCGTGGGCTGTACAACTACCAGCCGCGGTACTCGACACCGACGACGGCGTCGAACAACCGGCTGATCGGCAACTACGTGCACGACGTGATGCAGCAGATGAACGACGGCGGGTGCATCTACACGCTGTCGGCGAACCAGGGCGGGTTGATCAGCGACAACTACTGCCTGCGGACCAACGGCTACTTCGGGATCTACTTCGACGAGGGATCGCGGTACTGGACCGCCCGGAACAACGTCTTCTCGAACACCGGCACCTGGGCCACCGCCAACTACTGGTTCGCCGAGAACATGGGCAACTTCACCGTCACCAACAACTGGTCGACCAACGGCAGCACGAACGTCACCAACGGCGACCGGGGCAACGTCGTCTCCGGCAACGTCACGGTGACGGGTGGCAACTGGCCGGCGGGCGCCCAGGCCGTGATGGCGGCGGCCGGGCCGCAGAGCGGCGGCGGCCAACAGAACGTGCAGGTTGTCGGCGGTCAGTCCGGCCGCTGCCTGGAGATCGGCGGGTCGAGCACGACCAACGGCACCCAGGCGCAGCTCTGGGACTGCCACGGCGGGGCGAACCAGCGGTGGACCTACACCGCGGGCCGGCAACTGATGGTGTACGGCAACAAGTGCCTGGACGCCTCGGGTCAGGGCACCGCCAACGGCACCCTGGCGATCATCTGGGACTGCAACGGCCAGGTCAACCAACAGTGGAATGTCAACCCGAACGGCACGATCACCGGCGTGCAGTCCGGGCTGTGCCTCGACGCGAGCGGCCAGGGCACCGCGAACGGCACCAAGATACATCTGTGGGTCTGCCACGGCGGCACGAACCAGCAGTGGAGTCTGCGTAACTGACCCACGGGTGGGCGGGGACCGGGTCCACTGCCCGGCCCCCGCCCACCCCGGCGGTGGAGCGGATGCCGCCGCCGGCGACGGTGGGTGGGACCAGTTGTCGTCGGCCTTCATAACAGAAATCCCCCGTTATTCTGCTGTCGCGCTGTTTCTACGACCAGCGGAGAAGTGTTATCGGTTGCGACCGTGGCGGGAGTCAGGCCAGGTGGGATCTGTTCCGGCGGTGGGATTCGGGTCGGCGCGGCACGTTCCTCTTGAATACTTCGACGCCGTCTGGCACCGTTATGTGCATCGATGTTAGCGCTCTTCTCTCTCTTGTCCTTCTGCTCTGAGGCTTGGGGAGATATGCGTGTTAGCGCTAACAGCGATGCCGCCAGGTCGCGACGTACGGCGTATTTTCCCGTGCCGGCTCCCGGCCTGCGAACCCCCACCCGTACGAAGCGACCGCGGCACAGCGGAGCGGGCGCCCGGAGGAGATACCCATGAGGTTTCCGAAGTTCGGCCGTGCCGCGGGCAGACGCGGCGTGGCCCTGATGTCGGTGCTGCTCTGTCTCACGATGGTGGTGCCCGGGGTGGCCCGGGCGGACAACCCCATCGTGCAGACCATCTACACGGCCGACCCGGCGCCGCTGGTGCACAACGGCCGGGTGTACCTCTACACCGGCCACGACGAGGACGGCTCGACGTGGTTCACGATGCGCGAGTGGCGGGTGTGGTCCTCGGCGGACATGGTGAACTGGACCGACCACGGTTCACCGATGAGTCTGGCCACCTTCAGTTGGGCCAGTGCCGACGCCTGGGCCGGCCACACCATCTACCGCAACGGCAAGTTCTACTGGTACGTGCCGGTCACGAACCGGTCCACCGGCCGGATGGCGATCGGGGTCGGTGTGTCGGAGAGCCCGACCGGGCCGTTCCGGGACGCGCTCGGGCGCCCCCTCGTGGAGAACGGGGAGATCGACCCGCACGCCTTCGTCGACGACACCGGGCAGGCGTACCTGTACTGGGGAAACCCGAACCTGTGGTACGTCCGGTTGAACAGCGACATGATCTCGTTCTCCGGCGGGCCGACCCAGATCCCGTTGACCGCAGCCGGGTTCGGCGCCCGCGGCGGCAACTCGGGTCGCCTGACCCTCTACGAGGAGGGACCCTGGGTCTACAAGCGGAACGGGCTGTACTACAACGTCTTCGCGGCCGAGTGCTGCTCGGAGTTCATCGGCTACTCGACGGCCCCCGGGCCGACCGGCCCGTGGACCTACCGGGGGACGGTCATGCCCCGGCAGGGCAGTAGCTTCACCAACCACGCCGGCGTGATCGACTTCAACGGCGGTTCGTACTTCTTCTACCACAACGGTGCCCTGCCGGGCGGCGGCGGTTTCACCCGCTCCGTGGCGGTGGAGAAGTTCACCTACAACGCGGACGGCACGATCCCGGCGATCAACATGACCACGGCGGGAGCCCCGCAGGTCGGCACCCTGAACCCCTACGTCCGGCAGGAGGCCGAGACGATCGCCTGGGCAACCGGGGTGGAGACCGAGCCGGCCAGCGGAGGGGGCATGAACGTCGGCTGGATCGAGAACGGTGACTCGATCAAGGTGAAGGGAGTGGCCTTCGGCGCCGGCGCGGCCTCGTTCAGCGCCAGGGTGGCCTCGGCGACCAGCGGCGGCCGCGTCGAGCTGCGGTTGGGCGGCCCGAACGGCACTCTGGTGGGCACCTGCACCGTGTCGGGGACCGGAGGTTGGCAGACCTGGACGACCGTCAGCTGTCCGGTCAACGGTGCGACCGGCACCCAGGATCTGTACCTGCGATTCGCCGGCGGCGGCGGTTACCTGCTCAACGTCGACTGGTGGCAGTTCCAGCAACGGTAGACCTCGGCGCCGTCACAGGTGTACGACCTCCGCTGGCGGCGTCACCAGGCCGAACTCCGGTCCGGTGGCGCCGACCGGGCCGGGCCACCGCCATCGCCGCGACAGGCCGACCGCGGTGGCCCGGCGCAGGAAAGATATTGAAACCTGTCACGCTCAGCGACGACCACGGCAGAACGCCGGCGGTGCCGGTCATGCTCGGGCGGCGCCGATCCGCGACGTCCTCGGCGCCGCCCGGAGCTGTGCCCGTCCGTCTCGCAACTGCGGCCCGAGCTGCAAGGTCTCTTGTGGAGGAGGCCCGCGTCGATGGACGCGACCTGCGGCGACAGCCCCTCCGGCCCGGGAGCCATGATCGAAAAGTAGGCGATGCACCCTTGTTCTCGTGACGGCCGTCGATTACGTTGTCAACACATTGGAAACGTAACCGATAACGTTTGCGGCCTCGGGGGGTGGCGTGGTCGAGGTGAGATCGCCGATCACCATGAGTGATGTCGCTCGCGCGGCGGACGTCTCCACCGCGACCGTCTCCAGGGTGGTCAACGGGCATTACGGCGTCAGCGCCAGCACCACGGCCAAGGTTCGGGCGACCATCGAGCGGCTCGGGTACGAGTCCAGCCTGGTCGCCACCAGCCTGCGCCGGAGCCGTACCAACGTGCTGGGTCTGGTGACCCACAGCTTCCAGTCGTACACCGCCGAGGTGCTCAGGGGCGTGATGGAGGCTCTCCGCCGCTCCGGTTTCGATCTGATCATCTATGCCAACAGCGACCTCTACGGGACGTACTCGGAGGGTTGGGAACAGCGGCATCTGACCCGGCTGTCGGGCACGCTCACCGACGGCTGCATAGTCGTCACACCCTGGGACGACGTGCAGAGCCGGACGCCGGTCGTGGCGATCGATCCGGCGCGGAACTCGACGACGCCGTCGGTGACGGCCGACAACCTCGCGGGTGCGACCGCCGCCGTCGAGCACCTGCTCGGCCTGGGCCACCGACGCATCGGGTTCATCGGAGGCCGGGCCAGCATGGCGGCGGCATGGGTGCGGGGCGAGGGCTACCGGCAGGCGTTGGTCGGAGCCGGCCTGGCTGTCGACCCGACGTTGGTCGCCGGAGGCGACTTCAACCCCGACTCCGCGGCTCCGCTGGCCCGGAACATGCTGGATCGGGCCGACCCGCCGACGGCGATCTTCGCGGCGAGCGACGGGATGGCACTGAAGGTCCTGGAGGTCGCGGAGAGCCTGGGGCTGGCCGTGCCAGGCGATCTGTCGGTCGTCGGATTCGACAACATCCCGGAGTCGGCCCTGGCCACGCCGGCTCTCACCACTGTGGACCAGTCGATGTACCAGCTCGGATACGAGGCCGCTCGCATGTTGACGTCGCTGGTCACCGGTGACTGGGAGGGGTCCCGCACGATGGTCCTGCCGACCCGCCTCGTGATCCGTGACTCCACCGCACCACCGAGAAACACACCGGGACCCTGACCTGGACCCGGTCACGGACGGCGCCGCGCCGGGTGCACCGTCATCCGCCTGAGCGGTGAGCCAGCGGAGAACAGCCGTACGACGTGCGGCGGGAACCACCGATGACGGGGACCACCGATGAGTTGAGCCGACAGGTCGGGTCGCGTCCGCTGTCGGCGCGCGAGAGGAGCGGAGTGTGACACCTAGGTCGTATCACGGGCGTTTACGTCGGCTGCCGGCGGCTCTGGCAGTCGGAGTCATCGCCGCCGCGGTTCTGCCCGCACCACAACCGGCCGCGGCGAACGCGCCGTGGCTGGATGTCTCCGGGGACCGTTACGCCTCCTTCAGCCTGCCCGCCGCGTACGTGCAGGAACACGTCGGCGAGGTTTCGCAGGTCGTCGTCGAGGGGAACTTCGGCCCCTCCGCCAGCTGGGCGGAGTTCGGTCTGACCCGTCGTGGTGACGTGTGGTCGGGGGTGCTCGGCCCACTCAGGCCGGGGCTGTACCAGTACCAGCTCACCGGCGACGACACCAGGAGTTTCAAGGACCCGACCAACGGTGCCGGTGTGGCGTCCCAGCCGCTCTGGAGCACGTTCTTCGTCCCGGGCGCGTCGGCGCGACGGCTGGCGGACCCACCGCAGGGCACGGGCGGTGAGGTCACGACCCTGACCTACCGGACGAAGCAGGGCGAGAAGACGTCCCTGGTGTGGACGCCGCCGGAGTACCGGGCCAACGGCGCCGGACGGTATCCGGTGCTGTACCTGCGCTCGGGTGACGGCGGGGCCGCCACCGACTGGCTCGACCTCGGTCGGGCCACGCAGATCTTCGACAACCTGTCGGCCGAACGTGCCATGGCGCCGATGGTGGTCGTGCTCAGCGACGGCGACGGGTCGGACGACGACAGGGATCTGAAGGACCTCCGGAAGGCGGTCACCGACAACTACCGCGTCCACCGTGACCGGGCGCACCAGGCGATCGCCGGCGTTGCCGAGGGCGGGACGCAGGCGCTGCGGATCGGCCTCAGCAACCCGGGCCAGTTCGGCTACGTCGGCTCGTTCTCGGGTCTGCTGACCGGAGAGGGCAGCCGGACGGACGCCAGGGCGGTCAACCGCAACCTCAGGTTGCTGCGTCTGTACACCGGAAACGTGACCGACCCCGGGTACAACGCCGCGCACCGCCTGACAGGGGTGCTGGACCGGGCCGGGGTCAGGTTCGAGTTCGACGGCGTCAACCCGGACGGCGGCGGGAACTGGACCACCTGGCAGGAGAACCTCGTCGACTTCGTGCCGCGACTGTTCCGCACGGTGTCGGACCACGGTCCGAGCGCCGGTCACGGTCCGTTGCGGGGGGAGTTCGTCCCGCCGCCGGCCGGCACCACCCCGACGCCCTTCCTGGCCGAGGACGGGTTCGTCACCTTCGAGACCACGGCAGAATTCGCGGACGCCCAGCACGTCACGGTCTGGGCGAACGTGGCGCCCGGCGGAAGTTGGCTGCGAGTACCACTCTCCCGGCACGGCGACCGGTGGCGGGCGACCGTGGGCCCGCTGGACCCGTGGTTCTACTACTACCGGTTCATCGTCGACCGGGTTGCGGTCAAGGACGTGTCGAACCCGACGAAGGTCACCACCGAGCCGATGTGGAGCACCTTCCTCGTCCCGGGGGAGCAGGCCCGACTGCTCACCGATGTGCCGGCCGGCCAGGGCGGGGAGGTCACCAGCCTGACCTACCGGAGCACCGTGGCCAACCAGGACCGGACCGCCCTGGTGTGGACCCCGCCTGGCTACGAGCCGGACCGGGCGGACCCGTACCCCGTTCTCTACCTCCAGCACGGTGGTGGCCAGAGTTACACGGACTGGCTGGAAATGGGGCGGGCCAAGCAGATCCTCGACCACCAGTTCCTCGACGGCGACCTGGTCCCCATGGTGGTCGTGATGGGCAACGGCAACGTCCCCAACTTCAACCAGGAGCTGCTGGGGAACATCATGCCCGCGGCCCGCGCCCGCTACCACATCTCCACCGACCCCGCCCAGCAGGCCATCGCCGGGCTCTCCATGGGGGGTGGGCACGCGTTCGGAGTGCTCAAGGCGTACCCGGGTGAGTTCGGCTACGTCGCGGCGTTCTCGGCCGGCTTCGGCAGCGGCACCGGCGTCGACGCCGCGGCGATCAACGCCGGAACCAGGATGTTGCGGCTGTACGTCGGCGACCGGACCGACTTCGTCTACCCGTCCTTCATGGCCTCACTGACCACCCTGGACAACCTCGGTATCCGCTACGAGTTCGACGGGGTCACCCCCGGTCCACACGGTTGGGACGTCTGGCAGAAGAACCTCATCGACCTGGCGCCACGTCTGTTCAGGCGCTAGGGAGGCCCACAGAGGGCGGCCTGACCGGGGGTGGGGAGGTTCCCATCCCCGGTCCGCTCTCCGCCCTCAGTGACGGCGTCCGGATCCCCGGCGCTGTGATCGCGAAGGGAAAACCAACGTCAATGAAGACGAAACGAGTGATTGCCACCGCGGCCATGATCGCGGCCGCGAGCGGTCTTGTCGCCTGCTCCTCCGACGAGGGCGGGACCGACGCGAGCAACTGTACGAACACGATCCCGAAGAAGGAACTGCCGGCCGTCACGATGTGGGGCTGGTATCCCAACATGCAACTCGTCGTCGACAACTTTAACAAGCAGAACAACGAGGTGCAGGTCTGCTGGACCAACGTCGGCCAGGGCAGCGACCACTACGACAAGTTCCAGACGGCCATCGCGGCCGGCACCGGCGCACCCGACGTGGTCATGGTCGAGATGGACCGGATCCCGACGTTCCAGATCCAGAAGGCGATCGTCGACATCAAGAAGTACGGCTTCGACGCGGCCAAGCCGAACTACAGCGAGGGCGCGTGGAAGGACGTCTCGGTCGGTGACGCGGTCTACGGCGTCCCGGTCGACGGTGGTCCGGTGGCGCTGATCTACCGGAAGGACATCTTCGACAAGTACGGCATCACGCCACCGAAGACCTGGGCCGAGTACGAGCAGGCGGCGCAGAAGGTGAAGGACGCCGGCGGCCCGCTCTTCGGTGACTTCGGCGCGAACGTCTCGGCGCTCACCATGGCACTCCAGATCCAGAAGGGCGCGTCCCCCTTCACCTACGACCCGGCCCAGCCGACGTCGATCGGGGTGCGGCTGAACGACCAGGCCTCCAAGGACGTGCTCGACTACTGGGGCGGCCTTGTCAAGAAGGGCCTGGTCGGTACGCAGAACCAGTTCACCCCGGAGTACATCTCCGGCGTCATCAACGGGCAGTACGCGACGTATGTCTCGGCGGCCTGGGCACCCGGTTACCTGACCGGCGCCGGCGTCGGCAAGGGTCAGGACACCGGCAAGTTCGCGGTGGCCCCGCTGCCGCAGTGGGATCCGAACAACCCCGTGCAGGTGAACTGGGGCGGTTCCGCCTTCTCGGTGACCAGCCAGTCGAAGAAGCAGGAGCTGGCGGCGAAGGCCGCGTACGGCCTCTACGCCGACAAGGAGTCGCTCACCGACGGCTGGACCAACCAGATCATCTTCCCGCTGAACCTCACCGCGCTCAACGACCCCGCGTTCGCGGACCTGAAGGTCGCGTTCTTCAACGGCCAGCAGGCGAACAAGGAGGTCTACGTGCCGGCGGCGAACGCCTATCAGGGCATGGTCTACAGCCCCTTCGGCCAGTACTACTTCGACGCGATGGAGAAGCAGGTGAGTGAGATGAACGCGGGCAAGATCACCGGCTCGCAGGCCGCCGACCTGCTCCAGGAGGACGTGGCGAAGTACGCCAAGGAGCAAGGTTTCACCGTCCAGTGACCGGTGGGGTGGGGGGGGGGGGGGGG
>NZ_JBDPLT010000029.1:0-92677 GCF_039871775.1 Plantactinospora sp. B5E13
CTACGGACCACCGTGCCACTGCTCGCCGACGAGTACCGACGCAACCGCACCACCGGCGGTTTCATCATCATCGACGAGACCACGAACCGCACGGTCGGCGCCGGCATGATCGTCGAGGCCGGCTGAGGCCGCCCGCCGAGCCTTCACCGGATCAGAATCCGGTCGGGACAGCTTCTTCATCGATACAACCGATCATCGACGAATGCTGTCACAACTGCACCCGGAGGCGGCCCACCAGCCGAGGGACGGCACGCCGGTCGTCCGGCCGGTGCCGCCGATGGCCGGTCGGGCCCTCGTCGGCCGGCTGCTCGCCGCCGCCCTCGTGGGTCTGCTCGCCTTCGGGCTGACCGGTCTGTTCTTCGTCCGGACCCGGTACGGCCAGCACCTGGACGGTCTGCTCCTGCCCCGCGCCGAGCGGGGCGGCGGATACGAACAGCGTACGGCCCTGACCGTTCCCGCACGGGACCTGCTCGCCGTCTTCGGTCACCCGTTCACCATCGGCGTGCTGCTCGTCGTGCTGCTGACGGTGGCGGTGCTCACCCGCCGGACCTGGATGGGGGTGGCGGGTGTCGCGACCGTATCCGGCGCGGCGGCTCTGGCGGCGGCGACCAAGACCCTGCTACCGCGCCCTGATCTCGCCGTGTCGACCTCCACGACGCACAACAGCTTTCCCAGCGGGCACGTGACCGCGGCGATGGCCCTGCTGCTGGCGTTCCTGTTGGTGCTGCCCGACCGGTTGAGGTGGTGGCTCGCCGTACCCGGCGCTGCCGCCGTCGCGGTTGTCGCCGCGGCCACGATGGTCACCGGCTGGCACTGGTTCAGCGACGTGCTGGGTTCCGTACTTCTGGCGGCAGCGGCCTGCTGTCTCTCCAACGCCGTGCTGGCGGCCTGTCGCCAGGCCTCGGAACCGGACCGCCGGACGGTGCGGCACCGGATCCTGGCTCTCGGCGTCGGACTGGCGGGCCTGGAGGTCGGGCTACTGGTCGCCCCGACCGCGGTTTTCGACATCCGCAAGGGGCCGCTTGTCGCGATCCTGGCGGAGGGCAGCATCGTGCTGCTCGTCACGGTTCTGCTGGTCTGTCTGATGCCCATCGGCCGCCGCGGGCCCTGACCGGTTGACAGACGCCGCGGTGAACCGGTGACGTCCGGCCGGCCAGGGGGGCGGCCGAGATGACAGGCCGGGAGGCCGGGGCTTCCCGGGGAGCTGTCCGGCGACACCTGCGGTCAGGCGTGCGGCACGCCGTCCGAAGCGTCGCGAGGCTGATCCGCACGGCGCTGCGTCGCGGGGGTGACACCGTCAGCGGTGTGGGTCGGGTCCGTCACGGTGGTGGTCTCGGCGGGCTTACGACGGTGCAGCGTGAAGGTCATGACCAGGACGACCAGCGCACCGACGACCAGCCCGAGGATCGCGCTGGCCACCGTGTTGACGAGCCAGCCGACGAGACCGCCGAGCACACCCGTGGCGTCGTGGGCGGCCTCCTCCACGTGGTGCACGGCGTCGTACAGCACGTGCAGGCCCAACTCGTCCGCGCCGACCAGCAGGATGTGTCCGCCCACCCAGAGCATCGCGGCGGTGCCGACCACCGTCAGCACGGTGAGCACCACCGGCATCGCCTTCACCAGACCGCGACCGAACGCGGCGGTGGCGCCGGAGAGTTGCGCCAGGCGCAGCCCGGCGTCGTCCATCCGCACGATCAGGGCCACAACGCCGTACACCAGGACGGTGATGACGACGGCGACGACAGCCAGGATCGTCAGGCGGGACCAGAATGCCTGGTCGATCACCTCGTTGAGGGCGATGACCATGATCTCCGCCGAGAGGATCAGGTCGGTCCGCACCGCCCCGGACACCAGCGTCGTCTCGTCCTGCATCTGCTCCTCGCCCGCGCTGTGCGCGTCGTGGTGGGCGATCTTCGCCCACACCTTCTCCGCGCCCTCGTAACACAGGAAGGCGCCGCCGAGCATGAGGATCGGAGTGAGCAGCCAGGGCACGAACTGACTGAGCAGCAGCACCACCGGCAGGATGATGAGGAACTTGTTGCGCAGCGAACCCAGGGCGATCCGCTTGACGATTGGCAACTCGCGCTCGGACGCCAGGCTCCGCACGTACTGCGGGGTCACGGCGGCATCGTCGACGACGACGCCGGCGGCCTTGGCGCCGGCCTTCGCGGCGGCCGCCCCGATGTCGTCGACCGACGCGGCAGCGGCGCGAGCCAGCGCCGCCACGTCATCCAGCAGGGCTACGAGTCCACTGGCCAAGGGAGGTCCTTCCTGGGTTGAGCAGAGTCCGGGGTAGCCCATTCTCGCTCAGCTCCCTGCCCGGGGCATGCCCGGGCAGGGACCGGTCGCCCAGCGGACAGCCGCTGGGCTGGACGCGTCCTCGCCGGCCGGCCGGCGTCGGCCGGGATCGGTCAGGGTTTGTGGCCGACCACGCCGTAGGCGGTGACGTCGCGGGCGGTGGGCCGGGGTTGCGGCTCCGACTCCGCCCGCCACTCGGCGAGCGGCACGATTCCCGGCGGCACCAACTCCAGGTTGGTGTAGAACCGACCGATCTCCTCGGCGCTGCGGGCCCGGCCCTGTCCGTTCGCCGGATTCTCCCGCCAGGCCGCCTCGATCTTGGCGGCGAGTTCCGGTGGCAGGAAGTCGTTGGTGAAGTGGGTCATCACCAGCGCGCTGCCGGGGGCCAGCGGTGCGAGCAGTTCCTCGACCAGGCCGTACGGGTTGTCCTCGTCGACGATGAAGTGCATGATCGCCACCAGCAGCACCGCGACCGGCTGCGTCAGGTCGAGTGTGGCGCGCAGGTCCGGGTGGTGGAGGATCTCCTGCGGCCGCCGCAGGTCGGCGTCCAGATAGGCGGTACGCCCCTGCGTGGTGCTGGTCAGCAGCGCCCGGGCGTGCACCAGCACGATCGGGTCGTTGTCGACGTAGACGATCCGCGACTCGGGAGCGATCGCCTGTGCCACCTCGTGGGTGTTGTCCACGGAGGGGATACCGGTGCCGATGTCGAGGAACTGCCGGATCCCGGCCTCCCGGACCAGGTAGGTCACCGCCCGGTGGAGGAACCGGCGGTTCTCCTGCACGGCGGTCCGGGCGCTCGGGTAGACCTTCAGCATCGCCTCGGCCGACTCCCGGTCGGCGGCGAAGTTGTCCTTGCCGCCGAGCAGGTAGTCGTAGCGACGGGCCGGGTGCGGCACCGTGGTGTCGATCCGGGTCGCGAGATCCTCGACCGACAGGGACTGAGAACCAGGGTCGGACACCGACACCTCCAGAGCTACCTCGAAGCCGGCACCATCCTATGTGCCGACACCGGCGACGGTGGGCGCAGGGGCGGTCCGTGGCCGAATCCGGCGCCCGGCCGGGTCGCGGCCCTCGGATCTTGCGTGACGGAAGCGGGGGGCGGAGGATGCGGGAAAGCGCTTGCCCAACGGAGGGCGATGCGAGATGGAGAACATTGTGCGAAAGACACTACGTAGATTCGTACCCTTACCCCTGACGCTTGCCGTGGGCGTCTCCCTGTTCGGCTTCAGCCCTCCGGCCGCGAGCGCTGCCCCTGCCCCCGGCCCGCGCCAGATGGAGTACCTGACCCGCGGCCTGGTCGCCGCCCAGACCGCGGACGGCATATTCCTGAGTTGGCGCTTCCTGGGCGACGAGCCGGACGGCATCTCCTGGAACGTCTATCGCAAAGACGGCGACGCGGACTTCGTGAAGATCACCACGATCGCGCCCAGGAACGTGCAGCCCGAGAGCGACTACGACACGAACCCCGGCATCGTGAAGGAGAACGTCACCCCGTCGAACTACACCGACCCGGACGGCGTCCTCACCTCCGTCTACGAGGTCGCTCCGGTCGTCGGCGGCGTCGAGGGCCGGCGGCAGGGCATGAGCGTGCCCATGCTGTCGGCCCTGCCCGGTCAGGCCGGCCAGGCCAACCGGGGTGCGGCCACCTACATTCCGCTCAAGCCGGCGCCGGCTCCGGTGCCGCTCGCGCACTTCACCTACCGAGGGCAGCGGTTCGGTCCCGGCACCAACCTGAACGCGGCCGACATGGTCGTCCCGGGTACGGGTAACCAGAACTGGTACGTCGTCGACATGAACCTGTTGAGAGGGTTCCGGGTGGCGTACCACGACCAGGCGACCGTGACCCAGGAGCAGCTCGACGGTTGGGTCGCCAAGCTCAACGAGTACAACACGACACCCAACGCGCTCGGCGTCGCCACCTACCCCAGCGCCCGGCCGCTGACCAACTCCCTCGTGGACGGCAAAATCACCAGGGCGCTGTACGACGAGCTCGAAGCCGAGTTCGTCACGTACGTGAAGAACCTGGACTCCGGCACGTCGCTGCCCTACGCGAAGACCAGCGCCGGTGCGGTCCACACCTCGCAGAGCAGCGCCTACGCCACGCACGACATCACGGTGGCCGACTTCGACGGCGACGGCGAGTACGAGATCGTCGTCAAGTGGCGCAGCACCCAGCAGGACCCCATGTACTCCGAGCCGATCTTCAACGGCAGTAACACCACCACCGCCCCCGAGTACGTCGACGCCTACAAACTGGACGGGACCCTGCTGTTCCGGGTCGACATGGGCTACAACGTCCGGGCGGGCAACGACCACGAGACGACCCTGTTCGCCGAGGACTTCGACGGTGACGGCAAGGCCGAGCTGATGCTCAAGACCGCGCTCGGCACCCGGATCGGCAACTGGGACGAGGCGTCGCAGTCCGTCGTCTACCCGGACACGCGCAACACCGTGGTGGGCGGCGAGGACGGCCTGCACGCGACCACGGACAGGTTCAAGGAGTACTTCGCCACCGGCGACACCGCTGCGCTCGACACCTACTGGTCGCTGCTCAACAGCTTCGCCATCAGCTACCGCAGCCCGGTGGCCGGAAACGGCAACGACGGGGTCAACGACCCGGCGGTCAAGCGCTGGATCAAGACGTACCACGTCGGCCCGATCGGACCGGCCAAGGACGACCAGGAGTTCTTCTCGGCCTTCGAGTGGGACGCCGGCGCCGGCCGGGGTGTGCTCGTGGACAGCGCCCGGTACCCGTTCACCTACCGGGGTAGCGTCGACGGCGACAACTGGGCCATGACGCCGGCCACCCAGCGCGGCAACTTCTCCTACCTGGCCTTCCCCGGCCCCGGCGCCGGCAGCGGCCCGGCCGACTACAAGTCGCAGATGATGGCTCCCTCGGAGGCCTACTGGCTGGAGAATCCCTGGAAGGCGGCCTCGTGGGGCGACGCCCAGGGCAACCGCGCCAACCGCTACCTCGGCGTCGTGGCGGCCCTGGACGGCAAGCACACCTACGCGGTCTCCCAGCGCGGCTACTACGCGCGGACGACCTTCGCCGCGTTCACCCTGGTGGACGGCAAGGTCAGGCTGAAGGCCAGCTTCGACTCGGCCGACCCGCGGTACTGGTCGCTGGGCGGCACCGCCTACGACTACCAGAACCGGGGCAACCACTTCACCGACTCCGCCGATCTCGACGGCGACGGCCGGGACGAGATCGTCATGAAGGCCATGGTCCTCGGCCTGAACGCGGACGGCACCAAGATCCTGCCCAAGGTGATCAACGGCGACACCATGCCGACGATCGAGGGCCAGAACAGCGTGCCTCCGGTGGCCAACAGCTTCGAGTTCGCCACCGACGCGGTCCGGACCAACCCGCTGAACACGTGGGCGCCGCTGCGGCACGGCGACCGCAGCGCGCTGCTTCCGGTCGACAAGGACAACAACATCCGCGTCTGGTCCGGCAGCGAGGAGAACCTGTACGACGACATCCGTACCGGCCGGCAACACGGTTGGCTGCCCGGTCCGGAGGCCCACGATCCGTTGAAGGGCATGCGGCGCGACGACCGGGGCGAGGTCGTCCGGGAGAACTCGATGGTCTTCGGTGTCTACGCCGGCACCGACGCCGAGGGTGCGGTGGCCGGAAACTTCTCCAACCGCTGGCCCGGCGCGCAGGGGTTCTCCCAGAACGGTGCCCGGAGCATGGTCACCGGCGAGCTCCTGAACGGCAGCAACAACCTGCGCAGCGGCCAGTACGCCATCTGGTTCGGCGGCGGCCTGACGGCCATGGCCGTCAGCGGTGCCACCATCAGCACGGTCGACGACCTGACCTTCGCGCCCACCCCGTACCTGGCGACCGGCCTGACGTCGACCGGCAACAAGAGCACCCCCACGCTCAAGGCCGACCTGCTGGGCGACTGGCGTGAGGAGCTCGTCCTGCGGGCCAGCGACAACCGTCTGGCCATCGTCACCACCCTGTCGCCGACCGAGTACGGCATCCGGACGCTGATGCACGACCCGATGTACCGCAACGGCGTGGCGAACAAGAACACCGGCTACGACCAGTTCGGGTTCGCCAGCTTCTATCTGGGCGACGAGGCGAGGCTGCCGTCGATGCGGACCGACATCGCCGTCCCGGCCGGGCCCGACACGACCGCTCCGACGGTCACGGTGAAGCCGGAGTCGAAGGGCAGGGACGGGGTGTACCGCGATGTCTCCTTCAGGCTCGCCGACGCCGGCAAGGTCGACCGGCTCACCCTGAACGGGGTCGGGAAGGACCTGGCCGACAACACCTGGTCGGATCTCAACGGGGTGAAGCCCGGCGCGTTCGGCGGCAAGGCCGGTAGCAACGAGCTGAAGGTGTACGACGTGGCGGGCAACGTCACGACCCTGACCTTCACGCTGGATGTCACCGGCCCGACGGTGACCGTGAAGGACGGGGCGACCGAGACGGTCGGCACCCCCGCCACCGGGTACGAGCAGGTGTCCTTCAAGCTGTTCGACGAGTACCGGGTCGACCGGCTCAGCCTGAACGGGGTCGGGAAGGACCTGACCGACAACGCCTGGTCGGATCTCAACGGGGTGAGGCTCGGTGTGTCCGGGGCGGTACTCGGGGCGAACGAGCTGACGGTGTACGACGTGGCGGGCAACGTCACGACCCTGGCCTTCACGCTCGTCGCGCCGTCCCCGGCGGCGCCGGCCTGGGACCCGAAGCAGGCGTACCGCACCGGCGACCGGGTCTCCCATGACGGCGCGGTCTACGTCGCGCAGTGGTGGACCCAGAACGAGAAGCCCGGCAGCACCCCGACCGGCTCGTGGATGGAGCAGGGTGCCCCCGTCCCGGCGGCCGGGGCCGACGTGCGGTCCTGGACCCCGTCCTGGGTCTACCCCGGTGGCGAGGTCGTCGAGCACGACGGCCACACCTGGAAGGCCAGGTGGTGGTCCCGGGACCAGCAGCCGGGCGAGCCCAACGGCCCGTGGCAGGACCTCGGGGCGTACTGACGAACCGAGGCCAGGGAGGGTCGGTCCGTCCGGGCCGGCCCTCCCTGGCCTACCAGGCCACGAGCCACCGGCATGCGTCCGGGGGCGGGCCGCCGCCCACCGGCCCGGGGCGGTGCGGGGGTGTCACGCCGGCTGCGACCGGGTCGCGGACCCGGCGAGGTCCCGCAACACCACCTTCGAGAACTTGCCCGTCGCCGTCTTGGGAATCTCGTCGAGGACGACAAAACGATCGGGAACCCACCACGAGGCGACCCGTTCGCGCAGGTACTCGCGCAGACCCGGCTCGTCGATCCCGGCCCCGGCCGCGGGTACGACGTACGCCCACGGTCGCTCTCCCCAGCGGTCGTCGACGACGCCGACCACCGCCGCCTCCCGCACCGCCGGGTGTGCCATCAGCTCGTTCTCGAGCGTGACCGAGGAGATCCACTCCCCGCCGGACTTGATGATGTCCTTGCTGCGGTCGACGATGCGGAGGTAACCGAACTCGTCAACGGTCGCGACGTCACCGGTCCGCAGCCAGCCGTCATCGGTGAAGGACGACGCGCCCGGATCGGCGCCGAAGTAGCGGGCCGCGACCGTCGGCCCGGCCACCTGCAGTTCGCCCGACGTGGTGCCGTCCCGCGCGACGGGTCGACCCTCGCCGTCCACGACCCGTACGTCGACCACCGGCACCGTCGGCCCCGGCTGGCCGAGCACCCGTCGGCGAGCGTCCGCCGGCAGTGCGTCGTGCACCGACGACACCCGCCCGCACGCGACGAGCGGACTCGTCTCCGTCATCCCCCACGAGCTGGTGATGGGTACGCCGGTCGCCCGCTCCCACGACTCGGACAGCGCCTCCGGCAGGGCGCTCCCACCGCTGACCACCGTGCGCAGCGAGGAGAGGTCCACGGTGCCGAGCAGTGGCTCCAGGCCGCGCCAGATCGCCGGCACACCGGCGGAGAACGTCACGCGGTGCCGGGAGAGACGCTGGATGAGGTCCGTCGGGGCCATCGCCGGACCGGGAAGCACCAGTTCGGCTCCGGCGAGGGCGGCCGCGTAGGGCAGCCCCCAGGCGTTGACGTGGAACATCGGCACGATGGGCATCACCACGTCCCGCTCCGAGATGGCGAAGCTGTCGACGCCCAGCAGCAGCATCGCGTGCAGGACGATGGAGCGGTGGCTGTAGAGCACGCCCCTCGGCCGCCCGGTCGTGCCCGAGGTGTAGCACAGGCTCGCCGCGTCGTTCTCGTCGACGTACGTCGCCGCCGCCGGCTCCGGGCAGCGGGCGAGCAGCGCCTCGTAGTCGACGACCCGCGGGTCGGCGGGGATCGCCTGGTCACCGCCGTCGTCCATCACGACGATCCAGCGAACCGTGGCGACGGCGCGGATGACGTCCCAGACCGTGCCGAGCAGCGACCGGTCGACGAAGACGACGTCGTCGGCCGCGTCGGACATGATGTGGATCAGGTCGTGGGCGAAGAGCCGGTGGTTGAGCGTGTGCAGGACTCGGCCGGCCGACGGGACACCCAGGTAGAGCTCGAGGTGGCGCTGGCTGTTCCAGCCGAAGGTGCCGACCCGTGCCGAGTCCGGGACCGTCAGGACGTCGAGCACGGCGGAGAGCCGCCGTGCCCGGTCGACCACGTCACCCCAGGTCGCGACCGTCTCGCCGGAGGCGGTCGCCGTCACCACGCGTTTGTGGCGGAATCCCAGGTCCACCCGTCGCATCAACAGACCGACGTCGAGCGACCTGTCCTGCATCAGCCCGCGCACAGTGCCTCCTCTTCCGTGAGAATGTCCCCGCCGTCGACGTTCCGGGCGTGCGTGGCGGTGCCTGCGGTGGGCCGGTCCCGCCGCGGTCGAGCGGGCCGCCGGGGACCGGACCGCCATCGGCCGGACCGCCATCGTCCGGCGGAGACCCTCCTCACCGGTTGGTTGTCGACGCCAGGTGGACGTGCCGGTCGTCGGCGTCCAGCACCAGGCTTGTCGGCCACTGCTCCCAGCTGCGCCCGAGCCCCCGGTGCTGCGGCGATCCCCTGTAGACGAAACTGCGGACGCTGTCGATCATCAGGTCGGACAACCTCAGCCGGCCGGGCTCGTTGCGCTGACTGAAGGCGTACGAGAAGACGGTGCGCCCGAAGGTGCCGAACACGAACGGCAGGTCGATCGCGTGCACCGCGCCGTACACCTGGTCGAACGGTGCGGGCTCCTGGTTCCAGTCGAACCTGTAGTGGTAGAGCGACCGGTTCCCGCCCCGCGCCATGGCATCAAGCGAGTCCCGGTTGATGCCGGTGAAGACTAGATCGGTCAGGGCCGCGGCGGCGTCGTTCCAGCCCTGGGGCTTGTCCACCGGAAGGTACTCGTCCCGGAGCAGATCGGCGGCGGTCAGGGTGCCGGCTTTGTCGGGGTCGAACAGGTACTGCATGGTGAACCGCTCGTAGTCGCTCGGTTTGTGCGCGTTGATGGCGCTGCCGAACAGCTTCCCTTCCTCCAGGGTGTTCCCGGCCAGGACGGGCACGTCGCGGACGACTCCGGAGGCCAGCACGGCGTACGGGTCGGCGGGGATCACCGTGCCGTCGGCGATGACCGCCGGGGTGGCGTCGAGTTGGTGCCTGACCAGCACCCGTACCAGCTCGTCGGCGGGGAGTGAACGGAGCAGGTCGATGCCGGTCCGTCCCGCGTCGGGGTGGTCGCTCTCCGCGGCCCGCATCACCCGGTCGGCGTACGCCCTCGCGTCGGCCACGCTCCGGGTGCTCAGGCCGCCACTGAGCGGAATGATCTTGTCGACCATCCCACGCGCCAGCGGGGAGACGAGCAGGGACCAGACGTTCACCGCCCCCGCCGACTGGCCCATGACGCTGATGTTGTCGGCGTCGCCACCGAAGCTCCGGGCGTTGCGGTCGACGAAGTGGAGCGCGCTGACCAGGTCGAGAGTGCCGAAGTTGCCGGACGCCGCCAGCGGGTCGCTGCCGTCGGTGCCCTCGGCGTTGAGCCAGCCGAAGACTCCCACCCGGTAGTTGACCGTGACCACGACGGCCTGGGCGCGTCTGGCCAGCTCCCGGCCGTCGTACATCGGATCCGCCGAGTAACCGACGACGTTGCTGCCGCCGTGGATGAAGAACACGACGGGCAGGTCGCGCCTGGGTGTCGACGGGCGGAAGACGTTCAGCGTCAGGCAGTCCTCCTCGCCGACGGGCTGCCGTAGCCCGTCGCGTACCGCCAGGTCGTAGAACGGTCCGTTCGGGGACGGGCTGAAGAAGCGGCCCGGCTGCGTGCACCCCGATCCGTACTGCCGGGTGTGCCGGACCTCCGTCCAGGACCGGTGGGGTTTCGGCGGACGCCAGCGGAGGTCACCCACCGGCGGCTCGGCGTACGGGATCCCCAGCCAGGAGTACGTCCCGGTCGACCTGCCGTCGTCGCGTCCGGCGATCGGCCCGAGTGTCGTCCGGACGAGGGTCGGGTCCTTCCGAGGCGGGGCGGCGTGGGCGGCCGCACCGGTGAACGGCACCGGGATCAGGACCGCGCTCGCGAGGATGATGCCGAGGATCGGCCGGAGTAGCGAGGACGTCGGACGACGAGGCCCGCCCGGTTCGCGGACGATGGCGGCCTCGGACGGCACAGCAGGCATCGGCACTGCCTCCCTGGGGTTGAACGTGGCACGCGGTGTCGCTCTACCGCGCCTTTATTGCCATCGCGTGCCATCACTGTTACATGCGTCACTGACGGGTGGCAAGAGCCGGCTGTCCGCCCGCGTACGCCGTCGGCCCGTGCGGCGGCGCCGCTGCCCGGCCGGCGTCTCGGCGCCTGACGCGATTGCCCCGTACCCGATGCCCGGCCCGCCGTTGCCGCCGCTCGGCGCTGTCGCGGCCTTGATTCGCGGCTCAGACCGGGGGAGTCCGGGTGGTCTATCGGCGCCCGGACGTTTCCGCGGCCGACCCTTGCGGGTCCACTGTGACCCGTGGCACAGTGAGTGGCACTCAGTGCCGTCTATGAGCGGCCTGGCGGCACAGCGTGCTTAGTCAGGAGGTCCGCGATGAGCCAGATGCTGCGAGTTCGTGGCAGATCGAGACAGTTCGCCGCCGGGATGGCGCTCGCCACCACGCTGGTGGGTGCGACGGCGGTCCTCGGGCCCGCGTCTGCCACCGCCGCGTCTGCCACCGCCGCGGCGGGCCCGGTCCGCGGCTGCGCGGAGTTGGCGGGGACGGCGATCCCGGCATCGGCGATCAGTCTGCCGACCAGGGGCGGCCGCGTCGGGACGGCGTCCCCGGTGACGCAGATCGTGAGTGGCCAGACGATCGAGTACTGCAGCGTCGGCGCGGCGCTGTTCCCCGTCGATCCCGCCGCGCCGGAGATCAGGCTGCAGGTCGCCATGCCGGTCGACTGGAACCGCGACGCGATGATGTTCGGTGGCGGCGGATACAACGGGACGATCCCCAACCTCGCGCAGAACGTGCCGTTCGGGCGTCCCGACCAACCGGCACCCCTGGCCCGTCGGTACGTGACGTTCGCGAGCGACTCCGGCCACCAGGCGGGTCCCGCCGGGTCCCTGGACGGCTCCTTCGGCATGAACGACGAGGCGCTGCGCAACTTCGCCGCCGGCGATGCGCTGAAGAAGACCCGTGATGCCGCCCTGTACCTCATCCGTCGCGGCTACGGCACCGGGCCCGTCCGCACGTACTTCGCGGGCGGCTCGACCGGCGGTCGGGAGGCGCTCGTCGTCGCGCAACGGTGGCCGGACGCCTTCGACGGCGTCATCTCCGCCTACCCCGCCTGGAACAACACCGCCGAAGTCCTGCACCTCGGACACCTCGCGCGGGTGATGTCCCGTCCCGGCGCGTTCCCCGGGCCGGAGAAGCAGACCCTCCTCTACGACAGCGTCATCGCGGCGTGTGACGGGCGGGACGGTCTCGAGGACGGGATCATCTCGAACCCCGACGGCTGTGAGTTCGACCCCCGGGCGCTCCGCTGCCCCGAGGGTGCCGACGCCGGTCCGAGCTGTCTCTCCGACCCGCAGATCGACTCGGTCAACGCCGCGTCCGGGCCGTTCCGCTGGCCGTACCGGATCGCCAGCGGCGAGCGCCACTATCCCGGCTTTCCGCTGCTCTCCGGAGCGGACATGCGGACGCCGGTACTCGGCTTCGGTTACTCGGCGCCCGCCAACCCGATGCCGGTGACCAGCGGATACGGGGCCCAGTACTGGGACCAGTGGGTGAAGTACTTCCTGACCAGGGACCCCGGCCACAACTCCCTCGACGTCGACCCGAGCCGACCGGGGAAGTGGCTACCGCGGATCAGTTACCTCTCCACCATCCAGGACCGCAACGACCCGGACCTGCGCCCCTTCGCGCGCTCCGGCGGAAAACTCCTCCTCCTGCACGGCGCCGCGGACGAGTTGGTCTCCCACCGCTCGACGAACGACTACTACCGTCGGGTGCTCGACACGGTGGGGACCCGGCAGACGCCGGAGTTCATGCGGTACTACCTCGTGCCCGGCGCGAACCACGCCAACGTCGGCGCGCCCGCGTTCGCCGCCACCTGGGACTCGCTCTCCGCGCTCGAACGGTGGGTCGAGGACGGACAGCCGCCGGTCAGGCCCGTGGTCACCGACGGCAGGAACGGCAGGACACGCCCGCTCTGCGAGTACCCGCGCTGGCCACGGTACCGCTCGGGCGACCCCGACAACGCCCAGAGCTTCGTGTGCGCGCGGTGACGGGCACCGACGACGGTCCGCCGGTGACCGCAGGTCGCCTGGAGGGAGGCTCGGTGACCGCAGGTCGCCTGGAGGGAGGCTCGGTGACCGCAGGTCGCCTGGAGGGAGGCCCTGTGACGACGAGTGGTCGGGTGGCGCTACGTACCCGGGCCCTGACGAAGGTGTTCCGCGGCTTCCGCGCGGTCGACTCGGTGGACCTCGTGGTCGGCGAGGGCAGTGTGCACGCGCTGGTGGGTCCCAACGGTGCCGGGAAGACCACCCTGTTCAACCTCCTGACCGGATTCGTCTCCCCGACCTCCGGGGCGATCGCGGTCTTCGATGAGGACGTCACCGGGCAACCGCCCGAGCAGGTCGCGCGGCGCGGCGTGGCCAGGTCGTTCCAGATCACCAGCCTCTTCGAGAGCCTGACCAGCCGCGAGCACGTGGAGCTCGCTCTCCAGGGACTCACCAGGCAGGGGTTCCGGTTCTGGCGGTCGGCGAAGCTGCTCGGCAGAAACCGTGCCCGGGTGGACGAACTGCTCGGGCAGGTGGGGCTGACGCCGTTGGCGGAGAAGCCGGTCGGACTGCTCGCCTACGGCCAGAAGCGCGCGCTGGAGCTGGCGCTGGCGCTGGCACTGGATCCCCGGGTGATGCTGCTCGACGAGCCGACGGCCGGGATGGGGATCGAGGACGTCGACCGCACCATCGAACTGGTCCGGCGCATCGCGGCCGGCCGTACCGTGGTGCTCGTCGACCACAACATGCACGTCGTCGGCAGCCTCGCCGACCGGGTGACGGTGCTGCAGCAGGGCAGGATCCTCGCGGAGGGCGCCTACGACGAGGTCCGCAACGACGAACGGGTGATCACCGCCTACCTGGGCGAGGCCGACCATGCTTGAGGTCACCGGCCTGCGGGCGTGGTACGGCGAGGCGCGGGCACTGCACGAGGTGAGCCTTCGGGTGGGCGAGGGCGAGGTCGTCACCCTGGTCGGCCGCAACGGCGCCGGCAAGACCACCCTGGTGCGGTGCCTGATCGGCCTGCACCGGCAGGTCAGCGGCACCGTCTCGTTCCTCGGCCGGGACGTCAGCCGGATGCCGGCCCACCAGCGGGCCCGCGCCGGCATGGGCTGGGTCCAGGACGACCGCGGCATCTACGCGAGCCTCACCGTGGAGGAGAACCTGCTGCTCCCGCCCCGGGTCTCCGAACGGGCCTGGACGCTCGACCGGGTCTACGAGGCGTTCCCGGAGCTCGCTGACCGCCGCAGGGCGGGCGGCACCACGCTGTCGGGCGGGGAACAGCAGATGCTGGCCATCGCCAGGGCGCTCCGGACCGGCGCCCGGCTGCTGCTGATGGACGAGCCCTCCGAGGGCCTGGCCCCGGTGGTCGTCGCCCGGATCCGGGAGATCATCCACCAGATCAAGGCCACCGGTGTCGGCGTGCTGCTCATCGAACAGAACGTCAAGTTCGCCGCCACCGTGGCCGACCGGCACTACCTGCTCAGCCAGGGCCGCATCGTCGAGACCTTCGACAACGCCGAGTTCCGGCGGCGCGAGGGCGAACTGCTCGAGCACCTCGGCATCTGACCGGTCGACCCGACGACGCGACACACCTGACACCACCACACGAGGAGAACCACCATGAAGAGCAAGCGGATCCGCGCCGGTGCCGCGGCCATCACCGGAATACTGCTCCTCGGCGCCTGCGGTCGCGGCGGTCCCGCAGGGTCGGACGGCGATTTCACCGACGGCAAACTGGTGCTCGCGGTGCTCAACGACCAGTCCGGCGTCTACAAGGACGCGTCCGGGCCCAACTCCGTCAAGGCGGTCAGGATGGCGGTGGCCGACTACCAGAAGAAGTACGGCGACCAGGCGGTCGTCGACGACATCGAGGTGACGTCGACCGACCACCAGAACAAGCCGGACATCGCCAACACCAAGGCGAAGGAGCTGTACGAGCGCGGCGGCGCGGACGTCATCCTCGACGTGCCGACCTCGTCCGCGGCGTTGGCCGTCGCCAACCAGGCGAAGAGCCACAAGAAGCTGTTCCTGGACGTCAGCGCGGCGACCACCGAACTGACCGGGGCCCAGTGCAACAAGTACACCTTCCAGTGGGCGTACAACACCTACATGCTGGCCAACGGCACCGGCACCACGGTCACCCGCAACGGTGACAGGAACTGGCACATCATCTACCCCGACTACCAGTTCGGCCAGGACATGACCAAGTCCTTCACCGAAGCGATCACGAAGGCGGGCGGCACGGTGCAGGGCACCATTCCGACGCCGTTCCCGAACGACAACTTCGCCACCTTCCTCACCAAGGCCGGCAGCACCAATCCCGACGTGATCGGGACGATGCAGGCGGGCGGTGACCTGATCAACGTGGTCAAGCAGTTCAACGAGTCGGGGTTGAAGGAGCGGGGCGTCGACCTGGCCGTCGGGTTGATGCTGATCACCGACATCCACTCCCTGGGCGTCGACCAGTTCGCCGGCACGCTGTTCACCGACGCCTGGTACTGGAACATGGACGCGCAGGCGCGGGCGTGGGCGGACCGGTTCCACGACGAGACCGGGACCCGCCCGACGTTCGAACATGCCGGCAACTACTCCGCGGCGCTGCAGTACCTGGAGGCGGTCCAGGAGGCCGGCACCGACAACGCCGACGCGGTCGTCGGCAAGCTCGAGGGCAAGAAGATCAACGACGTGTTCCTCCGCAACGGCGAGGTCCGCGCCAAGGACCACCTCGTCATCCACGACGCGTACCTGGCCCGGGTCAAGGAGCCGTCGGAGGTGAGGGAGCCCTGGGACTACGAGGAGATCGTGACCACCATTCCCGCGGCGGAGGCCTTCGCTCCGGCCGAAACGTCCACCTGCTCGCTGTGACCGGAGTGGTCCGGTTTTCCAGGCCCCGGGCGCCGCTGCGCGCCCCGGGGCGGCACCGGGAGGGGAACCCGTGAACGCAGTGCTGCAGTACGCCGTACAGGGGCTGGCGGCCGGCAGCTTCTACGCGCTGGCCGCCCTGGGCCTGGCGGTCATCTTCGGCGTCCTGGGCGTGGTGAACTTCGCCCACGGCGCGTTCTACATGCTCGGTGCGGTCACCGCGGCCGTCCTGCTCGACACCCTCGATCTCACCCTGTGGTGGTCGCTGCTGGTGGTGCCGGTGCTGATGTTCGTCTTCGGCGTCGCGGTGGAGCGGCTGCTCGTCCGGTGGCTGCTCCGGCTCGACCCGCTCTACAACTTCCTGCTCACCTTCGGCCTCACGCTGGTTCTCGTCGAGCTTGTCAAGCAGAGGTACGGCGTCTCCGGGCTGCCGTACCGGGCTCCGGAGGCGCTACAGGGACGGGTCGACCTGGCCGGCGTCGTGCTGCCGCGCTACCAGCTCTTCGTCTTCCTGTTCTCCGTGGCGATCTGTGTGCTCGTCTGGCTGGTGATGACACGGACCAGGGTGGGCATGATCGTCCGGGCGTCGACGGAGAAGCCCGAACTCGCCCGCGCCCTGGGGATCAACGTCGGCCGCTGGGTGACGCCGGTCTTCGGCTTCGGTGTCGCGCTCGCCGGCCTGGCCGGCGTCCTCGCCGCGCCGTTCCGCGCGATCACCGCCGACATGGGCAACAACTTCGCGATCATCCTCTTCGCCGTCGTGGTCATCGGCGGGCTCGGTTCCATCGTCGGCGCCGTCGTCGCGGGTTTCCTGGTCGGCCTGGTGGAGGCGTTCGGCCAGGCCTACGCCCCGACGTTCGCGCAGATCCTGATCTTCGTCCTGATGGCCCTGATCATCCTGGTCCGCCCCGCGGGGTTGTTCGGACGCAAGGAGGCGACGGCATGACGCAGTCCGTGGTTACCCCGGCCCCGGTCGCCGAGGCACCCCCGGCCGCCGCGACGGGCGCTCCGGGGCTGCGCTGGGTGCTGCTGGCCGCCGGCCTGGTGACTGCCCTGGCGCTGCCCTGGTTCGTCTATCCGCCGGTGGCGATGGACATCGTCGCGATGGCGCTGTTCGCGATCGCGCTGGACATCCTGCTCGGCTACACGGGCCTGCTGTCCTTCGGGCACGCGGCGTTCTGGGGCAGTTCGGCCTACGTGACGGGCCTGATCGCGACGCACTACGGGGTGCCGTTTCCGGTGGCCGTCGTCGGCGGCGCACTGTTCGCGATGGTCCTGGCCCTGCCCGCCGGTTACCTGTCGGTGCGCCGGTCCGGGATCTACTTCGCGATGGTGACCCTCGCCTTCGCGCAGCTGGTCTACTTCGTCGGGTACCAGTGGAGCGACCTGACCGGTGGCGAGAACGGGCTGCAGGGCGTACCTCGGGAGTTCTTCGGCATCGAGCCGGTGGAGACCGACTCGTTCTACTTCTACTACGCGGCCCTGCCGATCCTCCTGCTCGGCATGTGGGCGGCCTGGCGGATCGTGCACTCGCCGTTCGGACGGGTCCTGGTGTCGATCCGCGACAACACCCAGCGCGCCCGGGCGCTCGGCTACGAGGTGGAGAAGTACAAGGTCATCGCCTTCGTGCTCTCCGCTGGACTGACCGGCCTGGCCGGTGGGGTGTTCGCCATCAACCACGGTTTCGTCGCGCTCACCGAGCTGCACTGGAGCACCTCCGGCGAGGTCGTGCTGATGACGGTGCTGGGCGGCATCGGCACACTCTGGGGAGGAGTCCTGGGCGCCTTCCTGGCCGTGATGCTCGCCGACTACCTCGCCTCGTCCGGCTTCGACGGTATCGACCTGGTCACCGGCTCGGTCTTCGTCCTGGTGGTGCTGCTGTTCCGCCGTGGCCTCTGGGGTACCGTCCGTCACCGGTGGCTCACCTGGCAGCGGCGCCGTACGTCGCCGGGTCGGACGTCGGCCGGTGCCGACCCGTCGAGGCGAGGACCGTGAACCATCGCGGGCAGTCCCGAAGTTCGGCAAACCTCACGATGCGCGGTAACCGCACATCGCGCAACACCAGACCAGGAGAGGGCACCTGTCGGTGACGTCGCGGAGAATACTCGAGACCAAGTACCGGATCTCGGAGACGGCGATGGCCCTGTTTCTCGAGGAGGGGTACGCGAACGTCACCGTCGAGGCCGTCGCGGAGGCGTCGAGCGTGTCTCGCCGTACCGTTTTTCGGCACTTCGAGAGCAAGGACGAACTCGCGTTCCCGGACCACACCGAACGCATCGGACTTGTCGAGCGGTGCCTCGTCGAGTCCGCCGCCGGCACGGATCCGGTGGAGGCCGTCATCGCCGCCACGGAGGAGTCCCTGCGTGACTTCCTCAGTCGGCCCGAGCTTGTCCTCCGGCGGTACAAACTGACGCGCGTCGTCCCTGAGCTGCGAAAACGTGAGGTCATCGAGCACGAGCGGTACGTGGCGCTCACCCGTTCGTTCCTGCGCGACCACCTCCCGGCCGACGCTCCGCCCTTCCAGGCGACGGCCCTGGCGGCCCTCATCGACGCTATCCACCGGTCGGCGCTCGGGAACTGGGTACGCAGCGGCGGCACGACCGACGCCGTCGGCGAGTTGACGGCGGGCATGGACTGGGTCCGCGCCCTGATGGCCCACCAGTCGACGTTCTCCACCTCCCCGCTGCTCCTCGCGTTGCTTCCGGACACGCCGCAGACCCGCCGCGTCCTGACGTCGTTGCGGGACGCGGCGGAGGAGTTGCGCTAGCCGTCGCGGGGGTCGTGCGGCCGGTACCGGGCAGCGCGCCCGGGTCGGCACTCCCCGGCGGGATCACCACGAGAAGTGTGAGGAGGAGCGGACGTTGCCGAACCTGACGTTCGACTTCGCGGGCAGGACCGCGATCGTGACCGGAGCGGCGCGCGGACTCGGACTCGAGTTCGCCCGCCTCTTCCACAAGTCCGGGGCGACGGTGTTCCTGGTCGACGCCGACGCCGACGCGGTGTTGCTGGCGGCGGACGAGGTGGGCGCGGTCGGCGTGGCCTGTGACGTCACCAGCACCGAGGCCGTCGAGTCCCTGGTGGACCAGGTGGTCGCGGCGGCCGGCCGCTTGGACATCGTCGTCAACAACGCCGGCATTCTCCGGGACCGCCGACTGTGGAAGCTGTCGGACCAGGACTGGACCGAGGTGTTGGACGTCCACGTTGGCGGAACCTTCCGGCTGACCCGCGCCGCGGTGCCGGTGTTCCGGGCACAGGGGTACGGCCGGGTCATCAACGTGACGTCGTACACGGGACTGCGCGGCAACGTCGGGCAGGCGAACTACGGCGCGGCCAAGGCGGGGATCATCGGCTTCACCAAGACCGCGGCCAAGGAACTCGCGGCGTTCGGCGTCACCGTCAACGCCATCTCACCCAACGCCGAGACGCGGATGATCGGCTCGATTCCCGAGGAGAAGCGCCAGGAGCTCGCCGCGGCCATCCCACTCGGCCGGTTCGCGGCGCCCAGTGAGATCGCCGCGGCCACGGCCTTCCTCGCCTCCGAGGAGGCCGGATACATCACCGGGGTGGTCCTTCCCGTGGACGGCGGGATCTCGATCTGAGTCTGCGGGTCCGGGCGCCAGAATCATTTACCCAATATTCACGGTGATGTCTCTTTCGGTCGCCTGTGCTCCGTGCTGTCGGCATCTAGCTTGCAGTGAGTCCATTACGGACATTCCTGGGGAGGGTGTGGGGGCCGGTGCCGAGCAGAACGACCCGGATCAGCATGTCAGGAAGGACCGGCCACAGGCTGCTCGTGGGAACAGCCCTGGGGCTGGCCGCGATGGTCACACTGACCGCGTCCGTGGCCCCTCGCCCGGCCGACGCCGGGCAGCCGCTGCCCGGCGCCCGGGTCTCCGACGCCGATGTCCGGCTGCTGACCGAGGCGGCCACGGCGTGCCCCACCCTGACTCCGGCGCGGCTGGCCGGCCAGGTGATGGCCGCCTCCCGGTTCTCCGCCACCCCGGTCGAGGCGGTGCAGGCCGTCGGAGCGCAGGGCACCGCCGGGCTCGTGCCGACCGTGTGGCAGAAATGGGCGCCGTGGGACGGCGCGCGCCCAAGCGACCGGGAGGCCAGCGTCACCGCGCTCGCCCACCACATGTGCCAACTGGTCGGCCAGATCCGGGTGCTCAAGCTCGACGGCGACCGGTGGCAGCTGGCGCTGGCGGCGCACCGGGTCGGCGTGGAGCCGGTCGTCGAGGCCGGCGACGTGCCGACCGGCGCCCTCGAGTACGTCGACACCGTGGAACGGTACGCCATCTGGTATGCGTTGCAGCCGGCCTTCGGCGGCAGCGGTGACGCCGCGCCCGAGACCACCCCGCCGCTGGTGGCGGAGCGGGTCGCCGAAGCGGCGACGCCGCTGCCGGTGCCCGACGAGTACCTGCAACTGGTCCGGGCCGCTGGGGCCGTCTGCCCGCAGCTGCCGCCGGCCCGGGTAGCCGCCCAGCTGATGGCCACCTCCGCGTTCGACCCGCAGCGGCTCGGCCCGACCGGCGAGCAGGGCATCGCGCAGTTCCTGCCCCAGGTGTGGGTGTCCTACGTGCGGCCGTCGGCGGAGGCCTCGCCGTGGACGCCCGCTTCGGCGGTGCCGGCCCTCGGCGAGACGATGTGCGCGCTGTTGGAGGCCGTACCCGGCACCGGCGCGGACGACTACCCGCTTGCGCTGGCGGCGTTCCTGCGCGGTGACCCGACGATCCGTTCGCTGGCCGACGTGCCGGGCGGCGAACGGATCAGCGCACTGACGGAGCAGGTGGGCCGCTTCGAGGCCGAGTACGCCAAGGACCCGCGGCTGACCCCGCCCGCCGGCCCGGCGAAGAGCCCGACCGCCGCGCCTGAGCGGACCCCCGGTTCGACGACCGCGCCGGCCAGGCCGCCGTCGTCGAAGCCGACGAAAGCGAGCACCCCGGCGAGTTCCGACCAGCCACCGGTCAAGGCCAGGGACGTCGCCACGGACAACCGTTCGTACGGGCCGTACTTCATCTACAACCTCGCCACCGAGATGTGCCTGGACATTCCGGGGACCGGCCCGGGGCCGCGCGACGGGACGGTCCACCAGAACCTCTGCTATCCGCACACCCCCGACAACCAGGAGTACGCCTTCGTCCCGCGTCGGGTCGACGGCGCCGGCAACCAGTTGTACTGGATCCGCAGCGTCACCTCCCAGTACTGCCTTGACCTGCCCGGCACCGGCTCGGTCTCGCCGGGGACGGGGGTGTACGAGACCGGCTGCTTCGACGACGAGAACCAGTACTGGCGGCTGCAGCCGACGGTCAAGTCCGGCAAGGGCCAGTTCTACCGGGTCATCAACACCGCCGCGAACCTCTGCCTGGACGTCACCGGCGGATACGGGACCGGTGGACTGGAGGCCAGGATCGAGGTGTTCGGCTGCCGGGCCAACGACGACCACGACTGGGCGCTGATCCGAAGGGCCAACTGGTGACCGGGCCACTGGCGCGGGTGGCCCTGACCGGGCTGGCGGCGCTCACCGCGGTGACGGCGGCCAGCACGCTCGCGGTGACCGGGTTCCCGGCCACCCGGGCCGCCCAGGCCGCGCCGGCTGGTCCGGAGGTCGAGCCCTACGTCCTCTACTACACGGTGCCGGCGTCGTACCAGGGTAAGCCGGAGACCCTCTGGACCATCGCCGCCCGGTTCCTCGGCGATGCCGAACGGGCCGGCGAGATCCTGGAACTCAACACCGGGCGGCGGCAGCCGGACGGTGGCCGACTGGCCGATCCCGGGCGGCTGAACGAGGGCTGGCACCTCGTGCTGCCCTGGGACGCGATCGGCGCCGGCCTGCGGCACGGGGTGCTGCCCGGTACGACGGTTGCGCCGTCCAGCCCGTCCACGGTGGCCGACCCGGGTAGCGGACCCGGGCGGGGCGAGGTGCCCCTCGCCCCCGCAGGTCCGCAACCGGGCGCCGGCCGGCCGACGGGTTCCGGATCCCCGGTCTCCGACCGCTCCCGCTGCCGGCCGACCACTGTCGCCGCCCCACCGGCCACCTCGACCTGGGGCCAGCGCCTGGTGGCTCCGGAGCGGGTGTGGCGGACCACCACCGGTGCCGGCGTCCGGGTGGCGGTCATCGACTCAGGTGTGGCGGCGGGTCGGCCGGAACTCGGCGACCGGCTCGGACGGGGCGCGGACATCGTCTCCGGCAACGGCCTGGGCGACACCGACTGCGTCGGCTCGGGTACCGCACTGGCGGGCATCGTCGCCGCCGACGACGGGGCCGGCGGCAAACAGGTCGGGGTGGCGCCGAAGGCCGTGATCATTCCGGTGCGGCTGGTGGACCGGGGCGTCGCGGCGAGCCCACCGGCGGCCGTGACCGCCGTCCAGGTCGCGGTGGCCACCGGGGCGAAGGTGATCCTGCTCGGCGCGTCCGTCGACGTCACCGACCGCACGGTCCGCTCGGCGGTCGACGAGGCGATCGGCCGGGGTGTACTCGTGGTGGCGCCGGTCCCGACCGGGAAGTCCACCGTGGCCCCGGCGGAGGGCCTGCTCCGCGTCGGGGGCCTTCGTCGCGACCAGCGGCCGACCAGCGACTATCCGGACGGATCGGTGGACCTGCTCGCGCCGGCAACCGGTGTCCGCAGCATCGGAGCGGCCGGTACCGGGTCCTACGTCGGCACCGGTACGGAGTACGCCGCCGCCTTCGTCGCGGGCGCGGCAGCCCTGGTCCGCTCCGCCCACCCGGGACTCTCCGCGGGACAGATCGGCCGGCAGCTCGTCAGCACCGCCGCCCGGGGAGCCGACGCCGGTCAGGGGAGCGTCGGGCGGCTCGACCCGTACGCCGCGGTGACCGGCCCGCTGCTCGACGGCGGGCGGCCCGGCACGGTCGTCGATCGGAGCGGGCGGAGCCAGCCGGTCTCCTGGCCGGCGGTGCTGGCGGTGCTCGCCGCGATCGGGGCGCTGCTCGCGGCCGGGTGGCTCTGGGGCCGCTACCGGGCGGCACGCGCGCGGCGTCGGTTGGCCGTGGAACAGGCCGACGACCCGTTCGCCGGCCGCCCCGATGACGCGGACCACCTGGTACGCAGCGGGCAGCCGTGAGCACCGGACCGACGGTGCCCGCGGGGGGCGGCTGATGGTACGGGGCGTACTCGGGGGCCGACGGGCCGGCGCCGGTTCGGACGTCGTCTGGGTGTCACCCGGACAACGAGGTGCCGCGCAGAGCATCGCGGCCGGGCTACGCGCGGCCTCGGACGGGCAGACCGTGCTGGTGGCGCCGGGTCTCTACCACGAGGAACTGCTCGTCGACAGCGCGGTGTGGTTGCGGGCCGAGCGGGGGCCGGGCAGCGTGTCGCTGGTGCCGCGCACCCCGGTGCGGATCACCGCCGCGGCGACCCTGGCCGACCTGACGCTGGCCGGTACCGACCCCGCGGAGCCGCTGCTGCGGATCGAGGACGGCGGCGCCGAACTCGTCGGCTGCGGCCTGCACGGCGGCCGGGTCGAGGTCACCGGACAGGCCCGCCCGGTGCTGCGCGACTGTCGGTTGACCGGTGCCCGGCTCGCCGGCCTGTACGCCACCGGCGACGCCGTCGTCCTGGTCGAGCGCTGTGTCGTCACCGACGTCGACGGCATCGGCGTGGTGGCCGGCGAGTCGGCGCAGGCCACGCTGCGCGACACCTGGATCGGCCCGGTCACCGGCTCCGGCGTACGGGCCCGCGGTAGCGCCCGGTTCGAGCTGGCCGGCGGCACGGTCGTCGGGGCCGGCCGCAACGGGATCCTCGCCGAGGAGTCGGCGTCGGTCACCGGGCGGGACGTCGCGGTCTCCGGCAGCGGCGGCGACTCGGTCTTCGCCTCCGGTACCGCGATCGTGGACCTGACCGGCTGCCGGCTGACCGCGCCGGCCGCCGCGGGCGTCGTCGCCGCCGACCGGGCGCAGCTGGTGCTGACCCGCTGCGACGTGGACCGGGCGGGCGCGACCGGCCTGGTGTGCCGGGACGAGGCCGAGGTCAGCCTCGTCGCCGGATCGGTGCGCGGCTGCGCCGGCAACGGGGTCCTCGTCACCGACCAGGGCACGGTGACGCTCACCGACACCGTACTCGGGGACTCGACCTACAGCGTGCTGCACGTCGGCGGCGCCGGCCGGCTGACCGCCACCGGCGTCTGGCTGGGGCCGTCGGCGGAGCACGGGCTGCACGCCATCGGGGCTGGCCACGCCGAACTGGTCGGGGCCCGGGTGCACGGCTGCGGGCTGGCCGGGGTGAGTACCGCCGACAGCGCCGAGGTGACGGCCACCGGCACGGTGCTGGCAGCGAACCGCAACGGGGTGGTCGTGGGCGCGGACCGACCAGCCCGGCTGACCGGGTGCGTGGTCGACGCCAGCGGCCGGGCCGGGGTGCAGGTCGGCGTCGGCGCCACCGTCGAGCTGACCGACTGCCGGATCGACCGTGCCGGCACCGCCGGGATCGTCTTCGAGCAGGACAGCGGGGGCGTCGTCGACCGGTGTGCGGTGCGCGACGCCGAGGGCTCCGGCATCGTCGTGTGGACCGGGGCGAAACCGCGGGTGACGGCCACGTCGTGCACGGCCGGGGCGAAGAACGCGCTGTTCGTCGCCGAGGGCGGCGGCGGCCGGTACGTCGACTGTGTGTTCACCGCCAGCGCGTACCCGGCGATCCACGTCGGTGCCGGGGCGACGCCGGCCGTCGTCCGCGCCCGGATCCGGGACACCGAACTCGATGTCGACGTGGACCCGCAGGCCAAGCCGGTCTTCGAGGAGATCCGGCTGACCGGGGTGACCAGGTCGTTGCTGCCGCCGACCGCGCTCGCCGCCGGCGGCCACCCCGGTGATCCGACGGCAGCGGGTGCCGCCGCGCTGGCCGGCACCCCGCCGGCCGCGACCGGCGCGACGGCCGAGGTGGCCGTACCCACCGAGGCCGACCTGCCGGAACTGCTGGCCGAGCTGGACTCGCTGGTCGGCCTCGACCGGGTCAAGCAGGACGTGCAGGCCCAGATCAAACTCATGCGGACGGTGCGCCGCCGGCAGGAGGCCGGGCTGGCGTCGCCGCCGCTGAGTCGGCACCTGGTCTTCGCGGGCAACCCCGGCACCGGCAAGACCACCGTCGCCCGGCTCTACGGCCGGCTGCTCGCCGCGTTGGGCATGCTGGAACGTGGCCATCTCGTCGAGGCCGACCGGACCAGCATGGTCGGCGAGTACGTCGGGCACACCGGACCCCGTACCCAGGCCGTCTTCCGGCGGGCGCTCGGCGGCGTGCTCTTCATCGACGAGGCCTACTCGCTGGTCCCGCCCGGGCACACCAACGACTTCGGGCAGGAAGCCATCGCCACCCTGGTCAAGCTGATGGAGGACCACCGGGACGACGTGGTGGTGATCGTGGCCGGGTACCCGCTGGAGATGGGCCGCTTCGTCGCGTCGAACCCGGGTCTGGCCTCGCGATTCTCCCGGACGTTGACCTTCGAGGACTACGGGCCCACCGAGTTGACCGACATCGTCGAGGTTCAGTGCCGGCAGCACGAGTACCAGCTCGCCGACGATGCGCGGGCCGCCGTACACGCCCTCTTCGCCGGGATGGACCACGGCCACGGCTTCGGCAACGGTCGCGCCGCGCGGCAGGTCTTCCAGCGGATGACCGAACACCAGGCGCAGCGGGTGGCCGACCTCGCCGACCCGTCGACGGACGACCTGCTGCGGCTGACCGCGTCCGACGTGCCCGCCGCCGCCTCGGTTGCCTGAGGCGGTCCGTCCGGCCAGAGATGAGGTATCCGATGACGACCCTCGAGTGTGATCCTCAGCCGCCCCAGACCGACCTGGCCACCTGGTACGAGCGGGTGCTGGTGCCGCAGAGCCGCCCCGCGCTGCACCGGTACGTCCGGCGCCTGGTGCCCGGCGACCCGCACCGCGCCGAGGATCTGGTCCAGGAGACACTGCTGCGGGCCTGGCGCAACCTGGCCTCGGTGGCCAGCGCCCGGTCGCCGCAGGCCTGGCTCTCCCGGGTCGCCCACAACCTCTGCGTCGACCAGGCCCGGCGGACGGCGGCCCGCCCCGCCGAGGTCGCCGAGGACGTCACGGCCACGGTCTGGGAGCCGGCGGACAGCCTGTACGACGCCGCCCTGGACCGGGCCGTGTTGGGGCCGGCGCTGCGCAGCCTCTCGGCGGTGCACCGTGAGGCCCTGCTCCTGGTCTACTACCAGGACCGTACGCACCGTGAGGTGGCCGGGCTGCTCGGCGTACCGCCAGGCACGGTCAAGTCACGCACCCACAACGCCACCCGTGAGTTGCAGCGGGCGTTGGGTCGGCGCGGCGTGACCGGCAGCGCTCCGAACTGACCCCGCCGGGTCTGGCAGGCCCGGCCACCGGTTCAGTCGGCCGACGGTTCCGGGGTCGTCTCGGTGAACGGGACCGGGCTTCCGTCGGGGCGTACCGGATCACCCAGGACGACGCGCCAGCCAAGCCGCTCGTTGAGGTCCGCGAGATCATCCAGGAGGAGGTAGAAGGCGTTCCGGGTGATCGGCGTGTCGGTGACCGGCACCAGTCGTACCTGGACACCTCGGCCCCCGTCCGGCGTGAGCCGGGCGCGGGCCTGGTCTCCGAGGAGCGCCAGCAGCGCGGTGGGAACCTGGTCGGCGGTGTCGACCGGAGTGCCGCCGGGCGGCACCGGCTGTAGCTGGGGGCCGGCCGGGTACACCAGCACCAGATCGCCGTCGGCCGATATCGGCGCCACCTGCGGGCCGAGGCCGGCGGTGGCCCAGACACCGGCGTCGAGCCGCGCGAGCCCGTCGAGGGCGAGGCGGATCCGTGCCGCGTCCGCCTGGTTGGCGGCGGTCAGCGCAGTCATCGTGACGCCCGGCTCCCGCAACCGGTCCAACACCTGGATGAGCCGCACCGGAAGGTCGGCGGCCCAGGTGTCCACGTTGACGCCGTCGATCCAGGAGAGCAGGTCGGCCGCTGCCGTCGGTCCTGAGGGCAGGGGCCCGTCGGGCTCCAGCAGCCGCAGCGCGCGGTAGGCCGCGGTGAGTCGGCGGGGACCGAAACCACCGATCCCGTACGCCCGCGCGGCCAGGTAGCCGGCGGCGAGCAGGTTCCGCAGGGCGTCCGGGTCGGTGGAGCCGATCTTGCTGGCCAGCGCGGTCAGCGCGTCGAGGAGCACCGCGACGTCCCGTTCGGTCGGCGTCACGTCGGTCGCGTTGAGCAACGCGTCGATCAGGTGGTGCACGGTGAACGAGAGGTCCTGGCCCGGCACGACCCCGAGCGGTGGGTACGGGGTGGGGAAGGAGTACTCGTAGGCGGCGAGGGGGTCCTGTTCGCCGGTGATCAGTCGGGCCAGCTCGGCGTCCTGCTCGGTGACGGCGTGCACGAGGTTGCCGTCGAGCCGTACCGGCGGTGGCGGCTGTGTTTCGGGTCGGTGCACCCGGGCGATCGGGTCGTCCGGGGTGCCCTCCTGACCGGCCAGCATTCGGGCCAGCCACATGCCGTTCTGCCAGGCCGGCCAGGGGGTGTCCCGGGATGGCACCCCGATGACCACCCGTGGGTCGCCGTCCTCGATCACCGGTGTCGCGTCCTTCGGCCCCACCCAGACCCGGTCGCCCACCGACGTGGCCTGCCAGTCCTCGCCGAAGACCGCCCACCGGCCACGGCCGAGGTTGTGCAGGTCGCTTGCCGGGGTGGCGAGCTGCGGGTACTGCGGCGTGTGGTGCACGGTGACGTACCGGGCGAACGCCGGCAGCGTCGCGGTGTGCAACCGGCTGTACGACACGAACTGGTCGGACAGTTCCACCCCGGGCGGTTCGATCAGGTGTGGCGCCAGCGCGAGCTGCTGCTCCGGACCGAGCAGCCGGGACAGCTCCAGCGCCCTGGCCGCGCTGATCGGGGCGGGGACGACCAGTTCCACCAGCGCGCGATCGGGTAACCGAGTGCTCAACTGGTTGAGCACCTGGTCGGCCCGAGCCGGGTCGGGAAGTTCGATGACGAGCAGCGGCCGGTCCGGGTGCGCGAATCGCCGGGGCGGTTCGGTGGCCGCCCCCGTCGGGCGGAGGACACTTCCGGCCCGACCCAGGGCGACCACCTCGTAGCCGTCCGGCGGCGCCAACCGAGTGACGGGCGTACCGCTCCAGTCGCGTACCGAGCCCAGTGACGTGTACCGCAGCTGGGTCAGGAACGCCTGCATCTCGGCCGGCTGGGTGTTGTAACGCAGGGGCGCGATCTGGTTCTGCACATCCAGCAGTTGCAGGCCGCGTCGGAGCCGGTCGAGAACCCGGGGTGCAAACTCGTAGATCCGCTCGGCGGCCGACAGTCGTTGTTGCGCGTCGCGGGTCAGCAGCTTGAACTGGACGAAGAGATCGTTGAGTTGACGGGCGGCCGGGTCCATGTGGCTGTCCCACACCTGTTGCATCGCCGGATATCTCGGATCGTCGGGCAGCCGCCGATCCCACAGTTCCCGCTGGACGTCCGGTTGACCGGTGACCATGCCTGCCGTCGCCGGATCGCCGGACCGGGTGGCCAGCAGTTGGGCGATCACCGCGAACTGTTCGAGATGTGCCAGTTCATGCACCAGGCACGTGATGACTTCGTCCACCGGACGGTCCGTCGCGAGTTCCATGATCCAGTGCTGGAGGCGGAAGGCGCCCTCGAGGCCGGCGCGGGCTCCGACGATCGCTCGAACCGGTGGGGCTTCAAGGGCCCTGGTGATGAAGCCGGCGATGTCCCACCAGACTTCGGCCGCGAGCTGTCCCTGGCCGTCGGTCTTCGTGGCGATCAGCTGCCGCACCTCGTCGTGCAGCTTCGCCAGGTGCGCCGATCCGGCGGAGCGGAGTATCCGGTAGTCCGGCCCGGGCGGCGGGATGTGCCCGATCAGTGCGGTGGGCGCCGTCGGGTCCGTTGCCGTCGGGTCCGTTGCTGTGGTCGTGGCTGTGGCGGTCGTGGCTGCCGTCGCCGTCGCCGTCGCCGTCGCCGTCGCTGTCGTGGTCGCCGTCTGGACGTTCGGCGCAGGCGCGGCGGTGCTCAGGTCAGCGGTGGCGGTCGTGGCTGGGCCAGCAGGCATGGCCTGCTGCGTCGCCAGGTCGGCGAGCATGGTGTCGCGGTCGGCAGTCAGGCCGTTGGCGAGGATCTCGGCCGCCGTCGGATCGGTGCCCTCGGCCTGCAGACGCTGTGCCTTGAACGCCACCCACCGCGCGCGCAGGTCCTCCGCTGGTGGGGCGGTGGTGGTGGCCTCGGTGGGTTTGGTGGTGTCGGCCGGGGGTTGCTGTTGGGTGGGGGCGGTTCGGGTGGTTGGTGCTGGTGGTGGGGCGGTGGTGTGTTTGTACGGCCGGGCTTCGACGGGTACGCCCATTTGTTCGCTGAGTCTCGTGGCGACACCGTCGAGCCAGCGTTTGACGTCGACGGGGTCGAGTCCGGGGCGGATTTTTTCGCTCATGTAGCGGCCGGACTTGTCGTCGACGACCCATCGGTCGGTTTCCGGGTCGCGGTGCAGCTCGCCGCTGATCCGTCCCTTACCCACGTAGGCGCGGCCGTCGGTGTCGAAGCGTACGCCGATGGTGGGGTGCCCCTGTTGGTTGATGCTGTTCCTGAGTTGGTCGAGGGTGAGGTCGGGGTTTTTGGTGTGCATGGCGACGTGGAGGTCGTCGAGTTGCTTGGCGGAGACGACGGTGAGGATCTCCTCGCTGCCGATCATGATGCCGTCCGACTCGGTGACGACGTAGTGCCAGTGGGCGTCGGGGCGGCCCGCGTAGATCTCGGGGGTGAAGTCGGACAGTGGCATCCAGGCGGGGTTGACGCGCATCTGCTGGGTTCGCAGCGCGTCTCCGCTGATGGTCTTTCCGTCGGCGGGTCCGGGCGGATCGATCTCGAACGGTTTGGCGCCCTTCGGATCGACGGCAGGACCTCTGGTGTGGTCCAACTCGGCCACCGGCTGCTCGCTCGGTGGTGCCGACTCCACCGGCGGGGGTTGTTGGTTGACCATCGCCTGGTAGTGGTCGCTGCGGCGGTACACGTCGAACAGGGGCGCGTCCTCGCGGCCGAGTATCTGGGTGTGAACGGGTGCGTGGATGCGTACCCGGGCGTCCAACGTGGCGGCCAACAGCCCCGCGAAGGCCTCGCCGACCGGGTCCTGCCAGCGGTCCGGCCAGCGTTGGACCGCCTCGGTGAGGGCGGAGAACTCGCTGGCGTCGGCCGGCCGGAGCGGGTTGAGCAGGTGCGTCATGAGCTGGTCCCGCAGCGTCTCGTCGGAGAGTGCCCGCAGGTCGACGGGATGACCGCTGGCGGTGAGGTAGTCGAACATGGCCCGCATCGAGAGTGCCTCGTTTGCCAGGTCGCGGGGCGGCGAACCGTCCGGCGTGGGTTTGAGCGGCACCCGGCTCTCCGCGTGGGCGCGGGCCACCGCCGGATCCCACCCGGCGGCGACCAGGTCGGCGGTTCGCTGGTTGAGGTAGAGCTGGCGCATGTGCAGGGCCGGTAGCAGACCGGGGTCGCGCAGCCTCGTGATGCCCGCCTCCTGTAGCCGGCCCAGCAGGGTGTCGCGGTCCATCGCATCCACCTCGGCACGCAACTGCAGCACCCGGTTGTTCCGGTACCCCTCCAGTGCTGCCGCTGGCACGCCGTCCGGGCCCACCGTGCGCAGGTGTTGCTCGACCAGGCGGCGCAGCAGCTCTGCGGCCTCGCCCAGCTGGGTGGTCGGCGGCACCAGCCCAGGCGCCTGGGCAGCCCAGGCGGTGATCTGGGCGCGGACCGCCTCGGGGTTGCCGAGCCACGCGTGCAGGGCCGGCGTGCCGAGTCCTGCGGCGGCCAGCCTAGCGCTCACCAGCTCAGGTGCGCTGCCGACGGCGGCGTAGAGCTGACAGAGCCCACCACCCGGCGTCGGCAGCACCTGCGACGTCCCGGTCGACAACGTGGGCACTGTGCTGGTGCCTTGTTGGACCGGTGGTGCGGTGGTGGTGTGTGGTGTTGGCTTGGTGGTTTGTTCCTGAATGTGCTTGGCGAGGTTCGCCGCGTCGGTGTCCGTCGCGCCCTCGGCCACGCCGAGGTAGCGGTGCCGAAAGTCGTCGAGCAGTTGGTGATGCCGTTGCAGCAGGGTCCACCAGGCCTGCCCGGCCTGATCCCACTCCTGGTGCAACCCGGGCAGTTCGGCCTCGGCGGCGACGCGTTCGGTGCTGCCCTCCGGGATCGCGTACGCGTCGTAGCGGGCCTGGTCGAGCCGGTCGGCGGCGGAGACGAAACGCTCCGCCGCCGTGGCCAGCTTCGCCTCGTGATCGACGATCTCGTCGAACGCGGCCACCCGGCCGGGCGAGTCCTTGGCTATCGCCGTGGTGTCCTTCGGGATGTGCAGCGCCGTCCGCGCGTCGTGCAGGCCCATCCGCAACGACACGTTCACCAGTTCGTCCGGCTGGCTGGCGTTCGTCACCGTCCTGGCTGGCCGCAGCGAGTACGACAGCGAGACGGTGACCTCGACCCGGCTCAGGTAGTCGACGGCGGCCGAGCGGCTCTCCGGCTTGACGTTGCCCATGTCTCCGGTGGCGTTGCTGCCGCTCTCGGCGGCGGCCTGGGTGTCACCGGCGGCGACGCCGGGCCCACCGGCCTCCAACGCCTGGTACGGGTCGTCGGCGAAGCCCCGCCCGATCAGTGGGATGCGGGGGATCCGCAGGTTCTGGGTCACCACGCTGGTGCCGGTGCTGTAGCCACCGCTCTGCTGCGGCGCGTGTTCGCGGAAGACGCCGGAGCTGACGCCGCCGAGCGACGCACTCTCGGGCCGCAGCCTGATGGTGATCGCGGCCTTCTGCCCGAAGATCTGGGCGCTGACCGCCGGCGGCAGGTCGAAACCCCCAGCGGTGATCAGCTTTGACATACCGGGAAGCAGGATCTCCGGGGTGAGGCTCTGGTGGATCTGGTGCGCCCCCGCGTACCCCGTCGTCCCCAGCCGTTTGGCGGAGTCGCTCAGCAGGCTCGCGACGACGCGTTGCACCTTCGCAACCTGGCTGAGGTCCTCGGCGCTGAAGCGCGGCGGCAGCGGCATTCCGTTGACCGTCCGCCAGCCGGGTGCCAACGTCTCCGGCGGGACGATCCGGTAGGGCGTGGGCCGGTCCGCCGGTGTGGACCGCGGCGGCCGGAGGTCGTCGGCCCACCTGTCCTGGACCACCTTGTCGTGTACGACCAGCAGGTCGCCGTCGACGCGCTCGCCCTTGTCGAAGATGGCCAGGGTGTACTTGACGCGCGTCTCCAGCTTGGCCTTGACGCCCCGACCGGAGCTCAGGTTCGTGTCGACCGTGGTGAACCCGTCGTTCTGCGCGTTCAGTACCTGCGACACCCGCCCGACGGTGTCTCCCATGCCGACCGCGAGGTTCTCACCGTGGTGGTTGGAGACGCCGGTGCCGGCGACCCCGGCGGTCACGGTACCGCCGTGCATCCGCAGCCTGGTGACGCCCTGCTCGCTGGTGTGGGTGGTCTTGATGTCCAGGTCGTTGTGGTCGGCGACGAACCCGAGGACCTTCGGTTCGCCGATGGGCTCGGCGAGCAGACGTACGTCCCGGGAGTGTTGTGTCATCCGGCCGGGCTTCGTGTGCAGCACCGAGACCCCGCCGTCGACCATCGCGGGCCAGTGCTGCGCCTGTCCCTCGCGGGTGAACAGGTAGAGCAGGCGGCGGCGGTTCAGCATCGGGTCGTCGAGCCCGGGGCCGGAGAGCGAGTCGGAGACCTTGCCGATCGACCGGTTCACGATCCGGCCCTGCACCGCGTCGAGGAGGCTCTTGACCATTCCCCGGTCCGGGCCGAGCTTGGCGGCCTCGGCCCGGAGCACGGCGGTCATCGGCTCGGTCAGGGTCGGGGTCTCGTCGAAGGTGTAGAGGCCCAGACCGGGGCTGCGCCCGGGCGGCAGGCCCAGGGCCGGCGGCACCGCCGGCAGCCACGGTGCCCCGATCATGCCGGGGTCCCCGGCCAGCTTCGACAGCAGGCCGAGCTTGACCATGGTTGCGGCGGACAGCCGCAGGAATATCGCGTTGGTGATGGTGCCGTGCCGGGCCACCGACTTGTGGTGGTGCAGCCACTCGCCGGTGCGCAGCGACTGCGGGATGGCCGCGTACCGGTCCGGGTCGGTGGTGATCTCCGCGGCCACCGACACCCGCATGTCGAAGACCACCAGGAAGGACCGCTGCCTGCCCTTGCGGTTGTTGGCGTTGCGTTCGATCGCGCCGCTGACGCTCTCGGTGTTCCGCGTGGCTCCGGCGTAGAGCACCTTCTCGTAGCTGACCGGGAAGACGGCACCACCGCCGTGGGTGGTCTCGTTGCTGGTCCCGGCGCGGCGGACGTTCGCCGAGAAGTTGGCCCGCAGCGCGAGCTGCTTCTCGACGGTCTTCGCGGCATCGATCTCCACCGACCCCACCGAGGCGGACTCGTTGGTGATGGTGGCGTACGCCGGCAGCACCGTCGGATTGGTCAACGCGACCGCGATGGCCAGGTCGGTGGCCGCGCCGTCCTCGGCGGAGGTGAGCCGGTCCACGTGCCACACGCCGTCGAGCATCGAGGCGAGGCCGTGGATCTGGCGCGACTCGCCCAGCCGGTCGATAATGTTGGCCCAGACCGGCATTCCCTCGGCCAACCCGTCGACGCCGCGTAGGCCGCCCAACTTGGTACGGGAGACCGTGTCGGGGTATTCCTGGGCGGCTCGGAGGGCGTCGTCGGCGAGTACGACGATGGCGCTGCTACCCGGGAAGTCCTCTACCGACAGCCACCGGTTGACGGTCGACTTCGGCCCCGCGTCGACCCACTCACGCAGCGCGGTCGGCTCGAGCTGGGTCCGCCGCGCGACCGCCAGCGGATCGGGCCGCGGCGTCATCGTGGTCGGCAGGTTGATCGGTTGGGCCAGCACCGAGGCGTTGTCGAACTGCACGGTGACCGGGCGGGTCTGGACCAGCCGGAATCGGGTGAACTCCTTTCCGTTGACCAGGGCCGCCGGCTCGCGGGTGGCTTTCACCACCCGGGTGGCCGAGTCGGTGACCGGCCGGGGGGAGCGCTGGTGCATCACCCGACCGAACCTGACGCGGGACTTCGGGTCCGGACCGAGGCGCTTCGTGTACGCGTACACCTGCACGGTGATCCGAAGGTCGTTGCCGAAGGCCTGGGAGTCCGGCGTACCGCCGCTGAGCCGGCTCTCCTGGCCGCCGAGCTGCGCGCCGCTCTGCCGGTCGAACCGACCACGCAGTTCCACCGCGCCTCCGGGTACGAACGCGCCAGCCGTGCTCCCGATCAGCCGGAACACGCCGCCGCCCTCGAACGCCACGGCACCTCGCCACTGGCTGCCAGCGCTGATCTTCTCCTGGAAGGTGTCGGCGTGGGTGGTCCGCACCGCGTCGCCCCGGCTGGTGCCGAGGTGCCGGAAGGCATCGGTGTAGCTGGCCGTGACGTGCACGACAACGTGCCGGGTGCCGATCTTCTTGGTACGACTGAGCTTGGCGATCAGGCCGGTCTTGAGCAGACTGCTGCGGCCCTGACGCAACCCGGCCGCGGACAGCACCCGGTCCAGCGCGTCCTGGTTGGCCTGCCGTTCGATCGCCGCGCGGCTGGTGGCCATCCGGCCGACCTTGCCGGACGTGCCGAACCTGGGCAGGAAGCCGCCCTCGATGTTCCGGATCAGCCCGGTCACGTCCAGGTAGAGCTGCTGGAACCCGCTGAGTCCGTAGGTCACGGACCGTCCGCCGCCGAGCGCGTACGGCGGCACGTACCACTGCCTCGGGGAGGGGATGAGCACGCTGCTGTCGCTGAGCAGTTGGGCCACCCGGGCCGCCGGCAGGTGACCAAGTACCACCAGATCGACGGTGATCGGCTCGACCGTGCCCTCGCCGAACAACCGGCTGCCCGGCACCTCGCGTAGCCCGGCGTTGACGGTGACCCGGAAGTGCGCCTCCACCAGGACATTGGCAATGTCCTTGAACTCGGTGCCGATCCGGGACGTGCCGCCCTGGGTGGCGGAGGCGGTCATCGAGCGCAGGAAGCCCCAGAAGAGCCGCGCCTGCACGTATCCGGGGCCGAACGCCCAGCGGGCGGGGATCAGGGAGAGACCGGTGCCGACCCGGCTCGAGTGGGACAGCTTCGTCGTTTCGCTCTGCCCCGGCTGCCAGCGGAAGGAGGTCTTGGCGACGTCGGCCAGGATGGACAGCTTCGGCATGGTCGCGGTGAGTTCCAGCGACAGCGCGTGCGCGCCGTGCGTGCTGGTGATCGTCGGTGGGTGGACCACCGTGTCCAGGGCCGGCATGAGGTTGCCGATCATGGAAGGCTCCTCGAACAGGCTGCGGGCCTGTCCTGCCCCCAGCGTGCCCGGCCCGACGGTCTTGGTGGGCCGGAGCAGGACGAGTGCGTCCTCGACCACGTCGTTCCAGGTACCGACCGGGTCGGTGCCGTGGGCGAGACCGATGCCGGCGCGCAGAATGCGTACCGGCGTGAAGTTCTCCACCAGCATCGACGTGTGCCTGCTCGGGTCGACCGTGAGCCAGTCGGGTTCGCGGGGTCCGGCGTTGGCGATGTCGTCGACAGTCCGGAACGTCACGTCGGCCGGAACGGACTCGCCGGGACTCCGCACGGCCGCCTTCGGGCCGGTGAGCGGAGCGGTCGGGTCTGTCACGACGACCCCGAAACTGACCGGCGCGGACACCAGGTGAGAACCGGACCCGCTGCGTACGTTGTGCGAGTCGGTCAGCTTGACGCCGTCCTCGAGCGACTCCAGCGGCCGGGAGAGGGCGAGGTCGACGGCGCCGCCGGCACCGTAGCCGACCCGCTGGGGGAACATCGTGCCGGCGCCGAGCGAACCGGAGCCGCCGGTGGTGGCGGCATGCTTGACCCCGGCGGACTGGTCACTGCGGGTGTCGAACTTCGCGTTGTCCACGGACTGGTCGATGACCTGGGCCGCGGCCGGCGACCAGGTCGGCGCGACGGTGACCCGGTGCCAACCGAACAGCCCGTCCTGGACGGAGAAACTGCGTCCACCGGTGACGAAGAAGGACTTCGGATCATCGCGTAGCGCCTGCCCGATCTCGCCGGTCTGCACCGAGAGGTTGGACAGCCCCGGCACCAGCGGCAGGTTCTCCGCCACCCGGGTGCGTACCGCGTCGGCGACGCTCTGCTCGACGCCGCGAATCAGGCTGTCGAGGTCGTCGATGGAGTCGGGTGTGTACAGCAGGTCGGGCCGGGTTTTGTAGAGGCCGGGCAACGGGCTGTCGACCGTCGTCGTCGCTTCCAGGACCGTCATCTGGATGGTCTCACCCGGCGCGGTCACCGTGATCGTGGGTGTCGTGCCGCTTCCGATGACGGTCGGTAGCGGGGCCGGCGCGGTGGCCGACGGCGTCGACACCGTCCCGGCCGGGGCGGGCACCGTGGCTTCGCCGGTGGTGACCGGGGGAGCGATGTCCAGGCCGGAGGCCCAGAACTCCTCGGCGACGTTGCCGGCGAGCGCTGCCGGCACCGGACGCGGTGCGGTGGAACCCGAGAAGTACGGCGACAGCACCTCGGCGATCTGGCGGAGCGCCCGAGGAGTCAGCACAAAATCCTCGACGTCGTGCGGGTGGCTGCCCATCAGGTCGCCGTGCTCTGCCTGGTGGGTGCTGCGCAGCAGGGCGTTCGAGGGTGAGCCGGTGTCCGTCACGCCGAGTTGGTGCACGATCTCGTGGGCGTACTTGGCGGGCGACGCGCCGGCCGCCCAGGTCTGCTGGGACATCTGGGCGCCGGCAGGGGCAACCGTGATGACGCCCCGCGCATGGACCGGGTCGTCGAAGTCCACGGTCACCCGGATCGGGACATCCCACCCGGGCAGCTGTTGCCGGGGCGCGTTGACGTAGCGCCGCAACCCTTCGACGGTGCGGGCTTTCACCTCGGCGATTTCCTGCGCCGTGACGCCGGGCGCGGCGTCGAGGCGCAGCTTCAGCTCGAAGTGCATGTCCTGCTCGGTGACGGTGAGTCGATAGCCGACGCCGACCCGCTCGCCGCTGGCCGGCGGTCGGGTGACCTTTGGTGGCTGGCCGCCGGTGGTCGGTGGTTCGATGCGGAACGCGTCCTTCAGCGGCCTCCACCGCTCGGTGTCCACCTCGACCACCCGGGTCGGGCCGCCGGGTCTGCCGTCGCCGAGCAGGTCACGCGGCGGCATTGTCATCTTCTCGGCGGGCGGCGCGGTGGCCGCGTCGTCGGCAGGGCGGCGGGGCGCCGGTAGTTCGAGAACCTCGCCGCCGCCGGTCGGTGTCGGCCGTACCGAGGGGCCGTCCGCCGGTTTCGCCGAGGTCGGCCGCGTCACGGTGGGCCGGTCGACCGGCGTGGTCCCGGTCGGGGAGTCCGCCGGTTTCGTGACCGGCGACGTCGCCGCCGGTTTTGTCGGCGACTGGGTGTCCGCCGGTCCGGTGACAGTCGTCGTGTCCGACCTGGACGCACCGGGGCGGGTCGACGCGGACGGGTCGGTCCGGGCCGGTGCGGTGCCGGCGGAGTCGGTGCGGGTCGTCGGCAGGTCGCGGGGCACGCTCGGCAGCTGATCGAGCTGGTGGCTGATCGTCGGGTCCCCGGCCCGCGGCCCGGACGTCGGTAGGTTGTCGGCGGCCCGCCCGGGTACCGACGCGCCGTCCGGTCCCCGCAGCTGCGCCAACCGGTCCCCGAGGGTGGTGTGCCGCGCCGCGGTCGTGTCCCGCAGGCTCTCAGACAGACCGCCGAGTGCCTCGTCGAGCCGGGAGTCGAGCGGGCGGAGATGGTCGGGGGAGGTGAGCGCCGCGTTGATCTGGGCGGTGCTGTCCAGCCGGTGCTCGTCCAACCGGGTGACGTACCGGGACAGCACATCGTCGACGGCGGCCGGATTGTCGCCGGCCCGGGTGAGCGCGTCCTGCCAACTCCGGTACTCGTCGGCGGAGAGCGGACCGCTGCCGCCCCGCAGCTCCGCGAGGCGGGCCTCCCGCTCCAGGGCCGCGACGCGCGCCTCGTACCGGGCCAACACGTCCGCGTCGGCGGCTGCGTCGCCGGCCCGGGCGAACTCGGCGTTCCACCCGGCACGCTCGGCCGCCGGCATGCCGATCAACTCGTCCCGATGGGTGCGCAGGGCGTCGAGCCGGTCGGTCAGGTCGTCGAGCGCGCCGGGCGGCAGCGTCGGTGCGTCGGGCAGCTGGGGGAGCGGCCCATCGGGGCCGTCGGCGCCGCGCAGGCCGGCGAAGCGTAGCTCCAGCTCCAGACCGGCGAGTCGCGGGTCGGGAACACGGTCGCCACGGAGCACGTCGAGCCGGGCCAGCAATCCGTCCAGGTCGCCCGCGGACCCGGCTCCGTCGGAGGCACGGCCGGGAGTGACATCGGGTACGACCTGGTCGTTCAGCTTCTGCTCGGCCAGCTTGCCGGCGAGGCCGTTCTCGTAGGCGTTGAGCAGCCGGTGCAGTTCGTCGGTGTGCCCGGCCGCGGTCGCGCGCTCGATGTCGATGGCGTGGCGCAACCAGGTCGACTTGTCCATGCCCAGCTGCGCTGCGCGGTGGTGCCCGGCGTCGACATGCGCCCGGTACGAGTCGAGCCGCTGGAACAGTGCCTGTCGGTCGATCCGGTCGTGCAGCGTGTTCAGTCCTCGGGCCGCGTCGCCGTGCCGCCCCTGCTCGATCGCGGTACGGACCTCGGTGCTGAGCACCCTCAGTTCCTGCTCGGGTAGCTTGACACCGCGGGCGTCGGCGGTGAGTTCGGTCAACCGTCGGCTGAGTGCCTCCGGGCCTGGAGTGGCCGCCGGGTCGGTCCGCGGCACGCTGGGCAGGTCGAGCACTCCGTCGCCGCCGATGCCCCCCTCCGTTCGCCCTGGCGTACCCACCTGGTCAGGGGTTTCCGACCGACCCGGGATGTCGGCGCGCGGTGTGGCCGGTGCCCCGGCGTCGTCGAACCGCCCCGGCCCGGCGCCGGAGGAGACCTCCTCGGCGCGGACGTCGGCCAACTGCGTTTCCAGGTCGGTGAGGCGTTCGGCGGCGGTGGCCCGGGCGGTGGCCTCCATCGGGGAGATGGACGGGACGTCCGGGAACATCGCCGGATCGACCGGGCGGTTCTCGGCCGCCCCGCCCGGACGGAGCTGGTTGAGGCGGTGTTCCCACTCCAGTTGGCGGGCTGCGGGGGCGGATACGTCGGTGCCGCGTAGTCCGGCCAGCCGGCTCTCCAGTTCGGCGATGCTGGTGCCGGGCTGGTGGGTGGGCACCGCAGGCAGGTCGGCGAGGTCGGCCGAGGTCGACGGGCGCAGCTGCGCGAACCGGGCCTCCAGCTCCAGCGCGGCCAGGTCGGCGCGGGGGGCGTCGGGTCCGCGCAGGTTGTCCAAGCGGATCTGCAGAGCCCGTATCGCTTCGTCCGCCGCCGCAGCGGGACTGGCCGCCGCAAGGTCGGGGGCCGTCGCTGCCTTGGCCGCCGCGAGGTCTGGCGCGACCACACCGGTCGGGTGGGTCGGTGGGGGGTCGACACTGGGGGAGAGTTCCCGGGCTTCGATTTTGAGCCCACTCTCGGCCCGACGCACCAGCGCCTCGGCGACTCGGACGTCCTTCTCGGCGCGGGCCACCGCCAGCGCGTCCCCGGAGGCGTTGGCCAGCGCGTGATGTGCCTGCTTCAGCTGTGCGAGCGCGTGCAGGTGACTGAGCTGCTGCGGTGACGGGCCGCCGACCGACTCCACGCGGGGCGGTGCGGGCACCGAAAGATCACGGCTCAGACCGGTGGGCGCGGTGGACGACGGCGGATCCAACCGGGTCAGGGCGGTGAGTGCGCTCGGTTTCGGCCCGTCGAGCAGATTCAGTGCCTGGTGGACGGTGGTCGGGTCGGCGATCTTACCGAGCTGCGTGGGTGCCGGTGCGACGACGTCCGGCCCTGCGGCGCTCGTCGGCGCCGGCTGGGAGACGGAGACCGACGGCGCGGACGTAAGGGTGGGGGTGGGGGTGGCCAGGGGGGCGGCGCCGAACGCCTTCTCCGGGGCCCCCAGGTTGAACGCCACCCCGGTCTCCGAGACCCGGACCGCACTGACCTCACCCATGTGCAGGTTGCGCAGCTCGGCATGACCGAAGTTCGCCAGCCCGTCCACGCCGCCGACGGTCCGCTGCAGCGTGGTGCTGAGGTTGCCGATCTGCATGTTCGGCAGGGTCACCGAGCCGGGCATGCCCACTGTGGGCATGGTGACCTGGTTCAGTGCCGCCGTCGGGTTGCCTGTCGGTACGTCGAGCCGAGCGAGCGCGCCGAGGTCGACCGCGTGCGCGGCACCGCGCAGCCCCGCCAGGTCGTGCGCGCCGAGCACACCACGCGTCGCGGACAGGTCGATACCGCGGGCCGAGAAGCTGAGTTCCGGCATCGACGGCGCACCGATCAGTGGTTTCTCGACCAGGTCGGGCAGGTGCAGCCCGCCCGGGCTGAAGTTGATTCCGCCGGCGGGCGGCGGGCTCCCGGGCTTGACGACATTCACCGTGGTGAGGCCGTCGGCGAGCCGGACGCCACCGCCGAGCGCGGCCAGTCCGTCGAATCGGGTCATCCCGAGCCCGCGACCCAGCACGCCGAGTTTGAACGCCCCGGAAACGCCGACGGCGCCGATCTCGTGACCGGCCAGCGGCAGGAAGATCCGCAGCCACTTCCAGCCGCCGAACTCCCGCACCATCAGGTTGCCGAACCTGACGGCGTTGGCGGCGACGAACCGGCCGGCGTCGACCGTCAGACCGGCGAGTCTGGTCAGGCCCTGATTGGCGATGTTGCCCAGCCTGGTGACCGCCGTCGGAACGGTGACCAGGGTGAACTTCTCCAGAGTCACGAACCCCCGGACGGCCAGGCCATCGAGGGAACCGACGATCCGCGGGATCGACAGCACGCCGACCTTCACCGAGTTGGCCACGGTGACGCCGAGGTCCCCGATGCCGCGCATGATGCCGCTGATGCTCAGCGTCGACACGGTCCGCCAGAAGTCGTTGATGCCGGTCCGGGCCAGGGTGAAGCTGTTTCGGCTGATCTGGGTGATGCTGCGCCAGGCGCTGCCGGCCAGCTTGGTCAGGTCGCCGAGGGCGATCAGTGGCCGGGTACTGGGGCCGAGCAGACCGAGCAGGCCGAGCGCCAGACCCAGTGCGTTCGTCTTGCCCGTCGCGAAGTCCAGGGTCGCCTTCACCGCCAGGGCGGCGTTCATCGCGAAGGCGAGCAGGCCGAGCGGCCCGCCGACGAAGATGGCGACCACGGTGATGACGAGGGTCAGCCAGGTGAAGATCTCCCAGAAGATCTCGCAGGCGGACTTGGGCGTCACCGGGGACCTGATGTGTCCGGTGGCGTCGAGAATGGCCTGCCGGGCCGTACCCGCCGCGGTTGTCACGTCCGCCGCGGCGTTCTCCGCCTCCGTCCTGAGGGCTTTGATTCGTTCCTCGTCGTCGCCGGCCCCGGCCGCTTCACTCAGTGCCCGGTCCGCCTTGGCCTGCGCCTCGCGCAACGCCTCGGCGTACGTGCGGATGGCCGGCCCGGCGGCGGAGAAGGCGGTACGGACCCCGGCGATGAAGCCGCTCATCTCCTTGCTGACCTGCTCGCGCAGCCAGTCCGCGGTTTTGCCGACGAACGCACCCTCACCGCTCTGCCGCAACACCGCGGCGAGCCCGTCGTCGGCGGTCTGGGCATGGCCGGCCATGACGTCCAGGTAGCCGGCGACCCGCAGCAGCACGTCCGGATCGCCGGGTGTGGGGTCACCGGACAGCGTGAGTGCCGACCAGTCACCGGGCCGTACCGCCACCGCACCCCTCCCGCCGCCCCGGACACCTCGTCCTGTTCGACGCGACGCACCCGCGCGGAGGTTCACGGTGAACCGCTCACCGCCCCGGCCGCGTCGAACCTCACAGACGGCACATGTCGACGAGCTGGCGGAGGGGTGCACGATGGCCGACCTGGTGCTCGACTACGCGTTGCTGCACAAGCTCGCGGGCAGCCTGCGCGAGCTGAAGGGAAAGATCCAGTTTGACGTGGAGACCGGCTCGCGTCGGGCGATCGTCACCTCCGACGGGGCCGTCGTCGACTCCAGCCAGGTCGGCAACTCGACGTTGTACGCGACGCTGAGTGCCTTCTTCTCCGCCTGCCACACCCCGTTCAAGGACTCCATGGAGTTGCTCGACGAGCTGGCCAACACCTTCGACGGCATCGCCAAGGCCTACTTCGACCTGGACGCCGACATCGCCGGCAAGGTCAACCTGGACCGGCTGCGGGCGAACATCAGCGGCTGGCAGGCCGACACCGCCGCGTACGAGCGATACCTCGACCTGAAGGACCGGGAGATCACCTTCCAGTACTACGACAAGGACGGCAACCTGGTCGACGGTTCGGTGCCGGTGTGGAGCGGAGACCCGGTGCCAGAACCGGGAGACGCACCCACCTCCGTCGACGGCACCTCACCGGTGGGCAGCAACACCACCACGGCGGTCCTGGACGACGACGGCAACGTCATCTCCGAAACCACCACGGTCACCTCAGGTGACGGGCTGACCTACACCGAGAAGACCGAGTTCACGTACCGCGACACCGACGGCGACGGGCGGACCGACGTCATCGACTACACCTCCACCATCACCCATGCCGACGGAACCGAGGAAAAGATCGAGAAGAAGACCAACGACGACGGCTCGTTCGTGGTGACCTCCACCACCAGCGAGGGCACCACCACGAGCACCGTCACCCCGGGGGCCGACGGCGGATCGCATCAGGTCACCGTCGACCACGAGGGTGGGACCACCACGACCGACATCGTGGTGACCGGGCCGGACAGCGGCACCAAGACGGTGGTGGGCCCGGACGGCACCAAGGTCTACCACGGCAACCCGAAGACCGGGGAGTGGAGCCTCGTGTCGGAGGAGGCACCCGAGGACGACTCCATGCCGTACACCACCGTCACCATCTGACCAACCTCGTCTGGAGCAGCGCCATGCCCAACATCACCGTCGACTTCGCCAAGGTGCAGACGGTCAACGAACAGCTCAACCTGGCCGTCACGCAGACCGTGCCCCGGTTGGAGGATCTGCTCGCCGCGGTGTCCCAGTTGCTCACCAGCGACGGTGGCCTGTGGTTGCAGAAGTCCAGCCCCACGCTCAGTGGGCAGTACCAGACCTTCAACACCGAGTTGACCGCGGCGATCGAGAGCATCCGGTCGTTCGCCCAGCAGTTCCACAACATCACCGTTCAGCTGCGCACCATGGACGAGCAGATCACCGCGTCCAGCAGCTCCGCCTGATCCGCCGAACCGGAGGCATCCGATGGCAGAAGTCAACGTCGATTACGACCGGATCCACACCGTCTCCGGGCGGCTGACCACCGAGGGCGCGGAGATCGCCGACGTGCTCAAGGGCTTGAACACCAGCGTCACCGAGCTGCTGACCAGCCAGGGCGGCCTCTGGATGCAGCAGTCCAGCCCGGTTATGAGCAGCCAGTACACCGAGTTCACCGCCTCGCTGACCAAGGCGGTCAGCAACCTGGAGACCTTCGCGGCGAGCTTCGCGGCGATCGTGAAGAACCTCAGCGACATGGACCAGGCGCTGTCCACGCCGCCGCCCGCACAGTGACCACGCGGCCCGGGGGCCGTGACCGGCACCCGGGCCGCGCCCAGCGTCGAGTGCCGGTGAGTCGAGCTTCCTTCCGGCATCGATCAGGAGGTGGGCGGCGGATGTCGATCTCCGAACGGCGGCTACCTCATGATCGACGGACCGGAAAGGTGGGGCGTCAGCGGAGGGCGGTGTGCGGGATGGTGACCGTGGTCAGTGCGGCGGTTGCCGGGTCCGGCAGATAGCCGCGTCCGGGGCGGCTGCCGGCGCGCAGCAGGCCGGGCGGCACCCGGGCACCGACCAGGTCACCCTCGATCGCCGACTGTGGTGCGAGCAGCACACCCTGCCGGGAGCGCCGGGCCTCGGCGATCCACCCGCCCAACGACTGGGTCAGGGTCTCGGCCGTCCCCGCGTACGCCAGACCGAGAGCACGATCCCGGCCGGTGGCCACCACCTGGCGCAGCACCGCCTCCACCGGGTTGGCGAAGCCGAACAGGTCGACGTCGTCGACCAGCACCACCAACGGGCCCCCCAGTTCCTCGACCGCGGCGGTCAGGTGCGTCGGGTCCGGGGCCGCTCCCTCGATCGCGCGTACCCGGCCGTGTACCGCCAGCCGGCGCAACACCGACTCGCGGGGGGTCAGGATCACCAGGGCACTGCCCCCCGCCAGCAGCGACACCGCCAGCGTGGCCAGGGTGTTGCTGCGGCCCGAACCGGGCGGACCGGCGACCAGGAAGGTCGCCTGCTGACCGGCGAAGTCCACGTAAACCGGTGCGGCGGCGTCACCACCGATCCCGAGCAGCGCCCGTAGTGGCCGCCGCTGCTCCTCCGGGACCTGCGCGAACGCCTCGGCGAAGGTGACCGACGCGGGGAGTCCGGCGACCGGGAACGGTCGGCGCTGCGTCGGCACCCCGGTGTCCCGGGCCGTGGCCCGGGCGGCGATCCGGCGGATCGCCTCGACCTGCGCCGCACCGGACGGGTCCGGATCCAGCAGAGCGATCTGGATCTCCGCCTGGTCCGCCGAACGCCAGCCACGTCCGGGCGGCACCACCTCCGGTATCCGGCGGTGGTTGACGCCGATCGCCGAGTAGTCGGTGCGGTCGGTCATCCGCAGCATGATCCGGTGATCGTTGAGGTTCGCCACCCGTCCGGTCAACAGCGACCGCTCGGAGGACATCACCAGGTGCAGCCCGGCGGCCGGCCCCTCCCGCAGCAGGCCGAGGAACTGGTCCAGCAGCCGGCCGCCGTCGTGGTCGGCCAGGACGGCAGCCAGCGAATCCCAGCCGTCCACCAGCAGCATCAGGTGCGCCGGACGCTCCGCCGGCGGCAGCGCCGCCCGTAACTCGTCGAGCCCGGCGCAGGAGTGCCGGGCCAGCAGTTCGTGCCGCCGGGCCAGCTCGCCCTGCAGCCGGCCAACCAGCCGCTCCAGTCGCTCCAGGTCGGCTCGGGGCACCACCGCGCCGCAGTGCGGAAGCTCTGACAACACCACCATCGACCCGCCGGCCGCATCGACCGCGTACAGGTGCACGTCGGCGCAGGACAGCGACCGGGCCAGTGACGCGGCCAGCGTACGCAGCAGCTGTGACCGGCCGGTACGGGAGGCGCCCAGCACGTAGAGATGTCCGAGCGCGGACAGGTCACAGGTCAGCACCGGCTGGCTCTGCTGATCCGGCAGGTCAGCCAGTGCGTACGGCACCGGCGGCAGACCGGGGCCGGCTCCGGGCTTCGGCGGGGTCAGGTCGTCCAGCAGCACGACCGGTGGCAGCGGCGGCAGCCACGGACTCGGCTGTCGCGCGCAGCCCACCTCCCGGGCGGCCGCGTCGATGGCGTCCACCAGTACGTCCAGGTCGGTGGCGGCCAACTCGTCCGGCGCGGCGCTCCCGTGTGTCGGTTCCACCGGCGGCGGCAGCGCCCGGCCCAGCCGGGACCAGGGCAACTCGGTACCGTGCACCGGCGAGGTCGGCCGGGGTTGCGCCGCATCGGCGTCGGCACCCCGGAACACGGCACCGACGTACCCGGTCTGGAAGGGCAGGGTGGACCGGTGGGCGAGCCGGGCGAGTGCGCGTCCGGGGGTGGCCACCGGGATCATCGCGGCATCCGGCACGTCGATCACGTCGGAGCTTTCCATCGGATCGGTGACCCGCAGCGCGATGCGAAGGTTGGTGTTGGCGCGGATGTCGGTGGTCACCACGCCGGCCGGGCGCTGGGTGGCCAGGATCAGATGGATGCCCAGCGACCGGCCCCGCTGGGCGATGCTGACCAGGCCGGGGATGAAGTCCGGGACCTCTCGGGCGAGCGTGGCGAACTCGTCGATGACCAGCACCAGTCGGGGCACCGCCGGCAGCGAGGGGTCGCGGCCCCGCATCGTCCGGTACTGGACGAGGTCCTTGGCGGCGACCTCGGCAAGGATCTCCTCGCGGCGGCGCAGCTCCGCGGCGAGCGACTCCAACGCCCGGACCACCAGCGCGCTGTCCAGGTCGGTGACCATGCCGAGGGTGTGCGGCAACCGTACGCAACTGTGGAACGCGCTGCCGCCCTTGTAGTCGACCAGCACGAAGGTCAACTCGTCCGGGCGGTTGACCGCCGCCAGCGACACCACCATGCTCTGCAGCAGCTCGGACTTGCCGGCGCCGGTGGTGCCCGCGATCAAGGCGTGCGGCCCGTCGCGGACCAGGTCGAGCGCGACCGTCCCGTCGAAGCCACTGCCGATGACAAAGCTCGTGGACGCGGGTTGTCGGGACCAGCGCTCGGCCAGTTCGGTGCCGTCCGGTGGGACGGTGTCCAGCAGTTCCAGCAGCCGGCTGCGGTCGGGCAGCCCGGCCGTCTCGTCCGGGGTGACGTCCCGCAGTGGTGCCATCGCCCGGGCCACCCCGTCACACCACCGTGGGGTGACGGTGTCGGGGCGTACTCCGGTGGCCTCGGGTATGCCGGTCTGCCGTACGGTCAGCCCGTCCGCGTCGGCGCGCAGCACCGCGGTGCACTCCTCCGGCAGCAACCGTTCCTCGGCGTCGATGCAGATCGCGAAGACCCGCACCGCCGGTCCCTCGGTGAGCACCTGCACCATGCCGGGCACGTCGCGCAGCCGGCGCGCCCCGTCGACGACCAGCACCACGTCGGGTTCGCTGAACAGGACCTGACCGAGCTGCGAGCCGCGGGCCCTGGTCCGCGCGGTGACCAGTGACACCAGCTCGCCGACCCGGTTCGCCACGGTCTCCGGGTCGTTGCCGACCAGCGTGTAGGGCCGTCCGGGCGGGACGCCGTCCTCGGGCGGCCGGGTGTGCGGCAGCCACCGGACCCAGCTCCACCGATCCTTCCCGTTCGGCTCGGTCAACACGTGGATGCGCAGGTCGCGGGGGCTGTGCAGGGCGGCGGCCTGGAGGACGAGCCAGCGTGCCGTCGCGTACCTGGTCTCCGCCGCGCCGGCCAGACCGACCACCAGACGGTCGACCAGGTCCACGGTGACCGGCACGTCCGGCACGATCCACCGCAGCTGGCGGTCCACCTCGCTGCGGGCCGGATCCTCCACCTCGATCAGTGACGGCTGGTCCATGGTGCCGACCCGCAACACGAGGTGGTCGGGATCGCGGCGGCGCCGTTCCCAGAGCCGTCGACCCGGACCGACCGCGGTGTGCAGCACGGTCGCCGGATCGGGGGACGCCTCGCACCGAGCCAGCCGTTCCTCGGCTACCGCCGCGGTCAGCTCCCGCATCATCCGGGTGTGTTTGCGGCGGTACTCGGCGAGATCCTTGCGGTACCGCTTGCGGCCGCTGCGCCGGTCGGTGAACCAGTTCGCCAAGGCCAGCACCGGACTGAGCACCATGATCAGCAGAAAGAAGTACGACTTGAAGAGGAAGACGAACGCCAGGCCCAGCACCATCGGCGCGAGGATCATCAACAGCGGGATCGGGCGGCGGGTCGGCCGGGTCGGTGGGGTCGGCAGCCGTCGCCGGGCGAAGAGCAGCGGCGGCACGATCCGCGGCGGCCGGTTGAAGTCCAGCATCGGCACATCCACGGCCGGGGTCACCGCGGCGTCCGGTGCCGGGCGCGACACCAGCCGCAGCAGGCTCCCACCTACCGCCAGATCCACCCCGGGCGGCCAGCGGCGGGAACCGTCCCGCTGTTGCTCCCAGGGCTCCGGCCCGCCGTGCTGTCCGGCGGGAGGATCCGACGCGCGTGGTTGCTCCGGATAATCCGGGTAGCCGGGTGGATCCACCGGATCGGTCTGCGGCGGTAGTTGCGGCAGCGCCAGGCGTACCGCCCCCTCACCGGCGGCGACCCAGGCGCGGCCCTGCTCGTCGACGGTGAGCCGGGCGGCGTGCGCGGGCACCCTGGTGCCGCCCGGGTCGATCGCGGACCCCGCTGCCGAGCCGATGTCGTGACAGCCCAGGCCGACCGGCCAGATCCGTCCGGCGCCGGGACCGCCGACGCCGTGCACCTCCAGCCAGTGGGTCCGCCGGTCGCCCGGCAGGTCCCGTACGCCGCCGGTCGGCACCGACGTACCGGCACCGAGCCGGACCCCGGAGACCAGCCCGGCACGGCTCACCGTCCAGGTCGGATCCAGGCGTGCCCCGTCGAGATACCAGTCACCAGGGGCGCCGTCCTGCTCGGCGAGCGCACCCACCGGCGTGTCCACCCCGACGTCCATCGCGACGTCCCGCTCGGCTCCGGCGGAGACGAGGGTCAGCAGCAGGCGCATCAGCGGTCTCCGGTTCGTTCGGCAGGCTCGACACCGGAGTGGACCATCGCTCGCCGCTCGTCGTGTGCCTGCTCGATCAGGTCGTCGTTGGCGACGGGTGGGACCGGCGGGACGGGCCGTGGCGGGACGGCCGGCAGCGTGGCGGGTGACGGCACACGGGTCGGCCGGGCACGACCGGGCACCGCCGGTTCCGCCGGAACGGAGGAGGCGGCGCCGAGGGCTGTGGACCCGGAGGGGGCCTCCTCGGCCCAGGCCGGTGCCGGTGTGACGACGGGCGCGGACCGGTGGGCGGGTCGCAGGCGGCGGGTCAGCGGCGCGGAATCCGCGTCGAGTCGCAGTTCCGGCGCGATCACCCGACCCGCCAGGTCGACCCGCAGTCGCCAGCGTGAGCCCGGCAGGTAGCCGTCGACCAGCACCAGCAGCCCGGGATCGTCGGCGACCAGCGTGGCGAGTTGCGCCGCCGTCTGCGGATCAGGCCGCCGGCAGACCAGGACGGTACGGCCGGCCGGCTCTTCCGCACGCCGTGCGAGAGTCGTCAGCGCCTCGGCCAGCGGCATCCGGTCGGCGTCGGTCGCCTCGAGACCGTCGCCGGGTTCCGTCGCGACGATCAGACGCTGCACGCCGTGCCCGTCGAGCAGGGCGGCCAGCTGGACGACCAACGCGGACACCAGCCGCTCCGCCGGCGTCGGGGCACCGTGCACCGACACGATGCCGGGGCAGCGGGCGAAATCCAGCAGAACCAGCGTGCTGGCCCGGACGCCCACGGCGAGCGGCAACAGGTCGCCGGTCACCGGTCCGTGGGCCGGGGGCAGCGGCACGTGGGCCCGCCAACTGCGCGGTGTGGTGGCCTGCCAGGGCGATTCCGCTGCCGGTGGTGGCACGTCCGCCTCCGCCCCCGGACCGGCGAGTCGTACGCTGATCTCGCCCGGGCCCAACAGCACCAGGTACGGCCAGAAGTCGTCCCGTTCGGCCAGCGCCGATCGGGCCGACACGATCCCGGCCCGGGCCGCCGGCACCGGCCCCGATCCGGCGAGGTGTCGGCCGACCACCCGCATCCCTCGCCGACGGCGCAGGAAACCGACGACCGGCGCCACCAGATCCCTGGCCGCGCCGACGATGGCTCGCCGGACACGCCGTCCGGTGCCCCACAGGCCATACCGGCGGTCGAACCACCGCAGCAGCACCACCAGCAGGATCAGCAGCTCCAGTACCGTGAGTACGGCCAGCAGCGTCTGCCGGTTGGTGTCCAGGAAGCGGCCGAGGCCGCTGAAGGACGGCGGATTCAACCGTGGTTCTCCTTCGCCCGTAGCGCGCCCAGGTGCGGCACAGCCGTGCCCCGATGGTAACCACGGGCCGATGGCCGTTCTGGCTGCCGACGTCCGGCCGGGGACAGCAGATCCGCAGTTCAAGCCGCCCGACCGGGGCCTGTCCCCGGCAGGTCGTCCAGTCGATGAACTCCTGGTGACATTCGCCCGACCGGCGAGCTCTCGACGGTCCGCCAGGTGCGGATAGCGAGCCCGCAGCCGGCTCAGCGGCGGGGGGTACGGATCAGCAGGGTCGCCCGGACCTCGTCCGGCCCGGCCGCGGCGTAGAGGTGGGGGGTGTCGGCGGCCCAGGAGACGTGCTCACCCGGGCCCACCGGGACGGGCGCGTCGACCGGCCCGACCCGGGCGTGGCCGCTGAAGACGGTGAGGTGCTCGGTCACGCCGGCCGGGTGGGCGGGCGAGACCTGCTCGACGCCGTCGACGATGCGCAGGGCGAACAACTCGTAGGTGGCGGCCGGCTCCTCGAAGACCTCCAGCAACGTCGACACCACCGCCTCGCCCCGTACCGGTGCGGCGGTGGAGACCGGGGCGCCGCGGTCCAACGTCAGCGCGCTCATCGGCACGCCGAGCGCGGCGGCGATCGCGTAGAGGGTTTCGAGCCGGGGATCGCGGCTGCCGTTCTCCAGCCCCGAGAGGGTCGCCTTTCCCACGCCGGCCATCCGGGCCAGTTCGGAGAGGGTGAGGCCACGCGCCTCACGCAACTCGCGCAGCCGCCGACCGACTGCCGACCCGTGGTGGTGAGGGCTTGTCTGGTGCGCGGTCATCTGCGTATCGTGCCACCCGGCGTCCGTTCCGTTTACGGAACGCTGGGAGGAGTGCTGATGGGTTGGGCACGACCGGTCGTCGCCGGCCTGCTGAGCGCGATCGTGGGTTACGCGAGTTCGTTCACGCTGGTGCTCGCCGGGTTGCAGGCCGTGGGCGCCAGCCCGGCCCAGGCCGCCTCGGGCCTGCTCGCCACCTGCCTCGGCATCGGAGTCGCGGGTGCGGTGTTGGCCGTGCGCCACCGGATGCCCATCGCCATCGCGTGGTCCACGCCGGGCGCGGCCCTGCTGGTCGGGGCCGGACCGGTGGCGGGCGGCTTCTCCTCGGCCGTCGGCGCCTTCCTCGTCTGCGCGGCGCTGACCGTGGTCGCGGGCCTGGTGCCGTGGCTGGCCCGGGCGATCGCCGCCATCCCGCGACCGGTGGCCGGCGCGATGCTCGCGGGCATCCTCGTGCCGCTGTGCACGGCTCCGGTCCGGGCCCTGGTGGACGTCCCGGCGCTGGCCCTGCCGGTGGTCGTGACGTGGGCGGTGCTGCTGCGCTTCGCCCGCGGCTGGGCGGTGCCGGGCGCGCTGGTCGCGGCCGTGGCGGCGATCGCCCTGACCGGGCCGGACAGCGCGCTGGCCGATGCCACGCTGCGACCCGCCCTGGCCTGGACCGTGCCGACCGCCGACCTCGGCGCCGTGGTGGGCATCGCGCTCCCGTTGTTCCTGGTCACCATGGCCGGCCAGAACGTCCCGGGTGCCGCCGTCCTGTCCAGCTACGGGTACGAGGCGCCACTGCGGCCCGCACTGGTCACGACCGGGCTGGTCAGTGCGGCGGCGGCCCCGTTCGGCGGCCACCAGGTCAACCTCGCCGCCATCACCGCCGCCCTGACCGCGGGCCCCGAGGCACACCCCGACCCGGGCCGGCGCTGGCTCGCCACCCTGGCCCTGGCGGGTGGCCAGGTGCTGCTCGGGCTCGGGGCGGGCCTCGCCACCGCGCTCGTACTGCTCTCCCCGCCGGTGCTGGTGATCGCCGTCGCCGGCCTGGCGCTGCTGCCGGCACTCGGCACGGCACTGGGTAACGCCGTCTCCGACCCGGCCGGGCTGCTGCCCGCCGTGGTGACGTTTGTCGTCACCGCGTCGGGGATCGCCGTGCTCGGCGTCGGCGCCGCGTTCTGGGGTCTGCTCGCCGGGCTGGCCACCCTACTGGTGACGCCCCGCCGTCCCGCCACGATGAACGCCGCCGCCCTCCCGGGTGACTGACCCCGACCGGCCGACGGGGGGCTGTTCCGGCCTCGGGCGGTGCGGGGGCGGGCGACGAGAAGACCGATTCGATCAGTTCAGCTCGTGGACCCGTGCCACCAGACGCCGTCGGGGCTGACGAACAGCCCGGTGTCACCGTCGTAGCGGCGTACCCGGATCTCCATCTCCCGGTTTTCCGGCAGGTCCTTGTTGCAGACGCCCACCTTCCCGGCGCCGAGGCTGATTCGGCAACGGCCCCGGCGGTAGACGCTGCCGTCGACGTACACCCGCCACTCGGCGACCACCGACGCACCGTCGGCCAGCCCGTCCTGGACGTAGAACTGGTCGCCGTAGGGAAGGAAGCACGCCGTGCCGTAGTCGATCTGTGAGCACAACAGGTCCGGGGCGCCGGGGAAACCGCCGACCTGGACCGCGTCGTTCCATTCCCACTCCAGCGGCGGTGGCGCCGCTGCCGCCGGCGTCGCCACGGGCAGACCGGCGACACCCATGAGTACGGCCGCCGCCAGCACCACGCCCCGCCTACGAGCGAATACCCGCATCCGTGTTCCCCCTGTTCCCCGTTGCCGATGACTGTCGATCCCAAGGATTCGGGTCGGGGTCGGATGCCGGCAAGGCGTACGGCGTTCGGTCGTGTTCCGAACTGTTCGCCGTGCCGACGGCGGTCCCTACGCGAGCGTCCCGACCGGCGCGGCCCGTCGGGACGCTGCCCACCCGGAGCATCAGACGGCCGGCCGAGGGTCAGCTTCCAGCCCTCGATCACACCCTCGTTGCCTCCGTACTGGTCCTGGACCCGCAGCCGCCAGACGCCCTGGGTCCGCTTCGCCGACAGGTCCAGGATGAAGGTCTGGTAGACGTTCGACACCCCCATCCCGTTGGAGTTCTGGAGCACGAACTCCTGTCCGTCCGGTGCGAGCAGGGAGACGCGGAGCTCCCAGGCCCACGGGTGACGGACCTTGACCTCGACGTAGCTGGTGGCCGACGGTGCCCGGCCACAGGCGGCCACGTTCATCGGTGAATCGGCCCTGCCCTCGTCCGGAATCCGCACGTCGGCGGTGGCGAGGCCGCCGCACGCCGGTGCCGGCAGGTCGGCACCGGCCAGGTTGAGCTTCCACGAGTCGAGGAAACCGGAACCCATCGGTCCGGAGTCGTTGACCCACAGCAGCCAGGTGCCGTTCGCCGTCTCGGACGACAGGTCGTAGGTGAACGTGTAGTCGACGTCGTCGGTCGTGCCGCCGGTACGGAAGAACAGGTAGTACCAGGTGCCGTCGGGCGCGATCAGCCGGACGTCGAGGTCCTCGATGGCGTTGTGGTCGATGTGCACCTCCACCGTGCTGTTGCGGGCGGCGGCGCCGGCGCAGCCGCTGATCGTGATCGGGACCTCGGCGGCCCAGTTCCCGGACAGTGTCGTGTCGGTGCCGTTCGCGGCGACACAGCCGGGGACGCCGTCGACGCGCAGCCGGAACAGCGTCGGACGGGTCGCGCCGGTACCCGTTCCGATCACCGTGACGGTGTAGTCGCCGGCCATCGTTTCCGGACCCGTGCTGATCGTGAGTGTGGTCGTCCCGTCCGAGGAGATGGTCGCCGGCCGGAACGTCGCCGTGACGCCGTCGGGCAGGCCGGTGGCGACCAGGGAGACCGGCTGCGTCGACCCCCGCGTGACGGTGCCGGTGATCGTGGTGGAGACGGTGCCACCGGCCGTCACCGTGCCGCTCGCCGGGGTGGCCGCCAGTGCGAAGTCGTCGGCCGGGGTGACGTGGTCGACGTGGAGCAGTCGGTTCGGCGAGCCGGCGCCCGCGTCGGTCACCACGCCCGGCGTGGCGTCGGCCAGGAGTTCCGCGGTCACCTGCGCGGGCGGGTAGGTCGGGTGGTCGGCCAGGATCAACGCGGCCGCCCCGGCCACGTGCGGGGTGGCCATCGACGTCCCGGAGGCCGTGCGGGTGGCCGTGTCGCCGCCGACGTACGCCGACGTGATGCCGACACCCGGCGCGAACAGGTCCACGCAGGTACCGACGTTCGAGAACGGCGCGCGGGCGTCGTCGGGACCGGTGGCGGCCACCGTGATCGCGGCCGGGACGGCGGCCGGGGTGGTCTGGCACGCGTCGGCGCCGTTGTCGTTGCCCGCGGCCACCGCGTACGTGACACCGTCGGCGATGGACCGCGTCACGGCCTCGATGACGGGCGGGTACGACGGGCCGCCGAGGCTGACGTTCGCGACCGCCAGCTCGCCGGGGTCGTGGTCGGCGGTCACCCAGTCGATACCGGCGATCACCTGCCCGATGTGCCCGCGTCCGGCACAGTCGAGCACGCGTACCGCCACCAGCTGCACGTTCTTGGCCACTCCGAAGGAGGAGCCGCCCAGCGTGCCGGCGACGTGGGTACCGTGGCCCTCGCAGTCGGTGGCGTCGGCGTCGTTGTCGACGAAGTCCCAGCCGGACACCGCCCGACCGGCGAAGTCGGTGTGGGTCAGGTTGATCCCGGTGTCGATGACGTACGCCCGGACCGCCGGCGAGACGTCCGGGTAAGTGAACGAGTTGTCGACCGGCAGCGTGCGCTGGTCGACCCGGTCGAGGCCCCAGGACGGCACCGGGCTCTGGGTGTCCGCGGTGGACACGAAGTGGTTCTGCGTCACCGAGGCCACCGCCGGGTTGGCCGCCAGCCGGCGGGCGCCGCGTTCGGAGAGCCGGGCCTCGAAGCCGCGTAGGGCGTGCCGGTAGACCAGACCGACGCCGCCGCCCTGCCGCGACGCGAGGGACCGTGCCGTGCCGTCCACGGCGTCGGCCGTGACGGCGGAGTCCCGCAGGACGACGATGTAGGAGCCGGCCACGGCGGTCGGACCGCCGGCGGCGTGAACCACCCCCTCGGCCGGGGCGGCCATCACGGGCGTGGCGGTCGTGACGAGGGCCAGCAGGGTCGCCGCGGCCAGGATGCCGGACCGGGGTAAGGAGGTCCTGCGATGTCCTGTCGATGCCATGGTCGCCTCCCCGGAACGTGGGTGACGCGTCGGGGGCCCGGACGCGTCCGGCGGTACGGTGGGTTGGATCTCCCGACAGCCGTACCACCGACACCATGGGTCATCGATCTCAATGGATTCTTAGAGTTCCGGACTGACGGATATCCGGCGACGTCGTATTGATAGGGGAGAATGCCGACTACCCTCCGGATGTCAGTGCCCGGAGGTGCCGGGCGGCCAGCAGGCGGAGGCCGTATGACCGAGCGGAGCGAGGTCATCATCCAGCACAGGCGACCAGGTCATGGCCTCGACGAGCGCAGCGAGGAGAGGTCATGACCGACCAACGCGTCCGTCCGGACACCCGACGAACGTTCCATCCGGCACCCGGGACGAACCGTTCCGAGGTCGCGGTCGTGCCCGGGGCCGCCGAGGTGCGGACGACAAAGGAACTGGCCCTGCTGCTGCGTCAGCTACGACGCCGCCATGCCCGCCAGCGGGGCGACACGCCGCTGACGTACCGGCAGTTGGCGGCGAGGACGGGCTGGTCGCACGGGGTCATCGGGGAGTACTTCGCGGGGAACATCCTGCCGTCGACCGAGCGGTTCGACGTCCTGATCCGGCTGCTCGGGGCCACCGGCGCCGAGCAGGGGGCGCTGGCCACCGCGCGGGACCGGGTCGAGGAGCGTCGCCGTCAGCTGGAGCCCGCCGACGAGGCCACCGGGGACGCCGGGTCCGCCGTCGCGCCGGCTCCGGACCGCGCCCCGGGCGCCGATGCGGTCCGGACCTGGATTCCCGTGCCGCACCAGCTACCGCCGGCGCTGACCGGCTTTGTCGGCCGTGCCGCGCAGCTCGCCCAGCTCGACGCCGCCTGCGGCGGCCCGTCCACCGCCGACGGGGCGGACGGCCCGGGTGAGCCGGCCGCGACCCCGGTGGTGCTGTCGGGCACCGCCGGGGTCGGCAAGACGACCCTGGCCGTGTACTGGGCGCACCGGGCCACCGACCGGTACCCGGACGGCCAGCTCTACGTCAACCTGCGGGGATTCGACCCCACCGGTTCGACGGTGACCCCCTCCGAGGCGGTACGGGGCTTCCTGGAGGCCCTCGACGTACCACCCGACCGCATCCCCACCCACCTGCCCGCCCAGGTGGGGCTCTACCGGAGCCTGCTCGCCGGCCGTCGGATGCTGATCGTGCTGGACAACGCCCGTGACGTCGAACAGGTCCGTCCGCTGCTGCCCGGCAGCCCGAGTTGTCTGGTGCTGGTGACCAGTCGCAACCGCCTTGCCGGCCTGGTCGCCACCGAGGGCGCCCGACCGCTCACCGTCGACCTGCTCAGCCCCGACGAGGCGTGGCAGCTGCTGGCCCGGCGCCTCGGCGCGGACCGGTTGACGGGCGAACCACAGGCCGTACACGAGATGATCGAGCGGTGCGCCCGGCTGCCGCTGGCGCTGGCCGTGGTCGCCGCCCGGGGCATGACACATCCCACGTTTCCGCTCGCCACCCTCGCCGCCGAACTGCGGAGGACGCCCCGGCTGCTCGACGCCTTCGACGGCGGTGACGCCGGCACCGACGTACAGGCGGTCTTCTCCTGGTCCTACCAGAGTCTGACCCCGCCGGCCGCACGCCTGTTTCGGCTCCTCGGCTGTCATCCGGGGCCGGAGATCGGCATCCCCGCCGCGGCCAGCCTGGCCGGGCTGCCCCGCGACCAGGTACGCCGGCTGCTCGCCGAGCTGGCGCACGCCCACCTGATCAGCGAACCGGCACCGGGCCGGTTCGGGGCCCACGACCTGCTGCGCGGGTACGCGGCCGAGCTGGCCGAGAGCGTCGAGGCGGCGGAGACCCGACGAGCGGCGATCCGGCGCGGTCTGGACCACTACCTGCACACGGCCAACGCGGCCGCACTGCTGTTGCAGCCCGGCTGGGACCCGATCGCCCTGTCCGACGTGCCACCCGGGGTCGAACCGGAGGAGATCGCCGACCACGGTCACGCGCTGGCCTGGTTCGACGCCGAGCACCGGGTGCTGCTCGCGGCGATCGCCCACGCCGAGCGCTCCGGGTTCGAGGGACACACCTGGCGGCTGGCCCGGACCCTGGTGGATTTCCTCCAACGTCGGGGCCACTGGCCGGACCTGGGCGACGCCCAGCGGACCGCCCTGGCCGCGGCCCGGCGGACGGACGACCGGACCGGGCAGGCGAACGCGCACCGCGATCTCGCCCGGGTGCTGGTCCGGCTGGGACGTCCGGACGAGGCGGAGGGCCACTACCACGCGGCGCTCGCGCTCTTCGGCGAACTCGGTGACCACACCGGGCAGGCGCGGACCCACCGGGCGTTCGGCGCGTTGCTGGACCGACTGGGCCGGCACACCGAGGTGCTGCACCACGCGACGCGGGCCCTCGAGCTGTACCGGACCGCCGGTCACCTGGCCGGGGAGGCCAGCGCGCGTAACGGGGTGGGCTGGGCACACGCCCAGCTCGGCCAGTACGGGCCGGCGCTCGACCACTGCCGGCAGGCGCTGGCGCTGCTGCGCCGGACCGACGACCGGCACGGCGAGGCGAACACCTGGGACAGTCTCGGCTTCATCCACGACCGGCTCGGCCAGCACGGTCGGGCGGCTTTCTGCTACCACCGGGCGCTGGGCCTGTTCGCGCAGATCGGCGACCGGTTCGACGAGGCCGACACCCTGACCCGGCTCGGTGACAGCCGGTCCTCCTCCGGAGACCGGGCGGGCGCCGTGCGTACCTGGCGGCGGGCCCTGCACATCCTCGACGATCTCGGCCATCCCGACGCGGACCGGGCCCGGGACCGGCTGGTCCGTGCCACCGGGCGCGCGGCGGGTACGGAGGGCGCCGGCCACAGGCGGTGGCACCGCTGATCGCGGTTCGTGGTCGCACCGGCGACCGGGCGGTGAAGGAACTGATGCCGGATCGGCCGCGTCCGCCCGGCCGCGTGACAACCGGGTGACCCAGACGGCCTACATCTGGAGCCGCCCGACCGGGGCATCCGGGTGTTCGGCGGTCCAGACCCGGGTCGGGGACGTCCGGACGGCCGACCCGATGACCGACGTGTGCCGGGTCACCGTCGCCGGCGTCGCCACGGCCACCAGGAGCCAACAGTTGCGGGAGTTCTGCTCGGTCGAGACTGAGACGTGCCGAGCCCGACCGGACCGGTTGAACCGGGGAAGGCGCGGTACGGACACCCGGCGGCCGGCGAACGGCCGGGTCCGGCGGGCTGCCGACCCGGCCAGCGCGAAAGTCCTGCCGGGCGCCGGCCGACTCCCGGTGGCTCAGGTGCAGCCGATGCCGTTGAGGGTGAAGTCACGGGGTGCGGCGTTGTTGCCGCTGTGGCTGGCCTGGAAGCCGATGGTGGTGGAGCGCCCCGGCGGTATGGCGGCGTTGTGGCCCACGTTTGTCGCGGTCACCTGACCACTGGCAGGTGCGTACGTGGCGTTCCAGCCGGAGGTGATGGTCTGCCCGGAGCCGAGCGTGAAGCTCAGCGACCAGCCGTCGATCGCGCCCGTGCCGGTGTTGGTGACGGTGATGTTGCTGACCAGACCGGTGTTCCAGGCGTTCACCGACGTGGTCACCTGACAGGCGCCGGGACCCGGCGGGGCGGTGGTGGGCGGGGCACTGGTCGGCGGGGTGGTGGGCGGGTTGCTGGTCGGCGGGGTGGTGGGGCCCCCGTCGACGGTGATCGTGGAGATGCTCCGCGCGGGGACGGTGACGGTCACCTGGCCGCCGTTCACGGTCGCCGGCTGTGCCGCCGCGCCCAGGGTCTGTGAGGTCACGGAGTATCCGGCGGTCGAGACGCCTCCGGGGACCTCGACGACGGCGTTGCTGACCGCGCTGCTCGAACGGTTGAGGATCACCAGTGTGGTCTTGCCCCTGCCCTGGTAGGCGGTGACCTCCAGCGCGGCGGCCCGGGAGCTCTTCGAGACGGCGACCCGCCGGTCGCCGGGGCGGACGTACTTCGAGTACTGCGCGAACGCCTGGCCACGCCGGAGGACCGCGCCCTTCGTGGTCCCGTACTGCGGGTCGCCGTCACCGATGTAGGAGTAGAAGCGGCGGCCGTACCACCAGACGTACGCGCTCCAACCGGACTCCATCGACCGGTGCACCGTCCGCATGATGTCGTCGAGGGTCTCGTTCCAGACGGCCGCGTTGCTCGGGTTCCCCCAGATGTTCGCCCCGTTGCCGTCGGCCGCGTGCAGGTTCCACTCGGTCATCCACTGGTTCTTGCCGTATTGGGCGGCGAGTGGGTAGGGGGAGAGGTTTCCGCTGTTCTCGGCGTCGTACAGGTGCCCGCCGACGTAGCCGATGGTGGCGCGCGCGGTGGCGTCCTGCAGCGTGGGGTCGGAGTACGCGCGGTTGAACCTCAGCGACTCGCCGACCATGAGTCTGGTGTCCCTGACCTTGGCACCCTGGTCGCGGACCCAGTTGCGCATCTCGGTGCCGGTCCAGTCCATCGAATCGTAGTCCGGGTGCCAGTCCGGCTCGTTCTGCACCGAGGTCACGTCGATCGTGACGCCCTGGTTCTTCATGTACTGCACGTAACTGTTCAGGTGCTCGGCATAGTCGTCGTAGTAGTCGGTCCTGAGCTTGCCGCCACCCACCCTGCTGTTGTTCGTCTTGAAGTGCGCGGGAGCCGTCCAGGGCGACGCGAGGATCCTGACATCGGAGCCGTGGGCCTTCGCCGTCCGCAGGCTGTTCGCGTACAGGCCCCATTCGCTCGACACCGGCGACACCACGGTCCGGATGATCGACAGACCCAACTCTCCCTCGCCCGTACCGACGAGGGTCCGGGTCTCGCTGTCCGTCCACGGGTTGCCGGAACCACCGAAGATCGGGGTCGCGGCCCCGAACCCGTCGATGGTCTGGTACGACGTGGCGGGGTTGACCGTGATGTCCGGCGTCGCGGCCGACAGGGGCGGGGCGGTCAGCACGCCCGCCACGCTGGCCAGCGCGGTCGACGCGGCCACCACCAGGATCCGGGACCTTCTCACGATTCACTCCACTGGCTCGGACGGCAACAGCGTCGACGGGCGGAGGGCCGAGTGGCGTTAAGAATAGACGTTATTCGATGCTCGCGCTAACGCGGATCGTTCGGCGCCGACGCCCCCGGCGCGGTGGACGGGTCAGGCTCGGCGGGATGGGCGGAACAGGTCGCGCACCTCGTCCAGCATGACGACGAGCGCGGCGGCGACCAGCGCGGCGGCGACGGCCAGGACCGCTCCGGCCGGACGCACCGGACCGACCGGGGCGAGCACACCGGCCACGGCGCAGCCGACGAGGAAGGCGTTGCGCCACACGTGGTGCCAGCCCAGCGGCTCCGCCGTACGGCCGAAACACCGGCAGGTGGCACCATCCCGCCGCAGGTTCCTGACGATGGCGAGGGTGAAGGCGAGCAGCAGCCCGGCAGCGCAGAGGAAGCCGGCCAGCGGCAGCACCGCCAACAGGACGACGGCGGTGAACTCCGCGGACACCACCGCCGCGGCGAGCGGGCCGGCCGGCCGGAAGCCCAGGTCGCGTACCGAACGGGTGAACTCGCGGTACGCGGCCCGGCCGGAGACCTTGCCGACCGCCGCCGCCAACAGGACCACGCCGAGCAGCACCCGGCACCCGATCTCGACGTACATCCGTCATCGCCTCCCTCTGGCCACGCCCAGGACCGCCTCGGGCGGCACCGCGCCGAAGTGCCGCGAGTCCTGGCTGTGCACGTTGTCCCCGCGTACCGTCACGGCGCCGTCGGGCTCGACCCGGTGCACGCGCTTCACCATCCACGGCACGTCCGTCTCCGGCACGACGTCGCGGGCCCGGAAGACGACCAGGTCACCGACGGCCGGCGCCCGGCCGACGCGGACGACGAGCCGGTCGCCGTCGTGCAGGGTCGGCGCCATGCTCTGACCACGGACGACCACCAGGCGCCAACGGCGACGCAGCCAGCCGGTCATGTCGCCGCCAACTGGTAGCCGCCGGCCTGGAGGCGGAACAGCCGGGCGTACTCGCCGTCGGCCGCCATCAGCTCGTCGTGGCTGCCCGACTCGGTGACCCGCCCGGCGTCCAGGACGACGATGCGTCGCGCGTCGCGCAGGGTGCTGAGCCGGTGGGAGATCAACAGTCCGGTACGCCCGTGACGGATCCGGGCCAGCGACGCGTGCACCCGGGTCTCGGCGTCGGCGTCCAGTCCGGAGCTCGGTTCGTCGAGGACGAGCAGGTCGGCGTCGGCGCGCATCAGGGAGCGGGCGAGCGCGACCCGCTGCCACTGCCCGCCGGAGAGCGTCACCCCCGGCTCGCCCTCCTGGTCGGCGAAGGTACGGCTGAGCAGTGTGGCGTACCCGTGCGGGAGCGCCCGGAGCCGGTCGTGGATCTCGGCGTGGATCGCCGCGTCCTCGACCTGCCCGGGGGTGTGCGGCAGCCGACCGACGCCGATGTTCTCCGCCGCGGTGAGGTCGTAGCACATGAAGTCCTGGAAAACCGCGCCGACGCGCTGTCGTAGCGTCTCGACCCGCAGCTCACGCAGATCCACCCCGTCCCAGGTGATCCGGCCGCGAACCGGGTCGTAGAAGCGGCAGAGCAGCTTCACGAGGGTGCTCTTGCCGGCGCCGTTGAGGCCGACGAGCCCGACGGCCTCACCGGCGGAGATGGTGAGGTCGACGCCCTGCAGAATCCAGGGTCCGTCCTCGTCGTAGCGGAACCACACGTCCTCGAACCTGATTTCGGTGCGCAGCGGCGGCGCCGGTAGCGAGCCGTCGGCCAGGTCGACCGGGGTGTCGAGAACGGCGACGTAGTGCCGGAACAGGCGCATCGCCGCGCCGACCTCGCCGAGCTGGCCGGCGATGCCCGCCAGACCGCTCTGCGTCGCGCCGAACGCGGCCAGCAGCAGCGTGAGGTCGCCGATGGTGAACCGGCCGCGGAGCGCGGCGTTCACCGCGATCACCGTGGCGACCAGGGTCACCGCGGCGCCGATCAGCGCCCAGCCGGCCTGCACCGTCGTGACGTGCCGCGCGGCGGTCAGTTCGAGCCGGTTGGCCGCCCGCAGGGCGCCGGTGAGTCGGTCGTGGAAGAACCGGCCGAGGTGGTAGAGGCGCACCTCGCGGGCGGCGCGCAGGTCGGTCAGCACGGTCTGGAACAGGAACCGGGCCCGGAACAGGCCGGCACTGTCCTCCACCGCCCGGGCGGTACGTCGGGACAGCCGCAGCTGGATGAGGAACTCGGGCACCGCCACGGCGAGCAGCAACAGTCCGGCCGGCGGCCAGAGGGACGCCAGGATCAACGCGAAGCCGCCGATGGTGACGACGTTCTGGGCCACCGAGACGGTGAACATGACCACCGCGTACGGCGCCTGGTCGGCGGCCTGCTGGGCCAGGGCCAGCCGGTCACGCAGCGCGGGCCGCTCGAACGGGGCCAGGCCGAGAAAGCTGTTCAGTTTCCGGTACAGCCGCACGTCGGCGGCGATCGTGATCGCGTGCTGCAACGCGGTGGTGAAGTAGCCGGAGAGCCGGTTGGCGATCGCCGCCAGGGCCACCAGGACGGCGATCGCCACCGCGTACCAGGTCGCGGTCGACGCGCTGGCCGCGCGGCCCCTGGCGACCTCGTCGAAGAGCAGCTTGGTGAACCAGGCGACGCCGATCGGCGGGGCTGCGCCGACCAGGACGAGGACGACCATGGCGGTGAGTGCCCTCGGGTCGGCGCAGCCCAGCCGTACGGCGGCTCGCAGCGTCGCCACGTCTCAGGCCAGGACCGGGAGTTGGTGGCTGGCGTCGACGACCACACCGTCGGCGACGGACAGCACCGCCGGGAAGCCCTTGACCCGCAACTCCCGCTCGGCGAGCTCCTCGGAGAGGGTCATCGTGTCGAAGCCCTCCAAGCGCGGGACCATCGACGCGGTCTCCGCAGGGGTGCCGATCATGACGACGAGGGCGTCGTGCCGGTAGCGTCCGGCGTCGGCGGTGAGAGTGTCCAGGATGGTCTGGCACGGCGGGCAGGTCGGGGTCAGCATCACCACGGTGCGCCGCCCGGCGGCCAGGTCGGCGTACGGGAAGCCGCTGACGTCCAGACCCGGGGCGGGCAGCACCTCGGGGACGGGCTCGCCGTCGTGGACGTGTCCGGCCCGCACCTCGCGCAGCCGTCGGGCCAGGGCCAGGGTCAGGACGAGGTTGAGCGCGGCGACCGCGCCGATGACGATGAGGGCGGCGTTGGCGAGAGCCGGCATGGGAACTCCTCGGCGAGTCGGGGGTGGGGGCGCGCCGCCGGGGGCGCCCCCACCGACGGGGCGTCAGGTCAGCAGACGCCGGCCTTCTTGACATAGCAGACCGACCGCGACGTGCTGGTCACGCACGCGCCGTTGCAGTTGAAGTAGCCCTGCCGGTAGTAGCGGAAATAGACGCCGCCCGAGCAGTAGCCGTTGGACGCGACGCACGCACACGCCTGACCGTTCTCCGGCACACAGGCGCCGGCCTCCGTACGGCCGAGCACCTTGCCGAGGACCGCGTCGCCGACGCGGGTGATGATCCTGGTCATGGCAGACCTCCTTTGTGGGTGGTTGCCGACCACTCTGCGGGTCGCCGCTGCGCGCGCCCTGCGCGTCTACTGCGGATGCGCTGCGCTCCGCCAGTGCGCGAGCCGTTCGTGCAGGTCGTCGACGTACTGGGCGGCGTGGAAGTGTTCGAAGATCCGCAGCGCCTCCTCGCCGAGGGGGACGGCCAGGTCGTACCGCCCCAGGGCGGCCTGCGCCCGCGCCAGCAGGCTCAGCGAGTTCGCCAGCGGGTACGGCTGTCCGATGCCGCGCAGCATCACCACCGAACGGTCCAGCTCGGCCACGGCCCGGTCCGCGTCGCCGTCCTCGAGGTACGCCTTGCCGAGCAGTCGGCGGGAGATCGCCTCGCCCCACTCGTAGCGCAGCTCCCGGAACGCCGGCACCGTGCGGGCCAGTAGTCGGCGCGCCGAGACGAGGTCCCCGGCGGCGAGGTACGTCGCGGCCAGCGCCTGCTCGCCGGTGGTCACGCTCAGCCGGTCCCCGAGTCGCCGGGCGGTGGCCACCGCCCTCCCGAGGTGCTCCAGGGCCTGCGGCCACTGCTCGGCGTGCCGGTACAGCAGCCCGAGGCCCTCCCGGGCGAGCGCCTCGCCCCACAGGTCGCCGTCCTCCTCGAAGTACCGTAGGGCCGCGGCGAAGGCGTGCACGGCGAACGGTGAGGTGAGCTGGTACTGCCCGTGCTGCTCGCCGAGGGTCAGCAGCACGTGCCCGCCGACCGGGCCGACCGGCCAGTGCGCGGCGCACAGCCGCACCATCCGCAGCAGCGCGGCGTCCGCCTCCCGTACCCGGCCCAGGGCGCGGCAGCACAGGGAGTAGCCGTGCAGCACGGCGAGCCGATGGGCCACCATCGACGCCGGGCTGTCCCGGTAGGCCGTGCGCAACAGCGGTACGGCGTCGGCGTGTCGGTTCACCATCCGGTAGGCGGTGCCGAGGCACAGCCGCACCGAGGTCCGGGTCGGCGGGCACAGCTCGGTCTCCCGGTCGAGCACGTCGCGCAGGCAGTCGGCGAGCTCGGGCAGGTGCTGACTGCGCATGATCGCGAAGTTGCCCAGCGTGCGGGCCAGCCGCCCGGCCAGGTCGACCGCGTCCCACCCCAGCAGGTCGTGTACCGCCGCCACCAGGTTCTCCCGCTCCGCCTCGAACCAGTCGACGGCGTCCCAGGTGTCGAGCGACGCCGACACGTCCGCGGTCGGCAGGGCCTTGCAGGGCAGCGACGCGTCGGCGCGTTCGGCGTACCCGAGCAGCCGGGTGTACCAGTCGAGCAGCTGGTCGGTGGCGACGGTGGTGCGCTCCCGGGCGTGCAGCCGGATCAGGTCGTGCATCCGGACCCGGCCGTCGGGTTCGGGTGTCAGCAGGTGGGCCCGGCACAGCTGTTCCAGCAGCGGCTCGGTGGTCTCGTCCCACATCCCGAAGGTGCGCAGCGACGTACGGCTCAACACCGCGAGCAGCCGCGCGGCGGGCGGCGGCAACCGCTCGAACCCGACCGTGAAACTGCTGCGTACGTCGAGGTCGCCGAGGGACAGTTCGTCGAGGCGGCGCCGCTCGTCGCGCAGCCGGTCGCGGAGCCGGGCGACGGTCATCGCCTCCCGTTCGGCGAGCCGTACGCCGGCGATCCGCAACGCCAGCGGCAGCCGACCGCACAACTCGACAACCTCGGCGGCCGCCGGGGCCTCCCGGTTGATCCGCTCCACACCGGCGAGGTTGGCCAGCAGGTCCAGCCCGTCGCCGACCGGCAGGACGTCGAGCGGGACGACCTCGGTGCCCGGCAGCTCGGGCAGCGTCGCCGTACTGGTGATCAGCGCGCTGCTCCGGGCGGGCGGCAGCAGGGGGCGTACCTGCGCGGCGTCCGCCGCGCTGTCCAGCATCACCAGCATCGGCTGTTCGGAGAGTACGGACCGGTAGAGCGCGGCGCGTTCCTCGGCCTCGGTCGGGATGGCCTCCCCGGCCACGCCGAGGGCGCGCAGGAAGGCGCCGAGCACCACGCCGGGTCGGGCCGGGTCGGCGCTGTTGCCGCGCAGGTCCGCGTAGAGGCACCCGGCGGGGAAACGGTGCCGGCTCTCGTGCGCCGCGCGCAACGCCAGCGTCGTCTTGCCGGCACCCGAGAGCCCGGTCACGACGACCACCTGGGCGGCCCCGGTGGCCGCCGGGGTGCGGCCCAGCAGCGACAGCAGCAGGCCGAGTTCCTTGTCCCGTCCGACGAAGTCACCGGGGACGCCGGGTAGCTGGTCGGGCCGCACCCACGGCCGGGGTGCGGTCTCCTGCTCGCTGCGCTCGCTGGCGAGGATCTCCCGGTGCAGTCGCCGCAGTTCCGGCCCCGGGTCGATGCCGTGCTCCTCGGCGAGCAGCCGGGCCCCGTCCCGGTACACCGCGAGCGCCTCCGCCTGCCGGCCACCGCGGTGCAGGGCCGTCATCAGTTGGCCGCGCAGCCGTTCGCGCAGGGGCCGGTCCCGGACCAGCGTGGTCAGTTCCGGTACGAGTTCCCGGTGCAGGCCGAGCGAGAGCAGTGCCTCGACCCGCAGCTCGGTCGCGTGTCCGCGCAGCTCGTGCAGCCGGTCGCGATCGACCTCGACCAGCGTCGCCCCGACGTCGACGTACGCGTCGTCGCGCCAGCGGGCCAGCGCCCGGTCGAGCAGCTCCACGGCGGCCCGGGCGTCGGTGGTGGCCGCGGCGGCCCGCACCTCGGCGGCGAACTCCGCCGCGTCCACGGTCACCTCGGCGTTCAACTGGTAGCCGGGGGACCGGGTGAGGACCAGTTCCGGTGCCGTACCGCGCCGAACCGAGGCGACAATCGCCTGGACCCGGTTGCGTGCCCCGGCGGGCGGGTGATCCGGCCAGAGGCCGTCGATCAGACGGTCGACGGAGACGACCCGTCCACGGTGGGCCGTCAGGCTCGCGACGAGTGCCCGTTCCAACGGGGCGAGCGGCACCGCCGTCCCGTCGACCTCCACCTCGATCCGTCCGAGGACGCCGACCCGATACCCCTGCACCGCGCAAAGCTAGCGCGCGCCCGTGAGCTGCGTACCTCCGGCCGGCCCGATGGTCGTGGCCCCGACCGAAGACGGTCGAACCGGGAGCGACCGTCCGGCGGAGACCTGCGTCTCGTAAGCCGGAGGAGGACTTGGCGGCCGTCGTACAGTGCGACGGCGACACCGACGACCGGTGGTGCCACCGTGGGCACCGCCGAACCGCGGAGCTCGGGAACGGACGGGGTGGTGGACCAGACGTGATCGACAGTGGAGCCGTGGGAACCGAGCGGAGCGCGGGCCGGCGTTACCGCCTGTTGGGGCCGGTGGCGGCCGACGAGGGCGGCGAACCGCTGCCGTTGGGCGGTCCCAAGCCGCGCACGATCCTGGCCGCGTTGCTGCTGCAGGCGGGCCGGGTGGTGCCGGAGGAGCGGCTGATCGACCTCACCTGGGGCGAGACGTGGCCGGCCACGGTCCGCGGCCAGCTCCACACGTACGTCTCGGGCCTGCGTCGCCGACTCGGCGCCGGGACGGTGGTCCGCCGTCCACCGGGCTACCTGATCAACGTCGGGCCCGGCGAGCTGGACCTGCACGAGTTCGAGGCGGCCGTCGCCCGGGCGCGGGGCGAAACCGACGCGGCCGTCCGGGCCGACCTGCTGGGCCGGGCCCTCACGTACTGGTCCGGCCCGGAACTGTCCGGCACCACCACCTGGCTGCGCGGCACCTACGGGCCCGCCCTGCGGGAGCGGCATCTCGTCGTGTGGGAGGACCGGTACGACGCCGAGCTGGCCGCCGGCCGGTGTGCCGAGGTGGTCGGCGCGCTGCGGCAGGCCGTCCAGACGGAGCCGCTCCGGGAACGGCTGCACGCCCAGCTGATGCGCGCCCTGCACGGCTGTGGTCGAACCGCCGAAGCCCTTGACGTCTACGCGGCCGTCCGGGCCCGGCTCGCCGACGACCTCGGTGTGGACCCGGGTGAGCTGTTGCGCGACGCGTACCGGCTGGTGCTCGGCGCAGACGAGCCTCGGTTCAGTGGGCCGGGCTTCAGCGTGCCCCGGCAACTGCCCACCCCGCCGTCCGGCTTCGTTGGCCGGACCCGACAGCTCGAGCAACTGGACGCGGCTGTGCGGCCCGGCTCCGACGCGCGTATCGTCGTGCTCACCGGCACCGCCGGCGTGGGTAAGACCACACTGGCGGTGCGCTGGGCGCACACGGTGCGGGCCCGGTTCCCGGACGGGCAGCTCTATCTCGACCTGCGCGGCTTCGACCCCACCGGTGCGGCGGCGAGCCCGGCGGAGGCGGTTCGCTGCCTGCTCGACGCGATGCAGGTGCCCGCCGACCGGATCCCACCCGGCCTCGACGCCCAGGTCGGCCTCTACCGCAGCCTGCTGGCCGACCGGCGGATTCTGGTGGTGCTGGACAACGCCCGCGACGCCGACCAGGTGCGTCCGCTGCTGCCCGGCACCGCCTCCGGCTTCACGGTGGTGACCAGCCGAGCCGACCTGGCCAGCATCGTGGCGGCGGAGGGGGCGGTACCGGTACCGCTGGACCTGCTCACCACCGACGAGGCCCGACGTCTGCTGGCCGGCCGGATCGGCGCGGACCGGGTACGGCGGGAGCCGGCGGCGGCGGACGAGATAGTCGCCGCCTCGGCCCGGCTGCCCCTCGCCCTCGCCGTCGTCGCGGCGCGGGCCGCCGGACGTCCCGCTTTCCCCCTGGCCGCGATCGCCGCCGAACTGCGGGACCACGACCGGCTCGACCCGTTCGACGGGGGTGCGCCCCGCAGCGACGTCCGGACGGTCCTCGCCGCCTCCTACCGCACCCTCGACGCCGCCGCGGCGACGATGTTCCGGCTGCTCGGCCTGCACCCGGGGCCGACGATCCCGGTGCCCGCCGCGGCGAGCCTGGCCGGCGTGGACGTCGAGGCGGCCCGCCGCGCACTGGTCGCCCTCACCCGCGCCCACCTCGCCGACGAGCCGGCCCCGGGCCGCTACGGCATGCACGACCTGCTCCGCGAGTACGCCGCCGAGCTGGCCCGGCACCACGACGACCGGGCGTGGCGGCGGGCGGCCACCCGGCGGCTGCTCGATCACCACCTGCACACGGCCATCGCGGCGGACCGGTGGCTGAACCCGCACCGGGACGCCATCACACCCGGGCCGCCGTGTGCCGGCGTACGCCCCGAGCCGATCGCCGACGCCCACCGGGCGATGGAGTGGTTCACCGTGGAGCATCCGGTGCTGGTGGCGTTGGTCCTGTCCACGTCGGCCGGCTTCGACGCGCAGCGGTGGCAGCTGGCCTGGGCGCTGGGCACGTACTTCGACCGGCAGGGCCACTGGGACGACTACGTCGCCGTCCAGCACGCGGCGCTCGGCGCGGCCGAGCGCGACGCGGGGCCGCTGGGCAGCGCGCACACCCACCGCAATCTGGGTCGTGCGTACAGCCGGCTGCAGATGCTGTCGGAGGCGGACACGCACCTGCGGCGGGCGCTGGAGCTGTACGACCAGGGCGGCGAGGAGACCGGTGCGGCACATGTGCACGGCAACCTGTCCTGGGTACTGGAGCGGAGTGGTCGTCACCTCGACGCCCTGCACCACGCGCGGCAGGCGATGCTGCGGTACGAGCGGCTGGGCGACCGGGCGATGACCGCCAACGCCCGCAACACGGTCGGCTGGCAGCACGCGCAGCTCGGTGAGTTGGACGAGGCCTTCGCGCACTGCCGGGCGGCGCTGACCCTGCTGCGGGAGACGGGGGACCGGTTCGGGGAGGCGGTCACCTGGGACAGTCTCGGTTACATCCACCAGCGGCGGGGCGAGCCGATGGAGGCGGTGGCGTGCTATCGGCGGGCGCTGGAACTGTTCCGCGAGGTGGGGGACCTCAGCAACGAGGGACAGACGTTGCGCAAACTCGCCTCCGCGTACGAGGTGGCGGGAAACCACGCCGCGGCGGGCGACTCGCGGCGTGCGGCGCTGCGCATCCTCGACAGGCTCGGGCACCCGGACGCGGAGCAGCTCCGCGCCTCGGACGAGCCGGCCGCAGGTGAACAGGACTGACTGAGCCCCTCCCTCGGTCGAGGCCCCGCGGCCGGACGGTCGGGCCGGAGCCGCCCCGCGGCGTTCCGACCGGCTGCGCCCGCGACTCGATGGCGTCGCGATAGCCGACCTCGTCATGCTGCCGTCACCTGCCGTCGAAAGGTGACTTCCTCATGCCCGCCCGCAGCACATTGATGCCGGCCGTCGCCGTCCGAGGCGTTGATCCGCCCCGCCGGGTGCGTACCGCCATGCTCGCGTCCCTGACCAGCGCGGTCGTGGCGGCGACGCTGCTGGTCGCACCCGTGCCCCCGGTCGTGGCCGCCGTGGGGTCGACCACCCCGGTGCTCGGCGAGGTCGCCGCCGGGGCGGCGGCCGTCTCCTCGGGACGGCGGGTGGAGGCGACCGCCCTGCGTACCGAGCGGCAGCAGGTGTTCGCCAACCCGGACGGGACGTTCACCCTGGAGCAGTCGGTGCAGCCGGTACGGGTGCGGCGCGGGTCGGGATGGGTGCCGGTCGACACCACGCTGCGGGTCGCCGCGGACGGCACGGTGGCCCCGGCGGCGAGCGTGCTGGACATGGCGTTCTCCGGAGGCGGGGAGACGCCGCTGGTACGGATGCGCCGGAGCGGGTCGGAGCTGGTGCTGCGCTGGCCGGGCCGGTTGCCCGCGCCGGTGCTCTCGGACGCCACGGCCACCTACCCCGAGGTGCTGCCCGGCGTCGACCTGGCGGTGCGTGCCGACGCGGAGGGCTTCTCCCAGGTGCTGGTGGTCAAGTCGGCGCGGGCGGCGGCGAATCCGGCGCTCGGTCGGCTGCGGCTGTTGACGAGCGCCGAGGGCCTGGCGGTGCGGGCGGCGAGTGACGGCAGCCTGGCCGCGACGGACCCGGCCGGTGCGGTGGTGTTCCAGGCGCCGCCGCCGTACATGTGGGATTCCAGCGGCAGCGGCTCCCGGACGGTGCCGGGCGGGCGGGTCCGCCCGATGCGGGTGGAGATCGGCGCGGGCGAGCTGGCGCTGACGCCGGACCGCGAGCTGCTCAGCGGCCCGAACACCCGCTACCCGGTCTACCTCGACCCGTCCTGGTCGGGCTCGCGCACGGCCTGGACACAGGTGTGGAGCAACCTACCGGGGACGTCGTTCTACAACGGCGCCAACGACGCGGAGAAGGAGGCACGGGTCGGCTACGACGCGAACGACGGCAAGCTGACGCGCTCGTTCTTCCGCTTCGACGTCAGTGGTGTGAAGGGCAAGCACATCCTGTCGGCGACCCTGCAGACGTACGAGGTGTGGTCGTACTCGTGCACCGCCCGGGAGGTGCAGGTCTGGGAGACCAGCGGCATCTCGTCGTCGACGACCTGGCGGAACCAGCCGAGCTGGATCAGCAGGTTGGCGGCGAAGAGCTTCGCGAAGGGCTGGTCGTCGTCGAGCTGCCCGGCCGGCGGCGCGGAGTTCAGCGTCACCGCACACGTGGCGAAGGCGGCGAAGAACGGCTGGGACGCCATCACCCAGGGCCTGCGCGCGTCGAGCACGGCGGAGTCGAACCGGGATCCGCACTCGTGGAAGCGGTTCCGGAACAATCCGTCGATCACCATCACCTACAACACGGTGCCGAAGCTGCCCACGAACCTGACCACCGACGGATCGGCGACGTGTACGACCGGCTCCGGCCGGCTGGTGATCGGCACCGGCACCCCGACGCTGCGGGCCACGGTGAGCGACGCCGACAACGCGGTGAAGGCGCACTTCCAGTGGTGGCGGGTCGACGGGACGGCTCCGGTCGGGGAGTGGACGTCGGCGTCGGTGGCCGGCAAGACCCCGACCGTGGTGGCGAAGCAGATCCCGTCCGGCGCCTTCGGCAACGGCGTGAACGCCAGGTGGCGGGTACGCGCCGAGGACGGCACGGACAACAGCGCGTGGAGTTCGTGGTGCGAGTTCCGGGTCGACACGAGCCGCCCGCCGATCCCGACGGTGACCTCGACCGCGTTCCCGGACAATGCCGAGGGTGACGCGGTGATGGGCCGCAGTTCGTCGGTGACGTTCGCGGCGAACGGTGGCACCGACACCGCCTCGTACGAGTACGCGCTCAACGGCGACGCCACGGCGCTGAGCAAGAAGGCCACCCCGTCGACCGCGGGCGGGTCGGTGACCGTGACCGTCACCCCGGACCGCTTCGTCAACTGGCTGCACGTGCGGTCCGTCGACAAGGCGGCGAACCGGTCCGAGGTCGCGACCGTGGTGTTCTACGCCGCCGCGCCGCCCGGCCCGCTCGGCAACTGGTCCCTGGACGAGTCCGGTGACGGCACGGTCGCCGTGGACGGATCCGGCAACGGGCGCGACGCCACCCTGCACGGCGGTGCCACCTGGGGTGACGGCGTGTCCGGCGGTGCGTTGCACCTCGACGGCACGGACGGCTACGCCGCGACCAGCGGCGCCGTGCTCGACACGTCGAAGTCGTTCTCGGTGTCGGCGTGGACACGTCTCACCACCTCGTCGGGCAACCGGGGCGTGCTCAGCCAGGACGGCACCCACCGCAGTTCCTTCTACCTTCAGTACCTGGCGAGCAGCGACAAGTTCCGGTGGTCGTTCCCCGTCGCCGACAGCGTCGAACGGCCGGCCTACGTGACCGTCGACTCCCTGTCGACCGTGACGCAGGGCGAATGGGTGCACCTGGCCGGTGTCTACGACAAGTCCGCGGGCCAGATCCGGCTCTACGTCAACGGCGTCCTACAGGGCTCGGCGAGCTACAGCGCGGCCTGGACCGGGACGGGTCCGCTCACCATCGGCCGGGCGCTCACCAACGACACCCTCGTCGACTTCTGGGCCGGCGACATCGACGACGTCCGCGTCTACGACCGGGTGCTGCTCGCCGGCGAACTGCAGCAGGTGCCGAGGCTGACCGGGCACTGGAAACTCAACGAGATTTCCGGAACCACCGCCGCCGACTCCGCCGGTACGCGGCCGGCCACCTGGTCCGCCAGTGGCGTGGCCCGGGTCGCCGGGGTCGAGGGCAACGCGGTCGCGGTCAACGGCACCACCGGCGTGCTCACCACCGGCGGCCCGGCGGTACGCACCGACGGCAGCTACACGGTCAGCGCGTGGGTGCGTCCTGACGCGCTGGGCAAGAACGGCATCGCGGTCAGTCAGCTCGGCGGCAAGGTCGGCGGATTCAACCTCGGCTGGTCGTGGAGCGACGACTACCACGCGTACCTCTGGTCGGTGCGCAGCTCCGACCAGGACACGACCGGTTCACCGCTGCGCGAGGCGGTGGACCTGTTCGACGGCCCCACCGTCGGGGTGTGGACCCACCTGACCGCGGTGTACGACGCCCGGGCCCACCGGCTGCGCCTCTACGTCAACGGGCAGACCGTGGACGAGACCTACCATGCCAGCGCCTGGAACGCGGGCGGTGCCCTGGTCCTGGGTCGGGGGCAGGTCTCGAACGTCAGCTTCTCGCAGTGGTTGACCGGTGGGATCGACGACGTGCGGGTGTACTCCGGGGTGCTCAGCGACCAGGAGATCTTCGATGTCTACAGCGCCATCGCCAACCCGTAGTCAGCCATTGAGCATCCGGAGACCAACCGTGCGGAGACAGGGGATCATGAGGCGTCGGACCGTTGCCGGCGCAGTGGCGCTCGCGGTGCTGGCTGCTGGTCTGGCGGCCACGCCGGCGTCTGCGGCGGCTGCCCCGGCATGGCAGCGGCCCGACGTGCCGTCAGAGCGTTCGGTGCCGGGCCGCGACTTTGTGTCGCGGGCCAAGCGGGCCGACCCGGGGGCGGCCACGGTGCAGCGTGGCCCGGCGTCCGTCGGATGGCCGGCCGCCGGCGCCGCGGAGGTGACCGTGCCGGCGGCCGGTTCGGCGCGGGTCCGGGCCGGCGCCCTGCCGGTCTGGGTCGGGCGAAGCGGCGGCGGGTCGGCGGCGGTCCGGGCGGCGGCGCCGCGGACGGCCCGGGTGCGGGTGCTGGACCGTGCGGCCGCCGACCGCGCCGGCGTGTCGGGCCCGCTGGTGACGGTTTCACCCGGCGTGATCGACAACGCCGCGGCAACCACCGCCGTCCCGGCCGAGGGCCGGCTGTCCGTGCAGGTCGACTACTCCTCGTTCCGCCACGCCTACGGCGGGGACTGGGCATCCCGGCTGCGGCTGGTACAGCTGCCCGCCTGTGCCGTGTCGACGCCGGAGCGGGCGGAGTGCCGCTCGGGTACCGCGCTGCCGACCAGCAACGCGGTCAGGGAGGGACGCCTCACCGCCGACGTGACGATGGCGGCGGGAGAGGCGACCGTGCTTGCGGCGACGGCGGGGGCGGCCGGTAGCGCCGGTGACTACCAGGCGACCAAGCTGTCGGCGTCGTCGTCGTGGGAGGCCGGCGGTCCGTCCGGGGACTTCACCTGGACGTATCCCATGGACGGGGTGCCCGGCCTCGGCGGCCCGGAGCCGGACCTCGAACTCGGCTACTCGTCCGGCAGCGTGGACGGGCGCACCGCGTCGACCAACAACCAGACGTCCTGGGTGGGCGAGGGATGGGAGCTCAGCGAGGGCTTCGTCGAGCGGCGCTACAAGTCCTGCTCCGACGACGTGACGTCCACGCCCAAGCCGTACGACCTGTGCTGGGAGACCGACAACGCCTTCCTGTCGATGAACGGGCAGACGGTGGAGTTGGTCAAGGACGCCACCACGGGGGCCTGGCACCCGCGTAACGATGACGGATCCAGGGTCGAGCGGCTGACCGGCGCGACGAACGGCGACAACGACGGCGAGCACTGGAAGATCACCAGCCGCGACGGCACCCAGTACTTCTACGGGCTCAACCGGCTGCCGGGCTGGGCCAGTGGCAAGGAGGTGACGAACTCCGCGTGGACGGTGCCCGTGTTCGGCAACGACGCCGGCGAGCCGTGCCACGCGAACACCTTCGCCACGTCGTACTGCAACCAGGCGTGGCGGTGGAGCCTCGACTACGTCGTCGATCCCAACGGCAACGCGATGTCGTACTTCTACACCACCGAGACCAACTACTACGGCCGGAACCGGACCGCCACCGCCGGCACCGTCTACCACCGGGCCGGCTACCTGAGCCGGATCGACTACGGGCAGCGTGCGGACACCATGTACTCGGCGCCCGCGCCGATGCGGGTGGTGTTCGGCGTGGCGGAGCGGTGCGCGGCCGGAGCAACCTGCGGCACCGGGACGATCACGAAGGACACCGCCAAGAACTGGCCGGACGTGCCGTACGACCAGAACTGTGCCGCCGGGGCGACCTGCACCGACCTGTACGCGCCGACGTTCTGGACCCGTAAGCGGCTGGCGAGCGTGACCACACAGGTGTGGGTTTCCGGCACCACCTACCGGGACGTCGACGTCTGGGCCCTCGGCTACCAGTTCCGGGAGCCCGGGGACGGCACCTCACCGGCACTGTGGCTGGCCTCGATCACCCGGACCGGGAAGGTGGGCGGCAGCCTGACGCTGCCGGCGGTGACCTTCGAGGGTGTCCAGTTGGAGAACCGGGTCGATGCGATGGAGGGCATCCCGCCGATGTACCGGTGGCGGCTGACCGACGTCTACGACGAGTCCGGCGGCCACGTCCGGGTGAACTACTCTGGCAAGGACTGCACCCGAGCCGCCACGCCGGCCCCGGATTCGAACACCAGGCGGTGTTTCCCGCAGTACTGGACGCCGGAGGGGGCCACCGCGCCGACCCTCGACTGGTTCCACAAGTACGTGGCCGTGCAGGTGCTGGAAGACGACGTGTCGGGTGTGGCCGGCATCGAGCAGACCGACTTCGAGTACCTCGGCGGCGGCGCCTGGCACTACGACGACAACGAGCTGACCCCGGCGAAGTACCGCACCTGGAGCCAGTGGCGCGGATTCGCCAGGGTCCGCACCACGAAGGGTGCGTCGGGTGAGGTGCGCTCGCAGTCCGAGCAGCTGTTCCTGCGCGGCATGGACGGGGACCGGACCTCCGGCGGCACCCGCAGCGTCACGGTGACCGACTCCGAGGGCCGTGCGACCACGGACCACCCGGCGTTGGCCGGCTTCGCCCGCGAGGCGATCACCTACCACGGCGTCGGTGGCAGCGCGCTCGACGGGGAGATCAACGACCCGTGGATCTCCGCGGCCACGGCGACCCGCGGCACCACCAGGGCATACCTGATCGGTGTGGCGAGCCGACGCAGCCGGCTGGCGCTCTCCTCCGGCGGCTGGCGGCGCACCGAGGTGCGGACGACGTACGACTCCTACGGGTTGCCGTCGCAGGTGAACGATCTCGGTGACACGTCCACCACCGACGACGACGAGTGCAACCGTACGACGTACGCCCGCAACACGGCCAGGTGGATGATCGACTACCCGGTTCGCGACGAGCGGGTCTCCGTGCCGTGCGGCGCGACACCGTCGTACCCGGCCGACGTGATCTCCGACGTGCGTACCCTCTACGACGGGTCGACCACCTTCGGCACTGCCCCCAGCAGGGGCGACGTCACGCTGACCCAGGAGCTGGCCTCGTACTCGAACGGCACCCCGACGTACGTGCAGTCGACCCGGGCCGAGTTCGACAGCTACGGCCGCACCGTGGCCACCTACGACGCGCTGAACCAGAAGACCACCACCGCGTTCACTCCGGTGACCGGCGGGCCGGTCACCAGCAGCACCGTGACCAACCCGATGGGGCACGCGGTCACCAGGACGCTGGACCCGGCGTGGGGTCGGGAGACGGCGGTCGTCGACCCGAACGGCCGACGCACCGACATCACCTACGACCCGCTCGGCCGGGTCACCGCGGTCTGGCTGCCGGACCGCTCGAAGGCGGGCAGCGAGACGCCGAGCGCGAAGTTCTCCTACCTCGTGCGCAAGGACGCGCCGAACGTGGTGACGACCCAGAACATCCGCGACGACGCGACGTACGACGCGCAGTACGACTTCTTCGACGGCCGGCTGCGTCCGCGCCAGACCCAGAAGCCCGCGCCCGATGGCGGCCGGGTGGTGACCGACACCTTCTACGACTCCCGCGGCCTGACCGTGAAGCAGAACGAGGCCTACTGGAACGACCAGCCGGCGGGGACCACGCTGCTGACGGTCACCGACAACACCGTCCCGGCGCAGACCCGGACGGTGTTCGACGGCGACGAGCGGGAGACCGCCCGGATCACGTTGTCGTTCGGCACGGAGAAGTGGCGTACCACCACCAGCTACGGCGGCGACCGGGTCACCGTGGATCCGCCGGCCGGCGAGACCCCGACGACCACGGTCACCGACGCCGACGGGCAGACCGTGGAGTTGCGGCAGTACCTGGGGGACTCGCCGAGCGGGGCGTACGACACGACCAGGTACACCTACACTCCGGCCGGGGACGTGGCGACCGTCACCGACCCGGACGGCAACGTCTGGCGGAATCACTACGACCTGCGCGGCCGCAAGGTCACGGAGGAGGACCCGGACAAGGGCAGCACGACCTACACGTACGACAACGCCGACCAGGTGAGCACCACCACCGACGCGCGCGGTGTCACGCTCGCCTACAGCTACGACGTGTTGGGCCGCAAGACCGGCGTGTACGACGGCTCGACGGCGGGTCCGAAGCGGATCGGCTGGACGTACGACACGCTGGCCAACGGCGTCGTGGTGAAGGGACAGCCGGCCACCACCACCCGCTACGTGGGCGGCACCGCCTACCGGATGTCGGTGGACGGCTACGACGTGCGCTACCGGTCGCTGGGCACCACGCTCACGGTTCCGTCGGCCGAGGGCGCGCTGGCCGGTACGTACCGGATCAGCACCGGCTACACCGACACCGGCCTGCCGCTGCTGACCACGTATCCGGCGGTCGGCGGCCTGAGCGCGGAGACGCTGCGCTACGCCTACGACGCCGACGGCCGGCTGACGAGTGCGCAGACCAACCTGGGCACGCTGCTCACCGACGCGCTGTACACCCCGTACGACGAGCCGGCGCAGTACACCCTGGAGGCGGTCAGGGGTAAGCAGTTGGTGCAGACCTTCAGCTACGACGACGCCACCCGACGGATGACCGGGGCCCTGGTGGACCGGAACGTCTCGTCGACGCACCTGGCGAACGTCACCTACACCTACGACGCCTCGGGCAACGTCACCCGCATCGCCGACAAGCCGGCCGGCGGTTCGGCGGACACCCAGTGTTTCCGGTACGACCACCTGCAGCGCCTCACGAGCGCCTGGACGGCGACGGACGGTTGCGCCGCCGCGCCGAGCCCGTCGGTGATCGGTGGGCCGGCACCGTACTGGCAGGACTGGACGTACGACAAGATCGGCAACCGGCTCACCGAGACGAACCACAACCCGCTCACCGGCGTCGGCACCACCAGCACGTCGGCGTACCCGGCCGCCGGGCACGGTCCGCATGCGCTCGGGTCGGTGACCACCGGCGGCACCGTTAACAGCTACGACTACGACGCGGTGGGCAACACCACCGTCCGTACCGTGGCCGGCTCGACCCAGCGGCTGACCTGGGACGCCGAGGCCCATCTGGCCACGGTGACCGAGGGCGGCAAGGTCACCGAGTATCTCTACGACGGCGACGGCAACCGCCTGATCCGCCGCGACCCGGACGCGGTCACTCTCTACCTCGGCAACAGCGAGGTGAAACTGACCCGGTCCAGCGGCGTGGTGTCGGCGACCCGCTACTACCAGCTCGGCACCGTCACCGCCGTACGGACCTCCGCGAACGGGTTGTCCTTCGAGGCCGCCGACCAGGTCGGCACCGCGCAGCTCTCGGTGGACGCCGACGACCTGGCCGTGACCCAACGCCGGTATCTGCCCTTCGGCGAGCAGCGTGGCGCGCAGGGGAGCTGGCCGACGGAGAAGGGCTTCGTCGGCGGCACCGTCGACACGTCCACCGGGCTGACCCATCTCGGCGCCCGCGAGTACGACCCGGACATCGGGCGGTTCGTCTCCGTCGACCCGCTGATCGACTACAGCGATCCGCAGCAGATGAACGGGTACGCGTACGCCAACAACACGCCGGTCACGCTGAGTGACCCGGACGGCCGGTGGCGGATTCTCCCCGGCGGGCACTACTGCGACGGGTGCGGCGGTTACAACAACGAGGACAAGCCGAAAAAGAAGAAGAAGGCCAAGAAGAAGTCGGGCGGCAGCGGGAAGTCCTCCTCCGGCGGCGGCGCCCGTCACTACTGCGACGGCTGCGACTACTCCAAGCGGGCGTCGTCCTCGTCGACCACCACCCGCCACTACTGCGACGGTTGTGACTACATGCGGAGGCAGGCCGAGGCGCGGCGGCTGGCCCGGGAGTACGCGGCCAAGCAGGCCAAGGCGGCGGCCGAGCGCAAGGCGCGGGAGGCGGCGCGGGCGGCGAAGCAGAAGAAGTGGAACGACTGCGTCGCGGTGTACGGTCAGGCCCGCAACGCGAAGTGCGGCCCCAATCCGGCCAACGCCGGAAAGAAGTCCAAGGGGAGCATATTCTCGTACCTCAAGCCCCGGGTGTTCGCTGAGTGGCAGGTGTGCCTGGGGCACCACTGCGGCAAGGTGAAGATCCAGAACGGCAAGACCAAGATCGGGTACGCGTACCAGACCTCGTTCTCCAAGCCCTCGGTCGACACTCTGCTCAACGGCCTGTTCCCCCGTCTCGGGTACTCGAACCTGCCCGGCGACCGTCGCGAGAAGCAGAGCACGAGCGTGTCGGTCGGGCGGTACGCGGCGGGCTGGGGCATCCGGGAGAACGGCACTCCGAACCTCGACGACTGGGAGATCAAGATCAGTACGAACCCGAGGGGTGGCTGGATCGGAACGGGAGGGTTCAACGTCTCCTCCACCCGGTCACTGTTCACGCTGCGCTGACCCGGTCCGTGGGAACGGTGGATGGCCTCGGCGTGAACGGTCGAGGTCATCCACCTCCGGTTCCGGCCCGTGCTCTTCCGCGGTGTCGTCGACCGGGACATGATCGTCCGGTGCGACCGCGGCCAGACCCCCGATTCGCCCTGCTGGGCCCGCTGCTGCTGCGTGGTGCCGCCGGCCCGGTGGCCATGCCCGGCGTCCGGCGCCGCGTGGCCCTCGTCACGCTGCTGCTGCGCGCCAACCAGGTGGTGCCCCTCGACGACCTGATCGACAACCTGTGGCCGGACCGACCGCCCGCCACCGCCCGGGACCAGGTGGTCAACGTGATGTCCGCGCTGCGGCGCCTGCTCGGCACCGCGGCCGGCCCCGCCGGATCCGCGGCACTGGTCACCCGGCCCACCGGTTACCTGCTCCGGGTCGAGGCGGACGACCTGGACGTCGAGCGCTACCAGCGGCTGACCCGCGACGCCGACGCTCATGCGGCGGCGGGCCGCCTTCCGCAGGTCGTGACGGCGCTGCGGACGGCCCTGGCGCTGTACCGTGGTCCGGCCCTGGCCGACGTGCCCGGCCGATTCGCCGTCGCCGAGGCGCGCCGGCTGGAGGAGCTGCGGCTGGTCGCGGTGGAGAGACTGGTGGAGGCCGAGTTCGCGCTCGGCCGCCATCGCGACGTCGTGCCGGAACTCGGCAGGCTGGTCGGGGAGCACCCGCTGCGGGAACGGCTGCGCGGGCAGCTCATGGTGGCGCTGCACGCGGTCGGGCGGACGGCCGACGCCCTGGAGGTCTACCGGGCCGGCCGTCGGCTGATGGTGCGGGAGCTGGGGCTGGACCCGAGTGCCGAGCTACGCCGGCTCGAACAGACCATCCGCGCCGACGCCGACGCCGACGCCGACGCCGACGCCGACCGGACCGGCGTGGCGCCGGACGGGTCCCGGCGGGTCGAGGTCCCCGCCCAGCTGCCGCCGGACATCGCCGACTTCACCGGCCGCACCGGCGAGGTCACGACGATCCGTCGGTGGCTCAACCGGAACGGCCCGGGACGGACCGGCACCGCCGTCCCGGTCGTCGTGGTCACCGGGCCCGCCGGCATCGGCAAGAGCGCGTTGGTCACCCGGGTGGGACACCTCGTCCGTGCGGACTTTCCGGACGGGCAGCTCCACGTCGCAGTCGGCCGCGCCGACACCACCACCGTCCTGGCCCGGATGTTCACGGCGCTTAACCTGCCGCCCGGTGCGGTGCCGGACGACCTCGACGGTCAGGTACGGCTCTGGCGGTCGGTGACCTCGGCGCGCCGGCTCCTCGTTGTCGTGGAGGACGTCGCGGCGGCGGCGCACGTCCGCCCACTGCTGCCCGGCGGCGCCGGCTGCGCGGTCCTGATCACCAGCCGGCGACACCTGGCCGGGCTGGACGGTGTGCACCGGATCCGACTGGACGTGCTCTCTGCCGCCGACTCACTCGGCCTGCTGGGCGCCGTCACCGGCCGGGAACGGGCCACCGCCGAACCGGCGGCGGCCCGGCGGATCGTCGACCTGTGCGGGCGGCTGCCCCTCGCGCTGCGTGCCGCGGCGACGAACGCGGCCTCGGGTGAGCGCCGGCTGGCCGAGCTCGCGGACCGGTTGGCCGACCCGTGGCGACGCCTCGACGAGCTGCGGGCCGGCGCGGTCGACGTTCGCGCCGCGCTCGGGTCGGCCCTGGCCGACCTGCCGCCCGGACTGGCACGGGCCGCGCGGTCCCTCGTCGAGCTGGACCCGGCGCCCTTCCCGCCACGGTCCGCCGCCGAGATGCTCGGGGTGGGCCGGGCACGTGCGGAGGACCTGACGGACCAGCTTGTCGAGTGGGGAATCCTGGAGTACGTCCCGCCGCGGCCACCGCTACCGCCCCGTTACCGGTTTCCTGACCTGGTCCGGTTGTGTCTGCGGGAGCAGTCCAGGGCCGGCGGTGCTTCCCGCCACGTCGCCCGGAACGGGCCGGCTGTTCACACCTCCGGCGCCTGACCGGCCGCCAGACTCCGGGGCGACCGCTCGCGCAGATACAGACGGGTCAGCGTGGGCAGCCGGTACCGCGTCGAGGCGGCGTCGTGGGCCGGTACCAGGACGTGGTGGCGTACCAGCGGGTCAAGCAGCTCCTCGGCGGTCTCGACCGAGCTGCCGAGCACCGCCGCGGCCGCCCGGGACGAGACGTCGGGGCCGCCCCGCTGGGCGAGTCGCCGGGCGAGCAGCTCCACCCGGGGCGGCAGACACCGTACCGCCGACTCCAGCGTCGCCCGTACGTCGAGGTCCTCGACGCGCAGTTCGTCGAGGCGGCGCCGCGCGGGGGCGAGTCGTCGCGCCAGCGTCGTCAGCGACCAGTGCGGCCGGGTGGCGAGCCTGGCGCCGGCGATCCGCACCGCCAGCGGCAGCCGCCCGCAACAGTCGACGATGCGCGCGGCTGCCTGGGACTCGGCGGCCACCCGGTCCGGGCCCACGATGCGGGCCAGCAGTGCCAGTGCCTCGTCGGCGGGGGGCGCGTCGATCGGCACGTGTCGGACGCCGGCCGACCCGGGCGGGCGAAACCGGCTGGTGACCAGCACCGCGCAGCCCGGTCCGCCCGGGTGGAACAGCCACCCGTCGCCCGGGTCCGCCGCGTCGTCCACCACCACCAGTACCCGCCTGCCGGCCGTGACGGCGCGGAACATCCGTACCTGCTCGGCGATATCGGCAGGGATCGTGGCGGGCGGCACCCCGAAGGAGGCGACCAGGCTCGCCAACGACCGCGCTATCTCCCCGGGGCCGCCGCCGTGCAGCGCGACGTGCAGCTGACCGTCCGGAAAACGGTCCCGCAGCAGGTGTCCCAGGTGCGTCGCGAGCACACTCTTGCCCACTCCGGGCGGGCCGGTGACGGCCACCAACGGCGTGCCGGGACCCGCCTCGTCGATGGCCCGCCGCACACCGTCGATCTCCGGACCGCGACCGGTGAAGTCGCGCAGGTCGGCCGGCAGTTGTGCCGGCTGGGCGGGCAGTGCCGGCGGGGGTGGCACCGGCCACGCCGACGGCAGCGCGGTCCGGTGTCGGGCCGCGGGCTCCCGGGTGGTGGTCACCGGCGACGTGTCGTTCACCTCGGCGATCGAGTGGACCACGGTGTCGGCCAGTAGCGCCTGTTCGATCCGCCTCAGCTCCGTACCCGGCTCCAGACCGAGCTCGGCGACCGTCAACCGGCGACCGACCCGGTACGTCTCCAGCGCCTCGGCCCGGCGCCCCACCGCGTGCAGCGCGATCATCAACTGTCCGCGCAGCCGTTCCCGTAGCGGATGTGCGGCGACCAACTGGCTCAGCCGAGGTACGAGCTGCCGGTGCCGCCCCGACGCGAGCTGCGCGTCGAAGAGCTTCTCCATGGCCCGCAGCCGAAGCTCCGTCAGACGTTGCGCTTCGATGGACGCCTGCCCGCTCGGCACCCCGGTCAGCGGGTGCCCCCGCCACAGCGACAACGCCGACTCCAGCAACCCGATCGCGTCCTCGCGGCGGTCGACGGCCAACGCCCGGTCCGCCTCCCCGAGCAGCGACTCGAAGCGGTGCGCGTCGAGCTGCGCGGGAGCCAGCCGTATCAGGTAACCCGGCCGTCGGGTGAGCAGCACCTCAGTGGCCCGCGGCGTTCCCGCGTCCCGCAGCAGCCGGCGCAGGCCGGCGACCACGATCGGGACCTGTTCCCGGGCGGTGGGTGGAACGTGGTGCGGCCACACCTGGTGGATGATCTTCTCCATCGGCACCACCGTGTTCGCCCGCAACAGCAGGGTGGCCAGGACGACGCGTTGCCGCGCCCCGGGCGGTGTCACCGGGCTCGCGCGACCCTGGATCTCCAGCGGGCCGAGAATGCGGAACGCCACCGTCGTACCGCCGGCGCCGTCGTCGCTGGCGGGCGGCGAGGGTACGCCTGCCGTCTTCGTGTTGATGCCGACCACCCTGTACCGATCCGGAACGACCGTCCGAGTGACCGGACTGCCGTCGGCCGATCAGGACGCGGTCACGGTAGGGGCCGCCGCTCCGAAGACTCTCCGATGTGCACACCACACCCGGGCCAGGGGTGAACGGATACCGACGTGCGGCTTACCACCAGGTGTCGGCGGGGTTGGCTGTCGCACCGGTGACGTCCGCGACCACCGGTGCTGGGCGACTCCGGCCGGGGCCGGGCCGACAGATGTTCACGGTGTAACGGTGTGCTCCGAGATTTCTCCTGGTAACGCGGGGCTTTCCGGGTCGCCGGGTTTCCCGGGGCCGCCGTGGGGTCGTTGCCGGCGGGTCGCCCCGGCGTCACTTCCCCGCGCCGTGCGAGAATTCCGGCATGAAGCCTCAGGCTGTCACCACGCCGGAGATTCCGACCGGCAATTCATATGTGCCCGCGATTCAGATTTCCACGCCGGGTCGTCTGGTATTCGTCAGTGGTCAGGTCCCGGAACGGGCCGACGGCTACGTTCCCGCGGATTTCGCCAGCCAGTGCCGTCTGGCCTGGGAGAACGTGCTGACCACGCTGCGCAGCGCAGACATGGACGCGCACAACCTGGTCAAGGTCACCACATTTCTTAGCGACCGACGGTACCGCGAGGAGAACAGTCGCATCCGGGACGAGTTCCTGAAGGACCACCAGGTCGCCCTGACGATCATCATTACCGGCATCTACGACCGACGTTGGCTGTTGGAGATCGAGGCGGTCGCCGCCGGCTGACCCGCGTGGGGGTGTCTCCACCGCCGGTGGAGACACGCCCACGGTCGCGGTCGGTCCGTTACCGGAGATAATCCCCGAAGCGCAGGAAATAGTCGACGGCGCGTACGGGTGGTGCGCCGTCGGCCTGGACCTGGAGCAGGATCACCCCACGTGCGTCCGGATCGCCCGGCTGCCCGCAGGCGACCGCCACACCGTCCTCCGCGGCCTTGATGATCCGCCCCGGCGTGCCGCCGTGGGCCCGTTGTGGCTGGCTGGCCGCCTTGATCCAGAGCCGTAGCCCGTCGTGTGTCGTCCAGGCGTTCACGAACGGGTCGGACTGGCCCCGGATCAGGTTGTAGACGCTGGTGGTGCTCGCCCCCCAGTCGATCCGGGTGTCCGCCTCGCCGATGCGGTGGTAGAACGACCCGCCGGTCTGCGGCTGCGGCTCACCAGGATGCCCCTGTTCGACCAGTTCCAGCGCGCGCAGCGTGACGGGTACGTACTCGGCGAGGAGATTGTTCAGCACATACCCGGCCGAGTCGTGCGGACCGATCTTCACCACCTTGCGGGTGATGACCGGCCCGGTGTCGAGTTCCCGGTCCATGTAGTGCACGGTCAGCCCGGTCTCCGTCTCACCGTTGCGGATCGCCCAGTTCACCGCGCCGAAGCCGGCGTACCGGGGGAGCAGGGCGTCGTGCACGTTGATCGCGCCCCGGTGCGGGATCGACAGCACCTCCGCGGGTACCCGGGTCCGCCAGTTGGTCGAGAGGATCACGTCGGGTCGCGCCTCGCGCAGCCGCTCGTGCAGCTCCGGCTCGCGGGCGTGGGCGGAATACCACACCGGGACGCCGAGCTCACCCGCGACCAGCTCGACGTCCGGTTCACCGAGCCCGGAGAAGTCGGCCCGGTGGGTCACCACCAGCACGACCTCGTGTTCGGCCAGCACGCCCCGCAGGACGTTCGCGCCGAGTTCGCCGTACCCCAGAAACGCGATCCTCACGGGGCCGGTACCTCGCTCGCCATGGCCTGCACGGTGTCGTCACCGGCCGGCCGGGGACGACGGCCGGCACGGAACCGGACCGTGTTCACCCGCAGCCATCCGGTGGCGTCGTGCTGGTCGAAGACATCGTCCGCCTCGAAGGTGGCGAAGGCGGCGTCGTAGCGGCTGTGTGGCGAGCTGCGTCCGACCACCTGGACGTTGCCCCGGTAGAGCAGCAACGACGCCTCCCCGGTCACCGACTGCTGGCTCCAGTCGATGGCGGTCTGCAGCATCAGCCGCTCCGGGGCGAACCAGAGACCGCGGTAGACGAGGCTGGCGTACCTCGGCATCAGCTCGTCCTTCAGATGCAGCACCTCGGGGTCGAGTACCAGCGACTGCACCGCCCGGTGCGCCTGCCAGAGCAGTGTGCCGGAGGGCGCCTCGTAGATGTTGCGGGTCTTCATGCCGAAGATCCGGTTCTCCACGATGTCGAGGCGCCCGATGCCGTGCCGTTGGCCGATCTCGTCCAGGCGCTGCAGCACGCCGGCCGGCCCGAGCTTGACCCCGTCGACGGCGACCGGATTGCCGGCCTCGAATGCGATCCGGACGGTTTCCGGCTCGGCCTGCGCGTCGACCAGGTCACGGACCCGGGTCAGCAGGCCGGGCGGGGCGGCCTGGGCCGGGTCCTCCAACGCCTCCCCCTCGTACGAGGTGTGCAGCAGGTTGGAGTCGATCGAGTAGGGTCGTTCCCCGCTGCTCAGGTCGACCTCGATGCCGTGCTTCTCGGCGAAGGCCAGCAGGTCGCTGCGGGACTCCAGTTCCCACTCCCGCCACGGGGCGATCACCCGGATGTCGGGTCGCAGCGCACCGTAGGTGAGTTCGAAGCGGACCTGGTCGTTGCCCTTGCCGGTGGCGCCGTGCGCCACCGCGTCGGCACCGACCTCCTCGGCCAGCCGCAGCTGTGCCGCGGCGATCAACGGACGGCCGATGGAGGAGCCCATCAGGTACTGACCCTCGTAGAGGGCGTCGGCGCGGTACATCGGGAAGGCGTAGTCCCCGGCGAACTCGTCCCGCAGGTCGACCACCCGGATGTCGTCGGCGCCGAGCCGCTCGGCCTTGCGCGCCGCCGTGTCCAGCTCCGCACCCTGGCCGAGGTCGGCGATGAACGCGGTGATCGGGCACTGGTAGCGCTCGCGGAGCCAGACCAGGACGACGGAGGTGTCCAGTCCGCCGGAGAACGCGAGCACGATCCGGCGTGGATTGGGTCGTTGCCTTCCGGACACCTCGATCACTCTCCCGTCAGAGCCGGGTCGGCCCACAGATTGTCCATGGTCTCGTGCGACATCGGACGGCGTAGGTCGGCGGCCGACGCGTAGCCCATGTTGATTATCTTCCGTTGTCCATTCTGTACCGGGTAGACGCGGTGCAGGGTGGTGTCGGTCCGCATCAGGTAGAGGTCGCCCGGGAAGAGTTCAATGGAATAGATGGGGCGGGATACGAGCGTCTTGTTGATCTGTGGGTCGTTCTTGTTCCAGGTGGTTCCCGGTACGCACTGGACGAACCCGCCGTCCTGTACGGGTGGGCATTCGAGCACCCATACGAGAGCGAAGCTGTAATCGTCCCAGTGCCAGCCGTGGGTGTCCCCGTCACGTTCCAGGTAGGTGATCACGAACTGTTCCGGCTCGTAGGGGCAGAGCAGGACCTGTTCGCCGGCGACCTGACTCATCGCGCGCAGCAGCGGTTCGGCGGAGTAGAGCCGCTTGATCACGTTGCCGTACTCGGCGATCTCGGCGCGGCGGACGTTCCGCATCCGGCGAGGGCTGTAGTCCGTCTCCTTGAACTCCAGGTCACGCCGTACGCTGGCCCCCTCGATGAGCCGGTTGACCTCGTCGGCGACGGCGTCCTTGACTGTCTGTGGCGCCAGGAACGGCACCTTGGCGTAGCCAAGGTAGGAGAAGTTCCGGCGGGCCTGCGCGACGGCGTCCGCAGAGATCCGTGTCTCGACGTGCTGGTCCAGTTCCTTGATCAGATAATCCGGATCGTGCACAGACTTCCCCCTCGTCCGGTGGTCGGCGGACATGCGTAATGGAAAAGCTGGGGTAGGAATTGATGGGCAGCCTTCATCTGCCGCCGCCAGCTGGGCTGCCGGGCGGGTCCAGATCGTTGTTCCGCCCCGGTGGAATAATAACCGTCACCAAGATTGTTTTCAATGGGTATCTGGCTCGTAAATATTGTGTCCGGATGCTGCGGTAATGTCTGATGGGCCGGTGGCGCCGAGTTGTTACCGAAAGACGTCGAGATTATTGTGGAAAGGAAGCGAAAAACGCCCGGACGTCGACGTGGCCGGCGACGGGGTAGATGCGGGGTCTGATGGCGGGCGTCCATTCGCGTACACCATCAGGAAATGTTTGTGGCGTCGGTGTCGCGTGCCCGGCGGTCCACGTCCCGCAACGGGGCGAAGTGCCTGCCCGGGTGAGCCCGTGATCATCAGGTGGGTCGACCACCGGTCCTGCGGGTGAGCGTGGGCCGGGCCGCCGCGGAACCACTGCGTCGCCGGACCACCGCGGCCACCTCGGCCACGGTCTGCGCGGTGTACAGGTCCGCCACCCTGACCTCGGCCGCGAACCGACGGCTCAGCCGGTTCGCCACCTGGATAGCAGCGAGAGAACCACCTCCCAGGTCGAGAAAGGACGACTGTGCTGTCGGCCGCTCGGGCAGGCCGAGGACGTCGGCCCAGACCTGCGCCACGACGTCGGTCACCTCGTCGGCGGCCCCCGGACCGCCGCTGACGGCCCCGGCGTCGCCAGCGGCGTCCGGCCCCGGTCGTCCGGCGACGCCCGGTTCCGACACCGACACCGCCGCCTCCAGAGCCCGACGGTCCACCTTGCCGTTGACGTTCACCGGCAGCGCGTCCAACACGGTGAGTTGCGCCGGCACCATCGTCGCCGGCAGCCGTTCCACCAGGTGTCCACGCAGCCGGTCGGTCAGGCCGTCGAGGTCGACTCCGGGCCGGGCGACGACAAAACCGGCGAGCGACCGGGCCCGACCGTCGGCAGCCCTCCGGGGCACCACCACCGTGTCGGCGACAGCCGGATGCTCCCGCAGCACGGCCTGGATCTCGCCCAGCTCGATCCGCACACCGCCGATCTTCACCTGCTGGTCGAGTCGGCCCAGCAGCTCGACGTCGCCGTCCGGACGCAGCCGGGCGGCGTCACCGGTGCGGTAGAGCCGGCCACCCGGTGGTCCGAACGGGTCCGGGACGAAACGCTCGGCGGTGAACCCTGCACGGCCGTCGTACCCCCAGCCGACACCGACACCGCCGAGTACCAGCTCACCGACCTGGTCCACCCCGGCCAGCCCGCCGAACCCGTCGACGACGTAGGCGGTCTGATTGGCCAGCGGGTGGCCGTACGGCACCGACCGCCAGCCGTCGCAGGCGTCGGTGACCTCGTAGACCACACTGTCCACCGACACCTCGGTGGCGCCACCGAGACTGACCACCCGGCAGTCGGGGAAGAGCCGCCGCAGCCGGGCCGGCTGGTCCACCGGAATCCAGTCGCCGCCCAGCAGGAAGAGGCGGAAGCGCCCCATCGCGCGGTCGCCGACCGTCCGCAGGTAGATCTCCATCGAGGACGGGACCGAGTGCCAGACCGTCGCACCCTCCCGGTCGGCCAACTCGGCCCAGTGCCGGACGTCGTACTCCAGGTCGCGGTCGGGCAGCAGCACGGTCGCACCGGCGGCGAGGGTGCCGAGGATGTCGTAGACCGACATGTCGAAACTCGGGGACGAGACGACCAGGCTGCGGTCGCCGGGACCGAGGGCGAACCGGGAGTTCAGGTCCTCGATCATGTTCACCCGGCCACGGTGGTCCAGGAGCGCGGCCTTCGGCTCTCCGGAGGAGCCGGAGGTGAAGATGACGTAGGCCAGGTCGTCCGGGGCGACCGCGGCCGGGGCGGCGGCCGGGGTTCCGTCGACCGGATCCGACACGCCCAGCACGAGCGGGTCGGCCCCGAGCCCACGGGCCCGGTCGGCGTGCCGCTCCTCCGCGACCAGGTCGACGACCGCGCCGAGGCGGTGCAGCGTGGCCAGACGCGCCGGGGGCAGCCCCGGGTCGAGCGGAACGTACGCGGCACCGGCCTTCAGCACGCCGAGCACCGCGACCACGAACTCGGCGCCACGGGTGGCGAGCACCCCGACCCGCCGGTTGGGGCCGGCTCCCCGCGCGACGAGCGCCGCGGCCAGGGCGGCGGCCCGGGCGTCCAACTCGGCGAAGGTGAGTCGGACCTCGCCGTGCACGACCGCGGTCTCCGTGGGGTACCGGGCGGCGGCCTCCTCGACGAGGCGGTGCAGCAGCGGTGTCGGATGCTCCGGGCGCCCGGTGGCGTTCACCCGCGCGATCAGGTCCCGTTCACCCGGTGTCAGGATCGGTACCAGGCCGACCGGCGTCTCCGCCGCCGTCCGGGCGGCGTGTACGAACGCGAGGAGATGGGCGAGCACCCGGTCCGGGCCCTGGGGGTCGACCGGGGAGTCCGGGCCCTCCCAACGCAGCGAACCGTCGGTCAGGACGAGCCAGGGCTGGCGTTCGTCGTCGGGCTCGCCGGTTTGCGGGCGTAGTCGCAATGTCCCCTGGATGTCGCCGCCGCCGGCGGCTCGGCGGGTCGTCCGGACCGCCTGTCGGATGGCGGACAGCGTGGGACCGAGCGCCGAGTCGACGGGTCCGAGGGCGGAATAGGGCAGGCGGAGGTCCTCGCGTCGGTCCTCCCCGCGCAGGGTGAGGTGCAGATCCCGCGCCGTGCCGTAACGCAACAGCAGCGCCGCCAGGGCGGTCACCAGTTCCTCGCCGGGATCGCCAGCCTCGGGGGCGGGCATCGGCCGGGGTGCGCCACGGAAACCACCACCGGGCCACCAGAGCAGCGGGAGGAAGGGATCGGAGCGCTGCCCGGCCAGGGGGGGAGCGGTGTCCGGCCCGGTGGTACGGGCCGGCTCCGGGCCGTCCGGCCGGGCCATGGCCGGGAGATCGGGGTGTCCGGGCTCCGCCGGTGCCGTGGGGGGGAGGGGCGTCAGATCGGTCCAGGCGCGTTCGACGTACGCGAGTGCCGCGGCGAAGTCCGTCGGCTCGCCCTCGGCGGACCAGCCCGCCGGCAGTTGCCGGCCGAGTGGCCACACCGAACGCTGGCCCCGGGCGTTGAGTACGACCTGAAACGTGCCGGAACCGTCGCCGAACAAAACGCCTCCCCCGTGCGAGCCGAACCTCGCTGTCCCCGCGCGACGAACCCGCCCGTGCCGACCGCCGCCGCGCCGGGTCCGAAACGACCCGGGACCTCCGCCGCCCCCGCCTGGCCCGACGGGGCCGACGACCGGCCCGCGACACGTGTCTGACGGGCCGCGTCTGCGCCGCGGGCAGGGAGTGCACCGGATTCCGGCGACCACCCGGACCGAGTGCTCCGACGCGGACCGGCGTCCGTGCCGTGACGAGTATCGCCGAAGGGCAGTATGGTGTCAGCCGCGATTCGCGTCAATACGGATGTCGCATTCCCGGGGGCCCTCGCGTGCTGTCCGGCCAGCCATGGAAGATCAGCTGGGGACAGCATGTCGTACCCACCCTCCGGATGCCGTCGATGATCTTTCTTATTGCTGTTCCGCGCGGACCGAGATGATCAGGTAATCGACTCCGGACGTTGTCCGCGGGGCCTCGGGTGGCTGTCGCGGGTCGTGCGAGGTGGTTGCGGAATACCGAAAAACCGCAGGTCGCAGCCGTGGTCGCGGCCTTTGTGACCAGATTTGTGCCGGATGGGAACCGACGGTGGGTCAGTTGTTGATCCGATCTTGCCGTAACTGTCGTATGTCTGCTGGTCGCCGTTCTGTCGGAGGTCCGAGTGATGACGGGACGGGGGACTATGCCCGAATATCGCGGAACCGATCCGTCGCTTCGTGCCTATAGACTCTCGCTCGGCTATCGCGCAGAATGGGGGGCCGATGACTCTGGACGGCGTGCGCTCAAATAGCGCTTCACCTGGCAGTCTGAAGGATTTCCAGCACCTCGCGTTCGAGGAGTTGGCACAGCGCGATCCGGAGCTCTTCACGCTGCTCGAACAAGATCTGCACCGGCAGAGCAACACCCTCATGATGGTCGCGGCCTCCAGCGTCGCACCGCCTCCCGTACTGGCCAGCGCCGGTACGGCGCTGGGCAACATCACCGCCGAGGGATACCCCGGGGCCCGGTACCACGCGGGTTGCGAGGTCGCCGACGAGGTCGAACGGATCGCGGTCCGACGCGCCCGCGCCGCGTTCGGCGCCCACCACGCGAACGTGCAGCCGCACTCCGGCAGCTCCGCCAACCTCGCCGTGCTGTTCAGCCTGATGCGGCCCGGCGAGACGATGCTCGCGCTCGACCTCGACGCCGGCGGGCACCTCACCCACGGGGCCGCCGCGAGCGTCACCGGGCGCTACTTCGACGCCGTCCACTACGGACTCGACGAACACGGCCGGATAGACCTGCCGGCCGTACGCGAACTGGCCGAGCGGCACCGTCCCCGGGTGATCGTCTGCGGCGCCAGCGCCTACCCACGTACGCTCGACTTCGCCGCGTTCCGCCAGATCGCCGACGCCGTCGGCGCCTGGCTGGTCGCGGACGTGTCGCACATCGCCGGCCTGGTCGTCGCAGGACTCCACCCCAGCCCGATCGACCACGCGCACGTCACCACGACCAGCACCTACAAGCAGCTCTACGGCCCCCGGGGCGGTCTCATCCTGCTGGGCGCCGACCACGACACCCCGGTCCGCCCCGGTGGACCGACCCTGGCCCAGGCCCTCAACCGCGCCATCTTCCCACTCAGCCAGGGGACCCCCAACCTCGCCGCGGTCGCGGCCAAGGCGCACGCCCTCGGACTCGTCACCACACCGCAGTTCCGGGAACTCGCCGAGTTGATCGTGGCGGATGCCGCCGCCCTGGCCGACAGCATGTCCGCCGAGGGCTTCGCGGTGCTCTTCGGCGGCACCGACAACCACATGGTCCTGGTCGACCTGGTCAGTCACGGGCTGACCGGCACCGTCGCCGAATCCGCCCTGGAGAGCTGCGGCATCGTCGTCAACAAGAACCGGATCCCCGGCGACACCCGCCCGCCCACGGTGGCCAGCGGGATGCGTCTCGGCACCAACACCCTCGCCCAGCGTGGAATGGGACCGGACCAGATGCCGGTGCTCGCCCGGCTCCTCGACCACATCCTGTGCCACGTCAAACCGACCAGTGACGAGTCGTACCAACTCGACCCCGACGTCCGGGCCGAGGTCCGGCGGACGGTGGCCGAGCTGTGCCGACGGTACCCGCTGCCGGGTTATCCCCTGGCGTCCTGACTGTCCGCCCGGCCGCCGTGGCCACGATCGATCCCTTGTACGACGAAGGTGGGGGAATGGACCAACTGACGAATTCGCCGTTGTCCTTCGGACAGGAGGCGCTCTGGTTCATCGAGCAGTTGAGCCCGGGCGGCTCGTCGTACAACGTGCCCCGGGTCTACCGGCTACGCGGCGCGGTCGACCTGGCCGCGCTGCGGGCGGCGCTCACCGTCGTCGTACGTCGGCACGAGGTCCTGCGAACCGTCTACCGGGCCACGGACGGCGTGCCGCACCAGGTCGTCCTCCCGGCCGGGGTCGAACTGCCGGTCACCGACCTCGCCGACCTGCCGGCGGCCCAGGCCGCCGAGCGGGCCATGCGGGAGGCGGCGGAGGAGGCGCGCCGGCCGTTCGACCTGGCGGCCGGTCCGCTGTTCCGGGCCCGGGTGGTGCGGCTCGCCGAGGCGGAGTACCTGCTCTGTCTCACCATGCACCACATCTGCACCGACGGCTGGTCTCTCGGGGTTATCGCCGAGGAACTCTCCGAGGCGTACGCCGCCCTGGCGGCCGGTCGGGAGCCGGCGCTGCCCGAACTGCCGGTGCAGTTCGGCGACTTCGCCGTCTGGCAGCGGGAGTGGCTGCGGGGGGACGCCCTCGAACGCCGACTCGGGTACTGGCAGGAGCGGCTGGCCGGGGTGCCCGCCCTCGAACTGCCCGCCGACCGGCCCCGCCCGCCGGTGCCGTCGTTCTCGGCGGAGGCGTTCACCGACCGCCGGGACGCGCGGTTCTGCGCCCGGCTACGCGCCTTCGCCCAGGAACACGGGGTGTCGCTCTTCGTGGTGTTGGCGGCGGCGGTGAAGGTGGTGTTGTCGCGGTATTCGGGTCAGGACGACGTGGCGGTCGGTGCCACGGTGCTCGGCCGGGACGAACCCGAACTGGAACGTCTGGTCGGTTATTTCACGAATCTGGTGGTGTTGCGGACGGATCTTTCGGGGGATCCGTCGTTTGTGGAGTTGTTGGGGCGGGTTCGTGATGTGACGTTGGGTGCGTATGACAATGAGGTGCCGTTCGAGAAGG